>JAZPZM010000165.1:0-58458 GCA_045544735.1 Eubacteriales bacterium
GACGCCGCGCTCAACACGACCGGTGGCAACGGTGCCGCGGCCGGAGATGGAGAACACGTCCTCAACGGGCATCAGGAAGGGCTGATCGGTGGCACGAGCGGGTTCGGGGATGTAGTTGTCAACCTCGTTCATCAGCTCGAAAATCTTCGCGCACCAGGGATCCTCGTCCACGATCTTGCCAGCCTGGACAGCCTCCAGAGCCTGCAGAGCGGAGCCCTTCACCATCGGAATGTCGTCGCCGGGGAAATCGTAGCTGCTCAGCAGCTCGCGGATCTCCATCTCAACCAGCTCCAGCAGCTCGGGGTCGTCCATCATATCGGTCTTGTTCATGAAGACAACGATGTAGGGAACGCCGACCTGACGGGCGAGCAGGATGTGCTCGCGAGTCTGAGCCATGGGGCCGTCGGTAGCAGCGATAACCAGGATAGCGCCGTCCATCTGGGCAGCACCGGTGATCATGTTCTTGACGTAGTCGGCGTGGCCGGGGCAGTCAACATGAGCATAGTGACGAGCATCGGACTGATACTCGATGTGAGCGATGGAGATGGTTATGCCACGCTCGCGCTCCTCGGGAGCCTTATCGATGGCGGAGTAGTCCTGCATCTCAGCCTTGCCCTGCAGAGCCAGGTACTTGGTGATAGCAGCGGTCAGAGTGGTCTTACCATGGTCAACGTGACCGATGGTACCAATGTTTACGTGGGGTTTGGTGCGTTCAAACGTAGCCAAGTCGGATCGTAGCCATGTCGTTCTGTGAGCCAAGGAGTTGAGTAGATTTCTTGTCTTCCTAAGACCGCTTGGCCTCCGACTTGAGATACTTGGTGATAGCTGCGGTAAGGGTGGTCTTACCATGGTCAACGTGACCGATGGTACCAATGTTTACGTGGGGTTTGGTGCGTTCAAACGTAGCCTTTGCCATTTGGAATTTCCTCCATATAAATTTTATTTTTTATTTTTTAATTAAACAAACGATTAGTTTGTCTTGGAACGGGAGGTAACGATGCCCTCCTGAATGCTCTTGGGAACCTGAGCGAAGTTGTGCGGCTCCATAGAATAGAGCGCACGTCCCTGAGACTTGGAACGCAGATCGGTTGCGTATCCGAACATTTCGGACAGCGGAACGTCTGCGATAATCTCGGTAGTACCCTTGCCGTCGTCGGTCATCGACTGGATCGCTCCACGGCGAGAGTTAAAGTCACCAATAACGTCTCCGAGGGAATCGTTGGGCGTAATGGTGGTAACCTTCATGATAGGCTCGGTGAGTACGGGCTCTGCCTTTCTCATAGCCTCCTTGAACGCCATAGAACCGGCGATCTTGAACGCCATTTCAGAGGAGTCGACCTCGTGATAAGAACCATCGTAAAGGGTTGCCTTTACGTCAACTACGTTGTAGCCTGCAAGAACACCGCACTGCATTGCGCTCTGGATGCCCTGATTTACAGGCTCGATGAATTCCTTGGGAATTGCGCCACCGGTAACGGAGTTTACAAATTCGTAGCCTGCGCCGGACTCGTTAGGCTCAAGTATGATCTTAACGTGAGCGTACTGACCGGAACCACCGGACTGCTTTTTGTACTTGCACTCGTGGTCGACTCTCTGACGGATAGTCTCCTTGTAAGCGACCTGCGGTGCACCGATGTTAGCCTCGACCTTAAACTCGCGCAGAAGTCTGTCAACGATGATCTCAAGGTGAAGCTCACCCATACCTGCGATAATGGTCTGACCCGTATCGTCGTCGGTGTAGGTACGGAAGGTAGGATCCTCCTCAGCCAGCTTTGCAAGAGCTATGCCCATCTTCTCAAGTCCCGCGCGGGTCTTGGGCTCGATAGCAACTCTGATAACGGGCTCGGGGAATTCCATAGATTCAAGAATGATGGGGTTCTTCTCGTCGCAGAGAGAGTCACCGGTACCGGTGTTCTTTACGGAAACGACCGCTGCGATATCGCCCGCGTAAACGACGTCGATATCCTTACGGGAGTTTGCGTGCATCTGAACGATTCTTCCCATTCTTTCCTTTTTACCCTTGCTGGCGTTCCAAACGGTATCGCCTGCATGGATAGATCCCGAATATACGCGGAAGAAGCAGAGCTTTCCAACGAAGGGGTCGGTTGCAATCTTGAATGCAAGAGCTGCAAACGGAGCTTCGTCGCTGGAAGGACGGCTGTCCTCGTCGCCGGTGTCGGGGTCAATACCCGTGATGCTCGGAACATCAACGGGAGAAGGCAGGTAATCAACGATAGCATCAAGCAGCTTCTGTACGCCCTTGTTCTTGAAGGACGTTCCGCAAACTACGGGAACCATGTGGTTCTGGATAGTTGCCTTACGCATAGCTGCTCTCAATTCATCGTTAGTGATCTCCTCACCTTCGAGGTACTTGTCCATAAGGACGTCGTCTACCTCTGCGGCTGCCTCTACCATAGCCTCACGGTAGAGCTTAGCCTCGTCGAGCATATCCTCGGGGATAGGCTCAATTCTCATATCGGTACCGTTATCATTGTAGTAAACGGTAGCCTCCATATTCATAAGGTCAACGATACCACGGAAACCGTCCTCTTTGCCAATAGGAAGCTGGATCGGAACTGCATTTGCGCCCAAGCGCTCCTTCATCATGTCTACAACACGGTAGAAATCCGCACCGGTTATATCCATCTTATTGACATAGGCGAGACGAGGCACGCTGTACTTGGTAGCCTGTCTCCAAACGGTTTCAGACTGAGGCTCAACGCCTCCCTTTGCACAAAATACTGCAACTGCACCGTCAAGAACTCTGAGCGAACGCTCTACCTCAACGGTGAAGTCAACGTGACCGGGGGTATCAATGATGTTTATGCGATTGCCTCTCCAATGGCAAGTGGTTGCAGCGGAGGTGATGGTTATTCCCCTCTCCTTCTCCTGCTCCATCCAGTCCATCGTAGCATCGCCATCATGTGTCTCTCCAAGTTTGTGGTTGACACCTGTATAGAACAAAATTCTTTCGCTGGTGGTAGTCTTTCCGGCATCAATGTGGGCCATGATACCTATATTACGAGTACACTCAAGCGAATATTCTCTTGGCATAAACTTCAGGTCTCCTTAACTTTTTTCTACTTAAAAAGATATTCTTGCTATTAGCAAATTAATATCTGTAATGTGCAAACGCCTTGTTTGCCTCTGCCATACGGTGAGTCTCTTCCTTCTTCTTGAACGCTCCACCGGCATTGTTCGTTGCATCGATTATCTCGGCTGCAAGACGGTCTGCCATGGTACGCTCGCCGCGCTTTCTGGCAAAAGTTACCATCCAGCGAAGACCCAGAGTCTGACGTCTTTCTGCTCTTACCTCCAGCGGTACCTGATAGGTAGATCCACCTACACGGCGAGCCTTAACCTCAAGTACGGGCATTACGTTTTCAAGAGCTTCAACAAAAGCTTCGAGTCCATTCTTACCAGTCTTCGCCTCAACGCTTGCAAATGCGTCGTAAACGATCTTCTGGGCGACTCCCTTCTTGCCGTCAAGCATTACGTTGTTGATAAGCTTGGTAACAAGCTTAGACTTGTAAAGCGGATCCGGCAGAACATCTCTCTTGGATATACGACCTCTTCTCGGCACTGTACTTCCCTCCTTCATTAATTTTGAATGAAATCATAGGTACTCAAAAGCATATCTCCTGTTGGCGCGAGCCGCGTTTTTCCCTGTATATAAACAAAACGGAAATCCGTGACAAGCTAAAAACATGCTGCATACCTTTTTCCGAAATTACTTCTTAGAAGCCTTCGGAACTTTTGTTCCATACTTGGAACGGGCTTGCTTGCGGGCTGCAACTCCCTGAGCGTCAAGCGTACCACGGATGATGTGGTAACGTACACCAGGCAGATCGCGCACTCTTCCGCCTCTGATGAGAACTACGGAGTGTTCCTGCAAATTGTGTCCCTCACCGGGAATGTAGGTCGTTGCCTCAAGACCGTTGGTAAGACGAACTCTTGCGATCTTACGAAGTGCAGAGTTAGGCTTCTTAGGGCTGGTAGTAGTTACCTTGGTGCAAACGCCGCGCTTCTGGGGTGAAGGCAGATCGGTGGCTACGTTGCTGATGGTGTTAAAGCCCTTCTGAAGTACGGGAGACTTCGACTTAAAAACCTTATCGCTACGGCCCTGTCTGACAAGCTGGTTAAAGGTTGGCATTCCTCTTCTTATCCTCCTTCTTTTCGTATTTGCTTATATACAGAACACAGCACTTGGCGCGCCGTGATGCTGTTTTTGGCTATTTACCTCGAATACGGACATCGTTTTCGCGGCAAATTTCATACTATTATATCATTTTCCCGTCAATTTGTCAATAATCACAAACTTCGAGACAAAATTTCTACCTTTTGCACAAAACCCACCATCGTTTTTTGGCGGTTATGTCAATTTTGCACATACTTTTTACGAAGCAGCGGGGTGTGCCGCGTAAAAATGCGTCACACCCCTTATTTTTGCGGATTATTCTTCAGTTCCGACCTCGTCGGTGTCTGCGGAATCCGTCAACTCTGCTTCCTCGACCTCGGCGGGAGCTTCATCAGCGGCAGTTCCCACGATGTCAACGGTGTTATAGCAAGCCATACCCGTACCTGCGGGGATGAGCTTACCAATGATTACGTTCTCCTTAAGACCGAGCAGGTTGTCGACCTTACCCTTGATAGCCGCCTCGGTAAGAACCTTGGTGGTCTCCTGGAAGGATGCGGCGGACAAGAAGGAATCGGTCTGGAGCGCAGCCTTGGATATACCGAGAAGCACGGGAATTCCGACAGCCTCCTTAAGTCCCTCCTCGCCTGCGGCGATCCTTGCGCGGATCTCTGCGTTCTCGTCCTCAAACTCGTTGATGGAAACGAGAGAGCCAAGGAGAAGGTTGGTGTCACCGCTGTCCTCGATGCGACGCTTGCGCGTCATCTGGCGGGCGATAACCTCGATGTGCTTGTCGTTGATGTTAACCGACTGCGCACGGTAAGCCTTCTGGATCTCGCTGATGATATAGTCGTATACGGCGTCAGCGCCCATATACGCCATAATATCGGCGGGAGCCTTAGAGCCCTCGGTGATAGCGTCACCGCGCTTAACAACGGAGCCGTTCTCAACGATTATGCGGCGACCGTAGGGTATCTGATACTTGACGTTCTCACCCGTTTCATCGGACTTGATGATAACGTCCTGAATGTTGGGGTTAGCCTCATCGGGCTGAACGTGAGCCACGCCGTCAACTGCGGAGAGTATAGCGGGCTTTTTGGGCGTTCTTGCCTCAAAGAGCTCCTCAACGCGGGGAAGACCCTGCGTAATATCCGAACCTGCAACACCACCCGTGTGGAAGGTTCTCATCGTAAGCTGAGTACCGGGCTCACCGATGGACTGAGCTGCAAGGATACCTACTGCCTCACCTACGTTTACCTTCTTGCCGCTGGCAAGGTCAGCACCGTAGCAATGAGCGCACACACCGTGTCTTGCGTGACACTGGATAACCGTTCTGATGCAGACCTCCTCGACACCTGCGGCAACGATCTTCTTTGCCATCTTCTCATCTACGAGAGTGTCGTCGGGAACGATGACCTCGCCCGTCTTGGGGTCTACTACGTCACCGAGGGTATATCTGCCCACAAGTCTGTCTGCCAGAGGCTCGATAGGCTTGTCAGCACCGGGCTCGGTGATGGCGCGTACGTACGCGCCCGTCTGGGTGTCGCACTTTTCCTCACGAACGATAACATCCTGAGATACGTCGACAAGACGGCGGGTAAGGTAACCCGAGTCTGCGGTACGAAGTGCGGTATCGGAAAGAGACTTACGAGAGGAACGAGCACCCATAAAGTACTCGAAGATCTTCATTCCCTCACGGAAGTTCGACTTGATCGGGATCTCCATCGTCTTACCGTTGGTAGCGAACATAGGTCCGCGCATACCTGCGAGCTGACGCATCTGGGTGATAGATCCACGGGCTCCCGAATCGGACATTATCTTGATCGGGTTATAGGTGGAGAAGCCCTTCTGGAGAGCTGCGGTAACGTCTGCGGTGGTCTTATTCCACAGCGCGATGACCTTGTCGTATCTCTCCTCCTCGGAGAGCAGACCTCTTGCGTAATACTTGCCGATCTTGACGACTTCTGCCTCTGCCTCGCTTACGAGATCCTTCTTTTCCTTGGGTATAGTCATATCGTATACCGAGATGGAGAAGGAAGCGCGGGTGGAATACTTGTAGCCCATCTCCTTGATGGCGTCAAGCATCTCTGCGGTGGTAGCGGAGGTGTGTCTTGCAATGCAGGCGTTGATGATCTGACCAAGCTCCTTCTTGGTGATGATCGAAGCGATCTCAAGGTCGAACTTGTTCTCATCGCGGCTTCTGTCAACGAAGCCGAGGTCCTGCGGGATATTGCTGTTGAAGATTATTCTTCCGAGCGTAACGGCATCCTTGCCCGTATTGACTCTGCCGATCTGCTCCTTATCGTCGGTCATATCGGGACGGATAAGACCGATTATTCTCGTCTCGCCATCCTTCTTCATACGAACGGCAATAGGAGCGTGCAGACCGATCTGACCGTTGGCGTAAGCCATAGTAGCCTCGTCAACGTCGCGGAAGATTCTTCCGCAGCCGGGCTCGTCGGTCCTTACGATAGAAAGGTAATAAGAACCAAGTATCATATCCTGCGTAGGAACGGTAACTGCTCTACCGTCGGCAGGCTTCAAAAGGTTGTTTGCGGAAAGCATAAGGAAGCGTGCCTCCGCCTGTGCCTCCGCGGAAAGCGGAACGTGTACGGGCATCTGGTCGCCGTCGAAGTCGGCGTTGAATGCGGTACATACCAGCGGGTGAAGCTTTATTGCTCTACCCTCTACAAGCACGGGCTCGAACGCCTGAATGGACAGACGGTGGAGCGTAGGCGCACGGTTAAGAAGCACGGGATGCTCCTTGATAACGTTTTCGAGTGCGTCCCAGACCTCGTCGTTGCTGACCTGAGCGCGATCGATCTTCTTCTGCGCCTCCTTGACGTTGGTAGCCTTGCCCATTTCGACAAGTCTCTTAACAACGAAGGGCTTGAAGAGCTCAAGTGCCATCTCCTTGGGCAGACCGCACTGATAGATCTTAAGCGAAGGTCCTACGACGATAACGGAACGTCCGGAGTAGTCAACACGCTTACCGAGCAGGTTCTGACGGAAGCGTCCCTGCTTACCGCGAAGCATCTCGGAAAGAGATTTAAGCGCACGGTTGGAGGGTCCCGTAACGGGCTTGCCGCGGCGGCCGTTATCGATAAGAGCGTCAACGGCTTCCTGAAGCATACGCTTCTCGTTGCGGATAACGATCTCAGGGGTGTGGATCTCTATGAGCTTTTTCAGACGGTTGTTACGGCTGATAACTCGGCGGTAGAGCTCGTTAAGGTCGGAGGATGCAAATCTTCCGCCGTCGAGCTGTACCATAGGTCTGATATCGGGGGGGAGCACGGGTACTACGTCAAGCACCATCCACTCAAGCTTGTTGCCGGAGCGGCGGAAGGACTCAACTACCTCAAGACGCTTGATAACGCGAGCCTTCTTCTGGCTGGTCGCGGTCTTAAGCTCCTCCTTAAGAGAAGCGGCAAGCTCGTTGATGTCGATACCTGCGAGAAGCTCTCTGATAGCCTCTGCGCCCATTCCGACGCGGAACTCGTTCTCGTACATTTCGCGGTACTCGTTGTACTGCTTTTCATTAAGCACCATTCCCTTTTTAAGAGGAGTGTTGCCGGGATCAAGAACGATATTCTCGGCAAAGTAAAGCACCTGCTCAAGCTGCTTTGAGGATATCTCAAGAACCAGAGCCATACGGGAAGGCGACGCCTTGAAATACCAGATATGCGACACGGGAGTAGCAAGCTCGATGTGTCCCATTCTCTCACGGCGAACCTTCTTCGTGGTCACCTCAACTCCGCACTTATCGCAGACGATCTTTTCACGGATATTGTGCGAGTTCTTATATTTACCGCACATACACGCGCCGTCCTTGGTCGGGCCAAAGATGCGCTCGCAGAAAAGTCCTCCGACCTCTGCCTTGAGCGTGCGGTAGTTTATAGTCTCGGGCTTCGTTACCTCGCCGTAAGACCATTCTCTTATCTTGTCCGGAGATGCCAGTCCAATCTTTATGGAAGCGAATTCGTTATTTGCCATAGCTGTTCTCCTTATAATTAATTAAAATCGTCCGAATCGAAGCTATCGTCGTAGCTCTCGTCTTCGCTGTATTCGTATTCCTCACCATCCTCGCCGTCATTGTCCTCGTCCTCGTCTTCTTCAAAGAGGAAAGCCTTGTGGATGTCGTCGGGAATCTCGGTGTTGCCGACGATAGCGTCTACAGCCTCCGCATCGCTGTGGCTGAGGTACTGAGGAACATCGTCGTTGCAAAGGCTGGAGAGTTGGATCTCCTCGCCGTCGTTGTTGAGGACCTTGATGTCAAGGCAGAGCGATTGAAGCTCCTTAACGAGAACCTTGAAAGATTCGGGAATACCGGGAGTAGGAATATTCTGTCCCTGAATGATAGCCTCGTATGCCTTGCGGCGTCCGTTGATATCGTCGGACTTGACGGTAAGGATCTCCTGAAGCGTGTAGGCTGCGCCGTACGCCTCAAGCGCCCAAACCTCCATCTCTCCGAAACGCTGACCGCCGAACTGCGCTTTACCGCCGAGAGGCTGCTGAGTTACGAGAGAGTAAGGACCGTTGGAACGTGCGTGGATCTTATCGTCAACCAGATGGTGGAGCTTAAGGAAGTACATATAGCCCACGGTAACGGGGTTATCAAAGGGCAGACCGGTACGTCCGTCGTAAAGAACGGTCTTACCGTCGATTACCTGACGCTTCGTCTCTCCCGTTACGGGATCGGTGACCTCGCGGGTCTCCTTGCCGTCAACGTTCTCGCCGGGGAATACCTCACGCCACATATTCGCCTGCTTCATGCACTCGATAATGTCGCGCTCGTTCGCGCCGTCGAAAACGGGGGTCATAATCTTCCAGCCAAGCTTGCGGGCAGCGATACCGAGGTGTACCTCAAGAACCTGACCGATGTTCATACGGGAAGGGACGCCCAGCGGGTTAAGAACGATGTCAAGGGGAGTTCCGTCGGGAAGGAAGGGCATATCCTCAGGAGGAAGAATGCGGGAAACGACACCCTTGTTACCGTGACGTCCTGCCATCTTATCTCCGACGGATATCTTTCTCTTCTGCGCGATGTAAACGTGAACTACCTTGTTTACGCCCGCAGGAAGCTCGTCGCCCTGATCGTGTGAGAACACGCGAACGTCAACGACGATTCCCGACTCGCCGTGGGGCAGACGCAGAGAGGTATCTCTGGTCTCGCGAGTCTTTTCACCGAAGATGGCACGGAGCAGCCTTTCCTCTGCGGTAAGGTCGGTCTCTCCCTTGGGAGTGATCTTACCTACGAGGATATCTCCTGCGTGTACTTCAGTACCCTTCTTTACGATACCGTTAGCATCGAGGTTGCGGAGCGCATCCTCGCCTACGTTCTGGATCTCGCGGGTGATCTCCTCAGAGCCGAGCTTGGTGTCGCGCGCCTCGTGAGAATATACTTCGATATGAAGTGAGGTGTAAACGTCATTTCTGACGAGGTTTTCATTAAGAAGAACTGCGTCCTCGTAGTTATAACCCTCCCAGGTCATAAATCCGATAAGAGCGTTCTTACCGAGAGCTATCTCGCCGTTTGAGGTTGCGGGGCCGTCGGCAATAACCTGACCCTTTTCCACCTTCTCGCCAACCTTTACGATGGGGCGCTGGTTGCAGCACGTGCCTTGGTTGGTACGCTTAAACTTGATAAGCTCGTAAACGTCGCGTCTGCCTTCCTCGCAGCGAACGACTATCTTTGCGGTCTCTACGTGCTCAACGACGCCCGCGTTCCTTGCAAGAACGACGACGCCTGAGTCCTTAGCTACCTTATATTCCATACCCGTACCGACGATGGGGGAATCCGTTACCATAAGCGGAACTGCCTGCTTCTGCATGTTCGAGCCCATGAGTGCACGGGAGTTATCGTCGTTCTCAAGGAAGGGGATCATTGCGGTGGCGGCGGAAACTACCATCTTAGGAGATACGTCCATATAATCGATAACGGAGGAGTCGACCTCGATAAACTCGTTCTTATCTCTTGCCGTTACCTTGGCGTTTATAAATCTTCCCTCCTCGTCCAGCGCCTCGTTAGCCTGAGCGATGATGTAGTTGTCCTCCTCGTCCGCGGTCATATAAACGACCTCGTCCGTTACCTTGCCCGTTGCACGGTCGACCTTGCGGTAGGGAGCTTCGATGAAGCCGTAATCGCTGATGCGCGCATAGGTTGCAAGATAGGAGATAAGACCGATGTTAGGACCTTCGGGAGTCTCGATGGGACACATTCTGCCGTAGTGGGTGTAGTGTACGTCACGAACGTCGAAGGATGCACGGTCACGGGAAAGACCGCCGGGACCGAGCGCGGACAGACGGCGCTTGTGGGTAAGCTCTGCCAGAGGGTTGGACTGATCCATAAACTGAGAGAGCTGGGACGAGCCGAAGAACTCGCGGATAACGGTAGCTACGGGGCGGATGTTGATAAGCGCCTGGGGAGTGAGCTTTTCGCTGTCCTGAGTGGTCATACGCTCGCGGATTATCTTATCCATACGGGAGAAGCCGATACGCATCTGGTTCTGAAGCTGCTCGCCTACGGAACGGATACGGCGGTTACCAAGGTGGTCTATATCGTCAACGCTGCCCACGTCGTTAGTGAGAGTGAAGAGATAGTTAATGGTAGCAAATATATCGTCACGGGTGATGTGCTTGGGGCAAAGCTCTGCCATACGGCTCTTAACAGCCGCCTTGACGGCATCCATATCGCCGCCGCATTCCTCCATAATGGAAAGAAGAACGGAGGTGCGGACCTTCTCGCGCACGCCGCAGTCGGAAAGATCGTCACCGATGATCTTTTCGGGCCAGCAGGTGTTGTTGGAGAATACCTTGATGTTTTCGCCGTTGTCGAGAGTGATAACTACCTCGTTGACGGCGGCGTACTCTACCTGCATAGCGTCCTCAACGCTGAGAACGTGACCTGCCTCAAAGAGGACCTCGCCCGTGATGGGGCTTACGATGTCACTTGCTATGCGGTGGTTCTTGATTCTTGCGGCGATAGAGAGCTTCTTGTCGTACTTATAGCGTCCAACGGGAGCGATATCGTATCTCTTGGGGTCAAAGAAGAAGTTATTGAGCAGAGTAAGAGCCGCGTCGGTCTGAACGGGCTCACCGGGGCGGAGCTTGCGGTAGATCTCACGCAGAGACTCGATAGCCGCGCCCGAACTCTTGCCAAGCGCAAGATTTTCGGACTCGTCCTTTTCAAGAGTTGCGCGCAGATATACGTTGTCGCCGAACATCTCGACCATATCGTCTGCGGTATTGATGGCGGACTCCATAAGTCCAGTTTCGGGATTTACGGAAATGCCGAGCGCACGGATGAACATAGTAAGGGGAAGCTTACGGTTCTTATCAATGCGTACCCAGATAACGTTATTGCTGTCGACCTCGTACTCAAGCCATGCACCGCGATAGGGGATGATGGTGGCGGTAAAAGTTTTCCTGCCCGCCTTGTCTATATCGGAGGCGTAGTACATTCCGGGGGAACGGATGAGCTGGGAAACGATAACGCGCTCAGCACCGTTGATAACGAAAGTACCCTTCTCCGTCATTATCGGGAAGTCACCCATATAGATGTCGGTCTGCTTGACCTCGCCCGTCAGCTTGTTGGTAAGGCGGACGTTGACCTTGAGAGGTGCGGCGTAGTTAACGTCCCTCTCCTTGCACTCCTCTACGGGATACTTGGGCTTCGAGTCTATCGAGAAGGAAATGAACTCGATAGAAAGGTTACCCGAAAAATCCACGATGGGAGATACGTCGCGGAGGACCTCCGCAAGACCTTCCTCAAGAAACCATTTGAAGGACTTCGTCTGGATCTCTATAAGGTTGGGGATCTCCAGGGTGGTGCGAGTTTTGGAAAAGCTCTTTCGCAGATTCTTTCCGAGCATCTGATCTGTAACTTTCACCATTGATACAATCACTCCATTCAAGTATTTTTCCACTTCAAAAATGCTTAAATTTTTTGTAAACTTTCTGTAAATTCGTTCGTTTTTGAAGCTTTTTCTAAACTTTTTCGACGACTTTTTTTCAGCAAGATTCAGTTTTTAGGCATATTGAGGGATTATAATTCAGTGTAGTATTTTATCACACGTCCCTTATTTTGTCAATACTTTTTTGAAATTTTTTTATTTTTTATTTTTTCGGCGTATAGGAGCGACAGCAAAAAGCATAAAATCAATCATAATTTATTTATCAGAGGTAAGAAATGAACGACGAGAAAAACGGCTTCGAATGGAAGCGCACGGCGGCTATCCTTATTTGCCTTGCGTTCGGCGCGGCGGCAATATATTTGTTTTTCAAGCATCTGCTCCCTATTCTTCTGCCGTTTGCAATAGCCGCGCTCATCGCGGCGGCGGTCTATCCCATCGCTCAAAAGATATCCGAGCATAGCAAAGTACCCAAGCGCGTGGCGGCGGCGGTGCTCGTGTTTTTGTTGCTCGTCGCAATCTCCCTCGCCCTTTGGCTCGCGGCAAAGCGGCTCGTCATCGAGCTTGGCGAGCTTGCCGCGGGAATCGGTCAGGACGGCGACCCGATAAGCGAGCTTATCGGAAACGCGACGGACCTCATAAACGGCATAAGCGAAAAGATATCCGCCGCGCTGCACAAGGACACGGCGCACCGAATATCGCCCGACAGCGTAGACGCTTTTCTATCGGGTATTGCATCAAGCGCGGCGGATGCGATAAGCGCGTTTCTGTCCAAAACGCTGTCCACCGTGGCATCCTCACTCCCCAAGCTGCTTTTAGCCATCGCCGTAACGGTCATTTCATCGTTTTACTTTGCACTCGATAAGGAAAAGCTGGCGGCAAGCGTCAACGCCCTTCTCCCCGAGGGCGTAAAGGCGTTTATGCCCAAGATAAAAAAAGAAGCCGCGCAGACGGCGGGACGCTATCTGCGCGCGTATTCTCTTATACTTCTTATTACGTTTTCCGTAGTATTTTTTGGTCTTACTCTTATCGGAACGGAATACGCCCTTCTCCTTGCCGCCGTCACCGCGCTCGTTGACATCTTGCCCGTGCTCGGCGTGGGAACGGTGCTCGTTCCGTGGTCGGTGATCTCATTCATCTCCGCCGACCTCAAAAGCGGCATAGGATTGCTCATACTGTACGTCACCGTCGTGGTACTGCGGCAATTCATCGAGCCGAAAATAATAGGCAAGAGCCTTGGCATTCACCCTTTGGTATCTCTGTTCTCAATGTACGCAGGGCTTCGCCTTTTCGGAGTTATCGGGCTTTTGCTCGCGCCCGCAGTAGTAGCGGGGGTGCGCACGCTTTTGGCGGGAGTCGTCACGGACGGGGATATCACTCGGACGCTCTGACTCCGAAAACGCGGATGCCGACGCTGACGATACCGACCGCCGTGCATACCGCGCGAAGCGCGCCTATCGTGCCGCCGATGACCGCGCCTACGAAAAAGTAGCAAACAACCGCAAGTCCCACGCCGATAACGGCGCGAACGGTCATTCTTACCATCGGTCTTTCAAGCAGCTCAACGACAGCCTCGCAAAGCGCAAGAAGAAACTCAACGACGAGAGCAAGTCGGCTTACCTTCTTCTCTTTTCTGCCGTACTCTGCGCGATTATATATATTGTAGTTATTTAAGCAATTGTTCATAGTGAACCTCCTTGAATTCCGTTTTTGGAAACTTTCTGACATTATAATACCACATCCGCAAGCATTTGTCAATATATTTTTTCAAATTTCGGAAAAATTTTTATTTTCCTATTTACAAATCGGAAAAAGTGTGCTATAATCATTTCAGAAAATGAAAGTGAGGTATCGGTATGGGCCCCGATTACGTAGAACGCATAAAAGAAATAAAAAGTGAAAGAAAGATGACCAACGAGGCGCTTTCAAATTTAAGCGGGATTCCGCTCGGAACGCTCAGCAAGCTCCTTGCGGGAATATCCGACTCGGTAAAGCTGTCGAACATCGTTGCCATCTGCGACGCGCTTGATTGCTCGCTCGACTACATCGTCAGCGGCATTCCCGAAAACACGAACAATTTCACTCTTGAGGGCGACGAGATACGTCTCGTTGAGGAATACCGCCGCCTCGACTCTCACGGCAAAGAGCTTGTTATGATGGTCGCGGGCAAGGAGCGTGAGCGCGTTTCGCGCGTGGAGTACGCCCCTGCCCCCGCCGCACGCCGCGAGAGTGCTATCATTACCGCCCCCATCACGCGCCGCTATCGCGACTCGGGCGCGTATGGCGGCAAGCTGGATATAGTCCTTTACGATCTGCCCGTATCCGCGGGAACGGGCGAGTATCTTGACAGCGCGAACGCCGAAAAGATAAGCGTTAACCGCAACCCCGTGACCGAGGGGGCGGACTATGCGCTTCGCATAAGCGGCAACAGTATGGAGCCGAAATATCATAACGGCGACATCCTCCTCGTTGAAACGGCGGACTCCGTTGAGGTCGGCGAGCTTGGAATCTTCGTTCTTGACGGCGACGGATATTTCAAGATATACGGCGGCGATTGCCTTATATCCCTCAACCCCGATTACGGCAAGATAATGCTCAAGGACTTTTCCGAGGTATCTTGCATCGGCAAGGTCAGAGGAAAGCTGAAGAAAAAATAAGCTGTGCTAAAATGGCTATTGGCGTATCTGCTTTATCGCAGATACGCCAATTTAACATTTCAGCGTTTTTCGTCAAGACAATCAAAAATGGATATGATATAATGCTATCACAAGCGGAATACTACCGCTTATTTATCCGTTTGGGGAGGTAAAAATGGAAAACAGAGATTTGATAAAAAATGCTGTAAAGTATATCAACAACTTGGGATCCGGTGTTACCACGCTCGATGACGTAGCGAAAAACGCAGGATTTTCCACAGACTATTTTAATCGCATATTTCGAAGCCACACAGGATTTAACGTTATGGAATACGTAAAATTCCGGAAATTGAATCGTGCGGCTCGTATGCTTCGCTCGTCTCCGGCACAAGATATTTTATCTATTGCGTTGGAGTCAGGATACGAAAGCCATGAAGGCTTCACGCGTGCATTTAAAGCGCAATACGGTAAAACTCCAAGCGAATATCGCGAAAAAATGAAGGACAAGCCGATCGCTTGGGCTGACAAAGAGCTAAACGCTACCGCAACCGCTGAATTTCGCCACGTTCTTCCCGACTTTTTTGAAATAGACGCGGACGAGGTAATTGATTGGCTTCTCGAAAAAGATGCCAAACGTTACGGATATACGGCGCTTACTATCGCAACAAACGGCTCAAAAATCGTATCCGACAAAAATTCTTTCGAAAACGGATTTGTCACGATAGATAATTTTTTTGAAAATGCTCATTTAACACTTGTTCTTGAAGATTTGAGAAATTTCCGAAATTATATTGACAAGCTCTTGCTTTTTAAACCCGAAAACATCGATTGTATATTCCATAAGGACGTATCTTTTGCGGACGTAAAAGCGGCACTTGAAGGTATTAAATTCAAAAACATAAAAGAGAAAAACGAAACAATGTATTTCGGAGACCCCTTTTCTCTGCCTGATGATGCAAGGGCGTATGATATTCATGCGTTGGAAGCGCAAGATATGGATGCAGTTGAAGAATTCATTGCCGAATATCCAAATGAAATATTTAAAAAGTCAGGCGGATACGGTCTTAAAAATTTCCTGAAGCAGCCGCTTGAACAAAGACCTCTGTTACAGCCTTTTGGCGTTTTTGACGGCAAAAAGCTACTTGCTATATCTTATGACGCTCCGGAAAACGTTCACGGTTTTTGCTTGAATAACTGTGTTCATACCCCCAATTTGCCAAACACTCCCAATGATGCGGTCAAATATCTTTATCTTACGACTACAAATGCAGCTATAGAAAAAGGATATATTCCATTTGAAGATGCTCAATTTGATGAATACGCAAAAGAGCACGGAGGCTTTGATGCGTTTGAATTGGGATTCGAAAAAGTAAATACTGTGTATTCCATATACTTTAATTAACTGTCAATAAATTATATGCCGTTTTATGCGGCTACCCTACAGAAAAAAGTGGCTTTTGGCGTACCTGCGATAAAGCAGGTGCGCCTTTTATACGTTCCGTTGATATTTTCAACCCAAATTAAACAATGCCGTTATTGAATAACGCTGAATATGTGATATAATATAATCAGAACAGGCGCTTGTCACTTTGTACCTTGGAGGAAAATATGGAACTAAAAATTAGCGAAAATTTAAGAAATTTACGTAAAGAGCGCGGCAACACGCAAGACGATCTCGCAAATCATCTTGGTATTTCTGTGCAGGCGGTATCTAAATGGGAGCGTGGCGACGGCTTTCCTGATATTACGCTTCTTCCGTATCTCGCATCCTATTACGAAGTAACGGTAGACGATATTTTGGGGTGTAATTCTATTAGAAAGCAAGGCGACATCGAATCATTTAAGGCTCAGGCACAAGTACTGATCAATAAAGGAAAACGTAGAGAAAGACTTGCGCTTTGCCGAGAAATGCAAAACAAATATCCGAATGATGAAACAGTTCTGTTTGAACTGATGCACGATTTGTATGCAGTAGATTCTAAAGCAAACAGTGATGAAATCATTTCTATTGCAAACAAACTTTTGAAAAGTGATTCTATTGAGATCCGCTACGGTGCTATTCAAATGCTGTCCTTCACTTACTCTAAGTTAGGTAATGATGAAAAGGCAATAGAATATGCAAAGATGATACCTTGTAACAAAGATCTGCTTTCCACTGTATTAAAGGGAAAGGATTTAGTCGAACATTGTCGTTGGTATTTTTGGAGTGTATGCGATACTATGCAAAGACTCTCTCACAATATGATCCAGTGTCCGGAGGCGGGATATACCGCAGAAGAACGACACTCGATAAGAGAAACATTGTATCAATTTTACCATTTAATCTTCTCTGATGGTGATTTCGGATTTTTCGAAAATCGTCTTGGAAGGCTTTGTCGTGATATGGCAATCAGTTCGTCAGAAATGGGAAAGGTAGATCAAGCCTTTGATGAGCTCGACAAAATGTGTGAGCATATGGAAAAATATCAGAAATTCACGAATATCGAACATACATCTCTTTTGGTTCGTGGATTGAAATATGATTCTTCACAGAGCGGTAGTAGTGACGAATATAGTATGGCTTACGGTTTCCTTTGTTCCTTGGATAAAAATCCTCGGTTTGAGTGCTTGCGTTCCGATGAAAGATTACAAGCAATAAAAAATAGATTGCAAGCTTTAGGATGATTTTCTGCCCCGCCTCGCGCGGGGCATCGCTTTTGTGACCACAAATGCAGTGCTTGTCAGGAAAAGTAGACGGACTTTCGGGACGCACAAACCAAATCCTCCCTTTACACAAGGGAGGCTCATCACCGCCCGACAGTACACCTAAAAGGTGTAACACACTATACCTTGCAAACCAAGGCGTGTGAAAAGGAGTACGAACGAACTGTTCGTACTCCTTTTGCTTTTTCGGCAAGTCAAAACCTGCTTTATGGAAAGCACCCCTTTCAGCCACTTTTTTATTTCCTTATATTATTTATATAAGCCTCAAGCTCCGCTTGGGTGACGCTTTCGCCGCCGAGGGCAAGGGCGCAGCGGATGCCGCCCGCTATCTGCGGCAGGCTCGGTGTGATGAAATTGGCGTTAAGATGCGACGTCGCCGCCGCTATCATCTCGCCAAGTCCGCTATAGCGGATAAGTCCGCCGCTTAATATGCAATCAAAGCCGTCGCCGAGCTTCTCGGCGGCGCACGAAAGCATCTCCGAAACGCCGAGAACGGACTCCGAAATAAGCGCGCGCGCCTCGGCATCTCCCTTTTCCGCTTCCTCGATAACGTAGGGCGCAAAGCCAGCAATGTAGGTCTTGCCGCCCGCGTAGACCTTGGCTATCGCCTCGGTAACGTCGCACTCAAGATATCTGCGAGCCGCATCAAGCAAAGTAGTCTTTCCTATCCTGCCGTCGCGCGAGCGAAGCGCGGCGAGAAGCCCCGCGCGTCCGATGGCAAAGCCGCCGCCCTCCGCGCCGTCAAGTAGATATCCCCAGCCGCCTACGCGGTGAAGCTCGCCGTCCTTTTTTATAAAGCAGACGCTTCCCGTTCCGCAGATAAGTGCGGCGCAGTTATCGCGCTCCACAAGTCCAAAAAGGTTATAAATATCGCTCTTTGCGCTTACCGTGCCGCCCACGGCGGAGCGAAGCGCGGATTCAAAGCGTTCCTCCCTACCTATCACTCCCGAAATTCCCGCAAACAGATATACCTCGTCCGCGTCGGTCTTGGCTCGCGCCTCGCTTACAAGCTCCGACGCCATTTTACAAACGAGGGATAGCGCCGCGTCCTCACCGATATCGTGGGGGTTTGACGCCGTGTCCGTTCGGTACGCAAGCACGCCGACGCGGTCTACGGCAACGCCCTCGGTCGACGTTCCGCCGCCGTCTATGGCAATAAAGATCTTACTCATTTTCGTATCCGTCCGTTAAATCCTTGAAATCCACGACGCTTCTGCCCGCGTTCACGCTGTCGAGTATGAGTCCGCGGTCGGCGTACTCAAGCTCACCCGACTGATTATCGTACGGGTCTGCGCGCATAAAACGCTTGGGCGGATCGAACGCCGCCTGAAATTCGGTGCAGTTTACCTCGCGCATCGTGTCGATATTGCCGAAATAATGCTCCCACAGCTCAACGTCGCCGTTGCGGTACGCACCCTCGCCCGCTGAAAGATCGGCGTAAAGCCAGCCGTACGGCGCAATATAGAACTGCGCCCAATCGTGCGAGGATATAGCGTCGGGGCGCACGTTGCTTCCCGACTGCCAACGCGCGGGAACACCCATCGCACGGCAAAGCGTGATAAACGCAAGCGACATAGCGCCGCAATCGCCGCGGCGGTTGAGCAGAACGAATTCGGGAATATTCTCGATGCAGAGATACGGGCGCAAAAGCGAATATACGGTTTGGGTCGTCACGTAATCATACGCTCTGCGCGCGAGGACGAGCGGATTTTTCTCGCTTCCGCGCAGCTCGTCGGCAAGCTCTCTTATATACGGCGTAAAGCGGATGTGCGGATATTGCTCGCCCGTATAGAAGCTCGGCTGCTCCACGCTCACGGCGCTTTCCTCGGCTTTCACGTAATTCACCTTGAAGGTATATGAAAACTCTATCTCGTATTTTTCACCCGCGCGGCACTCCGTCTCGATAAAGGCGGTGCGGTGCGCCGACGAGGAAATATAAACGGGGTGCGAGGAATAATTGAGCGTTATATCGCTCTGCTCTGCGCATTCACACGGATACGGCAGATGGACGCGCAAAAGCGCGCCCTCGCGCACCTCGCGCTCGGCGGGAGCTATCCACTCGCGCACGGTATAGCGCACGGCGCGAAAGCCGTGCTTTTTCATTATCGGAATGCACTCGGCGCGCCATTTGTCGCGCGTGTACGCGGGCACGTCTCCGCCCGAAAGCGCGGCAAGCTGTCGCCACTTGCGCGTGGTAACGTTCCTTACCGCCGAGCGCTGAAAATATTTTTCACCGCCGCGAAGCACGTAATCGGCGTATCCCTCGTCGATAAAGCCGCGAAGCATTTCCGCGCTACACAAAGGATATTTTTCCCTGATACGGCAAAGAAGGTCCTCCTCGCTCATTCGGTAATCCCTTTGCATCTGCCCCGATATGACGTACTCTATCTCAAGTCTGCGGCGCAGTGCGGTCGGGAGTCCTTTTCTATCCAGATATTCCTCGACCGCCCTTTGCTCTGCGGCAAAATCGCCGCTGTATTTATGATATTTTATCTCGTCGGGCAGCTCGCAGGCGAGATATTTTATATCTTCTTCATTAAATCTCATTTCGACCTCTATTTAATGGTTGAAAGGCGTTGCCGTGGCAACGCCTTTTTATTCTGCTTCGGAAAGTCTTGTAATAACTACGCTTTCTATGCGTCGCTCCTCGACCTTTTCTACCTTTATATTAAGTCCGTAGCAATCGACCTCAAACGTCGAGCCGTCCTCGGGTATCTCGGAAAGCTCGGAGAGTATCATTCCCGCGAGGGTGTCGAACTCCGTCCCCTCGGGGAGCGTAATGCCTACGCACTCACAGAAAACGTCTATCTCAAGCGAGCCGTCTGCGCGCCATTTGCCGTCGCCGATGCTCTCTATCTTCGTTTCCTCTTCCTCTTTTTCCTCGCTGTCGTATTCGTCGTAAATATTACCCATGACCTCCTCGACAAGGTCCTCAAGAGTAATTATTCCCGACACAGCGCCGTACTCGTCAACGATGACGGCGAGGTGGCGCTGACTCTTTTGCATCTCGTAAAAGAGCGTATCGCACTTTACCGTTTCGGGGACGAAATACGCAGGGCGCATAAGCTCGGACAGGGGCTTGTTTTCGCCCTCTCCCAAGCGGTCAAGGAAGAAGTCCTTTGCATAGAGGATTCCGAGCACGTCGTTTATATCCTCGCCGCAAACGGGATAACGCGAATACGCGCTCGTGCGCAAAAGCGAAATTATCTGCGCGTCGTCCATATCGGTGCTTATAGCTATAACGTCGATGGCGTGCGTCATAACGTCACGCGCGGCGCTGTTATCAAACTCGAAGATATTGTCTATCATCTCGCTTGCCATAGCGTCGATAGTGCCGCTTTCCTCGCCCGCGTCAACGAGCAGACGTATCTCGTCCTCCGTCACGCTCTCCTCCTGCGCGTCGGGCTTGATACCGAAGAGGCGGAGCACGGCGTTCGTGGATTTGGTCAAAAACCAGATAACGGGCTTTGCGACCACCTTGAAGCCCGACACAACGGGCGATGTAATCCTTGCCACCTTTTCGGGCGAGTGCATCGCCACGCGCTTGGGAACAAGCTCGCCAAGCACAAGCGTGAAATATGAAAGTATAAGAGTTATAACGATTACCGACAGCGCATCGACCGTTTCGGCGTGCGACGCGGCAAACGTTGAAATTTTGCACAGCCACCCGACGAGCCTGTCAGAGAAGTTCTCGGCGGCAAACGCCGAGCCGAGAAAGCCCGCAAGGGTGATCGCTATCTGAATAGCGGAGAGAAACGCCGTGGGCTCCTCGGCAAGCTCCAAGAGCTTTGCCGCCTTTTTATCGCCGTCCTCGGCTTTCTTTTTGAGTAAGGTCGTATTGAGAGAAACGACCGACATTTCGGCAGATGCGAAAAATGCATTAACGCCTATAAGCGCAACCTGCAAGAGTAATTGGCCTCCTAAGCCGTCAGCCATATTTATGTCCTAACCTTTCTTAGCTGTAATTAATTTAACTTGCTTTCCACGTCGTAAACCGTCACGCTTGCGATGGAGGAATATCTGTATCCCTCGTAAATATACGAGATAGTGTCCTGAAACGGCACGCCGTCGCCGTTTTCGGGTTTGTACGCCGCGGGGTCGTAGACAAGAAATTCAAGCTTCGACGAAACGGTCTGCTCGGGGTTCAGGCATTCCGCAAAAACGACGTAATGCGTTCTGCCCGATCTTTTGAAAAGAACAACTACTCCCTGCGGATGCTTGGTAATAAGGTCCTTTATCTTTTTTCTTGACGAGCTGTAATATCTGTGATAATCCACCTTCTCGCCGTCAACGTTGAACTTTGACGCTACGCTTGACCAATACATATAAATCGGGTTGCCGTACATAGCCTTCGAGGTGGAACTAACGCCGTAGTTTCCGCTGTTGGCAAGCGCAACGGTGTACGGGTCGGCAAGAAGCGAGCCTTCCTGACCCGTGCGAAGATCGTACCCCGTGGTCTTTACAGCACCCATATTGTTAAGCACCATCGCTATCGACGAAAGGGCGCATCCGCTGTCCATCCAGCTACTGTGTCTCGGACTTCTTTTTATATCCCAAGCAAAGCGTTTTTTGCTTCCGTCGCTGATGAAATAAAGATTTTCAAGCTCACGCGCGGACCAATCGCTCGTATACATATTGCTTTGGCTGTACCAAGTAAACGCATCCTTGTCCTCGACCGTGACCTCAAAGGAAACGAGTGCCGCGCCGACCGAGGCGGTAACGGTAGCCACGCCCTTTCCGAGCGCACACCATACTCCGTCCGTACCCATCATAATAACGCCCTCGTCGGACGATGTCCACACTATGTCAGACGTGACCATATTATACGGATATTTTCTTGCGTAGAACTTACCCGTTGAATAAAGCTTAACGGTGGTCTTTTCATACGCGGTGGTGAGGTACTCCGTAGGAACGCTCTCAAACGTCCACATCTGCGTTTCGTCCGCCTGTGCAAGATCGGCTATTCGCACGCATTTATCGGAATAGTAGGTCTCGCCGTCCGTCACGGCAAGAACGGCGGTGTAGTTGTCACCGCCCGCGGGCGCTATCGTAAACGCGCCGCCGTCGAGCCTTGAAATATCAAAATACGTATATTCGGCATCTGCCGCCTTTTGCGTTTTTGCTATGTAATCGCCGAGCGCCGTGCCTTCCTTCCACGAGAGAGAATACTCTCCGTTCTCGTTTTGAGCCGACAGCACCCAAGCGCCGTTTTCGGCGCGTCGGACGTAGAAGCACTGCCCCTCGTTCTTTCCGTCAAGCTCCGAAGCGCACAGCTTCTCCTTGCCCTTGGCGCTGTATTTGTAGGTTTCAAGATACAGCCCCGTTTTAAGATTTTTTATCCTGTATACTCCGTCCGTAAGCTCGCCCGCGACCGTAGCCTCTGCCACTATCGGCTCGCTTTTTTCGTCGGCGGAAGCGGCAAACGCTATCGGTAAGGAGAGCGCGACGGCGATAAGCGCCGCAACTACTCTTTTTATCAATGGTTTTTTAAAATTCATTTATCTTAAACTTTGCCCTGCGGCATCCCTTGTTTTCAGATTTTTGCTTTCTTTATCCTCTTGCGCATACGGCGAAGGTCGGACAGCATTTTCAGCGTATCCTTGATTATGTTGACCTTGGATTCGCCGTGAACGAGCACCTTTACGGGCATTTCGTATATTTTAAGTCCGAGCTTTTCCGCCCAAAGTATCGCCTCGAAATCAAAGGCGAAACGGTCCACCTCGCACCTTGGGAATATTGCCTGCACCGCATCGTGCGAAAAGCCCTTACAGCCGCATTGCGAGTCGCTGAGCTTAAAGCCGCCGACGATGCAAAGAAGCTTGATATACACCTTTGACATCACGCGGCGCAAGAAGGTATATTCGGAATATCCGTCCTTCGACAGATTGCGCGAGCCTATAACGAGCGATGCGTCGTCGTGCGAGGAAAATTCCTTCCACATACGCTCAATGACCTCGGTACCGTAGGCAAGGTCAGCATCGGTGAACATAGCAAGCTCGCCCTGCGAGGCGAGAAGCGCCGTGCGCACGGCACAGCCCTTGCCGCGGTTGTCGGGATAGCCGACGACGCGCACGGCGGGTAGTCCGAGCGAGCGGACGATATCTCCGCAGCCGTCGGTGCTTCCGTCGTCCGCGTATATTATCTCGTATTCCCGTTCACCGTCGGGGGAAACGAACACGGATTCCATATAATCGCTGAGCTTTTTGGCATTCTCGGCAATTACCGCCGACTCGTTATACATTGGTATACATACCGAAATTTTCATATCTTATTCCTTAATAGTATAAGTTTTTCTGTAAACGTAAAACTCCACGTCCACCTCGGTGGTGAGGGATTCCAAGGCTTCAAGGCGGGCGAACGCCTCGGCAGAGGTGCGGAAGCGGTACGGCGTCATTCCGAAAAGGCGCATTATATCGCGGTTGCCCTCGACGCTTATATCGTATCTGACTCGCCGCTTTTCAAGCAGCTCCATATTCGTGGGCAGATCGGCGCGAATATCGTTAAGATATACCGTGCCGTAAACGGCGCGCTTGAGCCCCAAAAGATGCTCGGGTGCCGCCCCGCCGATAAGAAATATTCCGCCGTCCTTTAGCGTTCTTTTTGCCTCGCTCTCGCTGACGGGCGCAAACATTGAAAGCATTCCGTCGGCTACGCCGTCCCTTACGGGAAGCTCGAAAACGGATGCGACGGAGTAAAAGGAATCGTCGCCGCCGCGCGCCTTACGGCGCTTTGATGCTCGGTCGACCGCCTGCTTTGAAAGGTCTGCGCCGAAAACGCACGCGCCGTCCACGTCGGCGGCAATGCGCTCGGAATAATATCCCTCGCCGCATCCCGCGTCTATCACGAAGGAAGGAGCGGGAAGGTATTTTTTAAGTATTTCACATATCTCGTCGGCAAGCGGCGCGTAATATCCCGCGTCAAGCCACGCGGTGCGGTCAGCCACCGCATCCTTGGGGTCGCCGCCGCCACCTTGCCGTCTGCCCGACAGGTCGGCGTAGCCCGACGCTGACAGGTCAAAGCAATGTCTTTTTTTCTCGCCGCGGCAAAAAAGACTGCCGCCCTCGCGCTCTATCGCCGCACCGCAAAGCGGGCAAGCCAAAAAATCAAGCTCCATCATCTTTCTATATTCACAAGCTTCGCCTGAATGGCGTATCTGTACTTGCTCTCGCCGTTTACGCAGGTCGACAGCGTGAGGATGGTGTCATCGGCATCAAACTCGATGCCGTCCTTGTAGTAAAGGGATTTTTGCTTCGCATCGTAGCAGAAATTCACGAAAGCCTCGTCGGAGGGGAAGGTCGTTGAGTAGTATCTGTTCTTGACGTGGGATTTATACACCGCAAAAACCTCGAAGGTATATATTCCGTCAAAGGTCGCAAGCTCAATGGAGGTGCTCATAAAGAAATCCTCCTGCAAGAACTTGTCAAGCTGATGGAACATTGCGCCGTTTTTGAAATTGTGACCGTAAAGCACGAGGTTGCGGTTCTCGGTGACCTTGGGGTGATTGGTACAATCCGCAAATATCGTGCCTGCGGCAAGCACCTGACGGTCAAAGCCGTGGTCAAGGTAATAATCGTTGTTCGTGGTCTGCACCACGGGATAGCTTATGGCCGTGCCCTTTATCGTAATGTACCCTATAAGCTCGTTGTTTTGCGCGTAAAGCGAGTCAAGATAGACCTTAACACGCTGGAATTTAAGGCTCGTTATCGGTGCGCTGGGTGTAACGGCGGGGGGCTTGATGACACCGTTCTGGCTGATGTCGGCGTAATTCTGCATCGGAACGTCCACTCCAAGAGAGGAAAGTGCGCCGACCTTGCCGTATCTGTCACCGAGCATTGCCTGCTCAAATCCGCTTGCGATATCGGAATACGCTTCGTCCGACATCTGATACTGCTTCATTATCAGCACAAGCTCGTAAATGCAGTAAAAGAAAACGCCAAGGCACAAAGCAACCGTGAAAAAGCGAAGCAACGCTCCCGAGTAATTCTTGCCCTTCTTTTTCACGGGGCGGTCGGGCGCTATCTCGCCCGCCGTTATATCGTCAAGAGATGAAACGAATTCGTTTTTTGCGCTTGACGTGCCAAGAGACACGCCATCGTCTATATTGATTTTATTAAGCTCGTTATTTTCCATAGGCGTACCCCTTTCTTGTTTTCGGCGTTATTAGTCATAATATTATATAATATTTTAAGAAAAAATACAAGTGCAAAATTATTTTATTGACTTATTGTTCAAAAAAAGTTCACTATATGAGCCGATAAATGCAAAAAAGCGGCAAAGTGCCGCTTTTTTAACTTATTCAACAGCGTCAAGCTCGAACCAGAATACCGAGCCTGCGCCGAGCTTGCTTTCCACTCCGAAAGACGCACCGTGTCTGCAAAGCACGCTCTTGACTATTGAAAGTCCGAGCCCGCTTCCAACCGACGCCCTGCGGTGTACTTTATCAAGCTTATAGTATCTGTCCCAGATGTGCGGAATGTGCTCGGGTGCAATTCCCTCTCCGCTGTCCGCCACGCTTACGCGCACCCTGCCGTTTTCAACGCGCTGACGGATAACTACTCTCTTATCGTCTCCCGTGTAGCTTACGGCGTTGTTGATAAGATTGTAAAGAACCTGCATCATCATCGTTTCGTCGGCAAGAACGTATGCGTTTGCGTCCGCCTCAAAGCTTATGACGTAGCCCTCGCGTGCGACGAGCGCGGAATATCTTTCAAGCACGCTTCTGACGGTCGCGGTAAGCGAAATACGGCTTTTTTGCGGCATAACGCCGTCGCCGTCTATCTTCGACAGGTCAAGCATATCGCTTACAAGCGCACTCAGTCGGCTTGCCTCGTCGATTATGACCTGAAGGTTTTCGGGCGTGTTTTCTCCGGGGATATCGCGCATCATTTCGGCGTATCCCGTTATCATAGTAAGCGGCGTGCGCAAGTCGTGCGAGACGTTTGCGATAAGCTCGCGCCGCTGAACGTCCGACTTTGATATCTCCTCGGCGGCGAAATTAAGCGTGCGCGCAAGCTCGCGCGTTTCTCTGTGCCCCGACTCCGAAAAATCGGCGTCGTAATTGCCCGCCGCCAGTTTTTTGGCAGACTCGTTCATTTTAACGATTGGGGAGGATATGCTTTTTGAAACTATCAGCGCAAATATCGCCGCAAAAGCTATGCCCGCCGCCGCTATCCACAAAAATTGCACGCCGAGAGTATCGACGGTCGATGTCATCGGAGTGAATTTGCTGTTCAGAAAGACCGCAAAGCTTCCGCCATCCGCGCCGGTTGCCAGCTTTACTGACACCGTAACGGCGCTTGCTTTTTTTCTTTCTTGCGGCGGCTTGCCGTCGGGGGCTTTGTCGGGTGCTCTTTGCATCTCACCCTCTCCGCCCTCGTCAAACTCTTCACCGCGCTCCATACTGAACACGTTTTCCCATTCTCCGCCGTTTTCAAGCGCGTTCTGGTAATACTCCGTCAGCTTTTCGCGCGGCATATGGTGCAGTACGCACGGCGGTGCCGCCTGAACGCTGACCTCCTCCTCGCCAAGCGCGTAGCCCGTCACGCGGAACACGCGAATACATATACCGTACTCGCCCGCAAGCATTGCCGCAGTCTCCTTGTGATTTCCGAGGCTTACGGCCTCCGCCATAGACTGCGTTGCGTACTCAAGCTCGGAGTTTTTCGTTCTTTCGTAAAACCTGCCGAGAAGCCCTATCTGAAACACCCAAGTGATCGCAAGCATCAAAAGCGCAAACGCGACGAAGCAGATTATCAGCTTGCCCCTGATGCCCATACGCCTTTTGGCGCTCTTATCTTTTTTCATTTTTTTCAAATCGGTAGCCTATTCCGCGCAACGTGACGATGTGCTGTGCATATTTGCCGAGAGATTTGCGCAGAAGCTTGATGTGCGTATCAAGCGTGCGCGCATCACCGTAAAAATCGTATCCCCACACGTCGCATATCAGCTTTTCGCGGCTGAGCGCGATATCGTGGTTTCTTAACATATAAAACAACAGCTCGTATTCCTTTGGCGACATTTCCACGCGCTTGCCGTCGATATACACGATACGCGCACTAATGTCCGCGCGAAGCCCGCCGCCGTCAAGCTCGACGATATTATGTTCCTCGCTGACTTTCGGAGCGTGGGAGGCGCGCTTCATCACTGCCTCAACGCGCATCATAAGCTCCTTGGGGGAGAAGGGCTTGACGACGTAATCGTCAACTCCTATGCTAAAGCCGTTTATCTTGTCGTATTCATCCGCGCGAGCCGACAGCATTATTATCGGCACTTGCGAGAACTTGCGTATCTCACGGCAGGCGGAAAAGCCGTCAAGTTCGGGCATCATAATATCCATTATGATTATATCAAAATCGTTCGTCCTGCAAAGGCTGAGCGCCGACATTCCGTCCGCCGCCTCGACGACGGTATGACCTTCAAACTCTGCGTATTTTCTGACGATTGACCTTATCCTTACTTCATCGTCAACTACGAGGATGTTATACATTTTGCTCTCCATTGAGATTATTTTGAAGGTTCGGGGACGTACTCGGCAAGCGTAACGGTAACGGTGACGGTCTTGCGGTCGCGCACTACCATTACCTCTATCTCCTCGCCTATCTCGTGCTTTTCAACGATAGCCGAAACGTCGTCGCCGCTTGATATCTCCGTGCCGTCAACGGACAGTATCCTGTCGCCGTATTTAAGCGCATCGTCCTTGCTTTCTACTATATAAATACCCGCCTGATTTGAACGGAAATAATAGTAAGCGCTGTAGGAATCAAGCTCCAAAACGGTAATGCCTATGCTGGGTCTGCCCTTGACGTATCCGAACTCCATAAGCTGTGCGGCAATGCTGCGCACGGTGTTTGCGGGAATGGCAAAGCCGAGTCCCTCGATATCGCTTCCCGATGATTTTGCGTTTACCACGCCTACGAGCTCGCCGTAGAGATTGAAAAGTCCGCCGCCCGAGTTACCCGGATTTACTGCGGCATTCGTCTGCAAAAGCGTCATAGTGCCGCTGCCCGATATCTTGACCTCGCGCTCAAGTGCGCTTATTATGCCGTTGGTGACCGTGCCGCCAAGCTCGCCGAGGGGATTACCGATAGCAAGCACCTCCGCGCCGACGACGAGCTTTTTGCTGTCCGCGACAAACGCGGCAACGGTGAGTGCTCTGCCTGCGGGGTCGATCTTGATAACGGCAATATCCGTGCGCGAATCCGTGCCGATAAGGGTTGCGGGGTACTGCGTGCCGTCCGTAAGGCGCACGGTTATCCTCTCCGCGTTCTCAATAACGTGATTATTCGTAACGATATAGCCCTCGGCGGTGATGATAACGCCGCTTCCCGCACCCTCGGTGACGTACTGCTGAAAATATCCGCCGCCCTGAACGGTAGCCTCGGTGGTTATCTCAACCACGGAATCCTTGACCCTTGCGGCGGTGTCGGCATAGCTCATAAGATCGCCGCGCGGAACGCTGGTGGGCGGGTTTTCGCCGTTCTCATCGGGAACGCTTACTACGATACCCGCACTGCTTCCCGACGAAACGGGCGGCGTATTCGGAGCGGGCTTGCCGCTGTCGGTAATGGCGAAAAAGCGGTCTGCTATATAAGTTCCCGCAAAGCCCGCAACGCCCGACAGCGCTATGCAAAGCACGATCGCCACTATCGCAAGCGCGACCTTTACCTTGCCGCCCTTTTTCTTCGGTGCGGCGACCTGCTCGGTTGGAACGTAGGACGTAAGCCTATAGCTACCGTCCTCCGCGGGAGAGTACGCAACGCCGTGCGCTTCCGTGTCGGCACTTGGAGTTACGTCTTTATTCTCTTCGGTATTTTCATATTTTTCTTCATCAAAATAGCTCATTTTATGCCTCCTTGTACTATTCTGCACTTATTATACATCACTTTTGTGAAGATTTCTTGACGAAGTGAAAAAAAGTCTATAAAATATAGTTTTTTTGCGCCCGTTTTTAATTGTATAATAAAACAAAATATGATATAATATATTAAACAAACGCAGAAAGGAGCGCACCGTGGAAAAATTGATAAAGCTTCTCCTCTCCGTCGGCGCGGCGGATGCCGCCGCCTTGAGCATTTCGGAGTGCAAGATAATAAATCCCCGTCTTTTGTCGCGGCTTGATTTCGAGCCGCAAAGCGTTATTATGGGAATTATGCCATACTACACCGAGCATTGCGACGGCGAGCGCATAGTGTCCGCCTACGCGGTAGCTCCCGACTATCATCTTGCGCAAAAAAAGCTGGCTGAAAAATTCCTTGCCGAAGCAAGTAAGCTCTATCCCCACCGCCGCTTTGCGCTTTACGGCGACCACTCACCCATAGCCGAGGTCGATGCCGCCGCGCGCGCGGGGCTTGGCATCATCGGCAAGCACGGGCTTCTGATAACGCCGAAATATTCCTCATTCGTATTCATTTTCGGAGTTTTTTCGGATATTCCCGTTGAGCCGACACGCCGCGAGGTGAGGTATTGCGAGGGGTGCGGCGCGTGCGTGCGCGCCTGCCCGACGAGGCTTAAAAACGGCGGAGAATGCCTGTCATCCGTAACGCAGAAGAAGGGTGCGCTTACCGACGAGGAGCAAGCCCTGATGATAAAGCACGGCACGGCTTGGGGCTGTGACATCTGCCAGAACGTCTGCCCGCACACGATAAGAGCCAAAAGAGAAGGCACGCTTTACACGGACAGCGCGTGGTTCAACTCGCGCACGATACCCATACCCGACAAGAGCGTAGTCGATAGCGATGCCTTTTCCGATCGGGCGTATTCGTGGCGCGGCAAGGACGTATTTTTACGGAATTTGGCTCTTTTTGAGAAAAACTCGAAAAATTAACGCAATAGCTTTAAGGAAACAAATGTCAAAACTTTCAAGAGATACCTTTTTAGAGCGCGAGGAGATGCGCCTTCGTGCCGAGATAGAGCGCAAGGAGCATCAGCTTGCATCCCTGCGCCACGCAGGGCGTCGCTCGGCGCAATGGCGTGCCGCAGAGGCGGCGGCTTCCCCGCGCCGATACGCGAAAAATAATTATTTTTCATTTTTGCTTACGGTAATAAAGGACACCACGGTATACGGACTTTGGGAAAGATTTCTCATAGTCTTTCGCCGTTTTCGCCTGATATCCATCATTTTTCAGATCATCGGGTGGATATTTGCGGTAGTGCAAACGGGAACCACGTTCATCGTTTTTGCCGCGCTTGCCGTGATCGCTCTGCCCGTTATCATCATCGTCGGCATCGGAGCCGCAATAAAGAACGCTCTGCAACTGCGGCGCATAAGCGCGCGGCTGAAGCGTGAGTACAACGAGCGCGTTGCCGTGATATTTCTGCCGCTTCAACTGCGAACGGGCTGTAGCTGTGCCGCATCAACGGCGGAGCATCTTGCGGCGGAGGGCTACACGGTGCTTGCCGTAACGCCCGCGGCGCACAGAAAAAATATAGAGTCCGATTCCGTTTTATCCGTCGGGCGCGGACTTTATTTCATTCTTAACAAAAAATATTTCAAAAACACGAAAGACAGAATCAACGTCTATCTTTGATTTGGGAGAACAAAATGGTCAAGCTTATATACGGGGATATAGGAAGCGGAAAAAGCGAATATATCCTTTCCTGCCTTGAAAAAGACGCCCGCGATGGCGTGTCGGCAATACTAATCGTTCCCGAGCAACAGACGGTTGCCGCAGAGCGCGAGCTTCTTGAACGCCTGCCCGCCTCGGCGCAGTTAAATATCGAGGTACTGAACTTTTCCCGCCTTGCCAACCGCGTATTTCGAAGGACGGGCGGACTTATATACAACTACGCGAGCGCAGGTCAGCGAACGCTTATAATGTGGCGTGCGCTGTGTCAATGCGCCCCAATGCTTTGCGAATATCACGACCGCGCGTCGAGTGACCGCTCCCTTCCCGCAACGATGCTCTCCATCTCGAAGGAGCTTTCATCGTCGGGCATCTCGCCCGATGGGCTTGAGTTGTTCTGCAAGGATATGCCAGACTCCACGCTTCGACGCAAGCTGTCGGACATAGCCACCGTGAGCGCGGCGTACCGACTTTTGCTCTCGCAAAGCCACGCCGACCCCACGAGCGACCTTGACCGCCTTTGCGAGATGCTTGACACCTCCGCACGCGGATATTTTTCGGGAATGCACGTTTATCTCGACTCCTTTTACAGCCTTACGGGGCAGGAGCACGCCGTGCTCCGCCGCATTATGAGCGAGGCGGAGTGCTTTAGCGCAACCGTTCCTCTGCCCCATCCCACCTACCGAGGCATAGATACCGCGTCGATAAAAAGCTACTCGGACAAGCTTCGCTCGGATGCCGCAGGCTTTGGCGGCGAGGTGGAGACCGTAACGCTTGGCGAAAATCACCGTCCAAGCTCAAAAACGCTAAAGCTCCTTACCGAAAAGCTGTGGAGAATGGACGAGGATATTGACCCCGACAACAGCGAGGACGACGGAAGCGTTGAGCTTTGGCAGGCGGTCGATATCTACGACGAGGCGGAAGCCGCGGCGGCGCGTATACGCGCGCTCCTTGAGGACGGCTACCGCTGTAAGGATATCGCCGTTATAGCGCGTGACGCAACGAAATATCGCGGAATACTCGACACCGCGCTTGAAACGATGAGCGTGCCGTACTATTTTTCCGAAAAACGCGACCTTTCCACAAGTCCGCTGTCGCGCCTCATTCTCTCCGCCTTGCGCATCAAGCAATTCGGCTGGAAGCGCGAGGACGTTATCGCGCATTTGAAAACGGGAATGCTTGATATTTCAACGAAGGATGCCGACCTGTTTGAAGAATATACGGCTAAATGGAGCATAAGCGGCAAAAGGCTCGCCGACGAGGGCGAATGGACGATGAACCCCGACGGCTACAAGGGCGCACTTACCCCGCGCGGCGAGGAAAAGCTTGCCGCCGCAAACAAAGTACATACGTTTTTGCTTGACGGCTTGAAAAAATATTTTGCGGAGATCAACGCCGCAACGAGCTGTGCCGAGCTTTGCCGCGCCACCGTCGGCTATATAGAGGCATCGGGCGCACCAAAAAAGCTAAAGGAACTTGCCGTGCGCGAGCTTTCCTCCGACCGCGCCAGAGAATCCGCCGAGACCGCACGAAGCTACGACGCATTTCTTACGGTGCTTGACGAGCTTTGCGATTGCTTTGGCGACGGTAAAAAGCCCGATATTTCCGAGTTTTCCTTTGCGCTTAGTACCCTGCTTGAGCAAACGCAGATGGGAAGCATCCCCACCTCAAGCGACGAGGTCAGCGTTGGAAGCGCAAATATGATACGCGCATCGGGCGTAAAGGCAGTTATCATCCTCGGAGCTTGCGACGGCGAATTTCCCGCCGCGGCTACGGGCGGCGGTCTGCTTTCAGCCGCCGAACGCGAGGAGCTTATCGCGCGTGACCTTCCTATTTCGGGCGGACGCGAGCAGGACAGCGCAGAGGAGCTTTTCTTCTTCCGCCGCGCCGTAGGCTCTGCCTCGGAAAAGCTGATAGTATACACCCGCGCGGAAAGCACGCCGTCGGTCGCATTCGTGCGACTTCGCGACGTGTGTCCGAGCGCAAAAATAAAAAACACTACGGAGCATCTTTTTGACCGCATCCGCACCTCCGAAGCCGCCGCAGAATACGCCGCTCTGCTTGACGGAACTGCCGAGGGCGCGGCTATAAGGCTTGCGCTTGGCGATGAAATGGAGCGCGGCGTTCCGATAAGCGCGGAGAACGACGGCATCGACCCCGACATTTCAAGGCTTATATACGGCAAGAACATCGTGTTGAGCCAAACGAAGCTTGAAAGCTTTGCCGCATGCCGCTTTGCCTATTGCTGTAAATATCTGCTATCCCTTGACAGCGGCAAAAAGGTAGAATTCAGCTCGGACATCATAGGTACGTTCGTTCACTTTATCCTTGAAAAATATCTTATGGAGGTGTTTCTGCGCCGCGGCGGTAAATTCCCAAGCGGCGAGGAAAAAACGGCGATTATTGAAAAGAACACCGCAGAATTTGCCGCCGAGAACCTGCCAAGCGATATGGGACATAGGGTAAAATATATGACCCGCCGCCTGTGCCGTCTTGCCGCCCTCATTATAGAGGACATCGAAAGCGAGCTTTCCGACAGCGATTTTCGCCCCGAGGCGTTTGAGCTTTCCATCGGTCACGACATTCCCTCGCCCAAAATTCCCCTCTCGGACGGTGGAAGCGTGGTTCTTAACGGTAAGATCGACCGCGTTGACGTATTCCGCCACGGCGACAAGACGTATCTGCGCGCCGTCGACTACAAAACGGGCAAAAAGGTATTTTCAATAAACGACATCGACAAAAAGAAAAATCTACAGCTGTTGCTTTACATTTACGCGCTGACCGACGCATCGTACGGCGGAAACAGCGTTCCTGCCGTAATATCGTATCTCAGCGCAAGCTCCGAGCGCACGGAGGTAAGCGGCGGCACGGGTGCAGACGCGGTGAAGGCAAACTTGTTCCGCGAATTCAAGCGTAGCGGACTGATACTTGACGACCCCGACGTGCTCGCGGCTGTGAGCCGCTCCGAAAACAAACGCTATCTTATGGCGGCGGGCAGAGCGCAAAAGCCGACGACGCTGAGTGAAGATGCGTTTAATTACCTTAACGAAAAGGTCAAGAGCATACTTAAGGAAGTCGCCGAGGATATGCGCGGCGGCGGAGCGCAGGCAAGACCCGCCGAAAAGGACGATTGCCAATACTGCGAATACAACGCCATTTGCCGCGCGGCTAAAAAAAGCAAAAATCAAAGCTATTAAAGGAGGCAGAAAATGAGTGAAATAAAGCTAACGAAAGCACAACAGCTTGCCGTTGACCTGCGCGACAGAAGCATTCTCGTTTCTGCCGCCGCGGGCTCGGGCAAAACCGCCACGCTGACAAAAAGAATAATCTCCCTGCTCACCGACGAAAAAACTCCCGCAAGCGTATCGGATATGCTGATAGTTACCTTTACGCGAAAGGCGGCGGGCGAGCTTAAAGCAAGGATAACCAAAGCGCTGACCGAGGCACTTGCCGCCGACCGCTCAAACCACCATCTTTCCCGCCAGCTCACGTCCGTGGGAAGCGCGAAGATATGCACCATCGATTCCTATTATAAGAGTATAGTTGACGCGAATTTTCAACGCCTCGGTATATCCTCGTCCTTCCGCCTTGCCGACGAGAGCGAGCTTGCGCCGATGCGGCTTTCGCTGATGAACGCCGTTATCGACAGAGCGTACGCCGAGCACGAGGACTTCGGCGCGTTTTGCGACGAGCTGACCACCGCCCGAAGCGACGCAAGGCTTGCCCACACGTTGCTTGACGTTTACAAAAAGCTGGGTGCTGTTCCCGACGGCGTAAAATATCTTGAAAACTGTGCCGAGCTTTACGAAAAGGAGGCGGAGCTGCCCTTTTTCGAGAGCCGTGCGGGACGCTCGATGCAGATCACCTGCATACAAACGCTAGGGGCACTTATCGCGCGCGGAGAGGCGGCTTTGCGCCTTGTTGACGAAAACCCATCAACTGAGCCGCGCCGCGCCGCGCTCGAATACGACGTAGACTGTGCCAAGGACGTTCTTTCCCTACTTGAAAGCGAGGATTACACCGCCGCGCATTGCCGACTGATCGACTATCGACCTGGAAATGCGGGAACGGTAAAACCAAAAACCGAGATATCCGAGGCTATAAAGGAGGAGCGATCTGCAATCAAGGACTCCCTATCAAAGCTTAAGAGCGGATTTTTCGCTTTCAACGAGGAGGACCTACCGTGGATACTCAAAAAAAGCGCGTGGGTCTGCCGTATGCTTGCCGAGCTTATGGGCAATTTCAGCGCCGCCTACCGCGAGGAAAAGCTTGCGCTTTCGGTGTGCGAATTTTCCGACCTGCGCCGCTTCGTCAGAAGCCTTTTCATAGGCGAGGACGGCAATCCGACACGCCTTGCCGTTGAGGAAAGCAAGAAATTTACGCATATTTTCGTTGACGAATATCAGGACACCGACGTTATTCAGGACGAGATATTCCGCGCGATAAGCCGCAATAATCTCTTTCTCGTCGGAGATATCAAGCAGAGTATTTACTCGTTCCGTCAGGCTGAACCCGCGGTATTCGCCGCGTACAGAACGAGCTTTCCGATGTACGACAAACAATCCGACGGCGGCGCGCCCTGCTCGCTCTTTATGTCGGAGAACTTCCGTTGCTCCAAAAACGTAATAGACTTTACCAACGGCGTTTGTTCGTATCTGTTCCGCGAGTCCGAGAAGGGCGTGTCGGATGCGGGTATAGGATATCTGCCCCAAGATGATCTGCGCTTTTCGCGCGGTGCGGGCGGCGACGTGCCCGTGTGTATTGCCGTTGCGGAATCGGAAAAATTTGTAAACAACGAGTCCGAGGATGGAGAAGGCGACGGCGAGACCCACAGCGCAGGGCTTGCCGACGAGATAGCCTTCGTCGTTTCCGAGATAAAGCATCTCGTGGCGCACGGATATCTGCCCGACGGCAAAAAAATAAGACCGTGCGATATCGCGGTTCTTGCACGCTCAAACTCCACCTGCTCGAAAATGGCGGAGGCACTCGCGCACGAGGGCGTGCGCTACGCCAACAGCGTGGGAAGCGGACTTTTTGAAAATCCGGAGGTGCTTTTGATGCTCTCGCTCCTGTCCGCCTGCGATAATCCGAGGCGCGACCTTGCGCTTGCGGGAACGCTTCGCTCGCCCATATTCAACTTTTCCCTTTCAGACCTTGTAAAAATACGCCTCGGCAGAAAGGACACGTCGCTTTACGACGCAATGCTCGAATACGCCGCGGATAATCCCGACGGCGAGCTGACGGCGCGTTGCCTTGCGGCAAGCCAAAGGCTTGAGGGCTACCGTTTGAGTGCCGAGTCGATGCCCGTACACAGATTTATAAAATACCTGTGGCGCGATTGCGCCGTACTTACCTACGCGGGTTCGTCGCCCGAATCGCGCAAACGCACCCCCGCCGAAAGACGTAAAAATCTGCAACAGCTCTACGAATATGCAAGAAAATATGAGGCTTCGGCGTACAAAAGCCTGCACGATTTCGTTGACTACGTATACGGCATTATCGAAAACGATACCGAGGTAAAGACCGAGGATATAAGCGACGAGAACACGGTAAACATTATGTCGGTGCATAAGTCAAAGGGACTTGAATTCCCCATCGTATTCTTTATAAACACGGCAACGAAAATGTCTCGCCGCGACTGTGATCCGTCAATACTCTTTACTACGGACGACGATATCGGTCTTACCGCAAAGCTCGGTGACAAAACGGGCTTGGGCACGTTTGACACGCCCACAAGGCTTGCCGCGGCGGAAAAAATAGATGCACGCGGCATTGACGAGGCGATACGCATCCTCTACGTTGCGCTTACACGCGCAAGAGATATGCTGTATATCACGGCATCGGGCGGCAAGGACTTTTTGGAAGCTACGCGCTCTGCGGCGAAGCGCCGCGCCGCACTCGGCGGCAGGACCGCTCTTACGGAAAAGCGCTCTCTATTTGCGTGGATAATGCTTGCGCTTGAGGCGGGGCGCGGACTTGGAAGCTATGACTTCAAGCATATAAAGCTTGGATATGAAGAAGATGATACGCCCGAGGAAGAGCTTACTCCCGTTATAGACGGCGAAAACATTGAGCCGATGCGGGCAGAGCTGTGCCGCCGACTTGCATACGCTTACCCGCATACCGCGATATCTCAGATACCCGCAAAGCTCTCCGTTTCGCGCCTTTATCCCGAAGCGCTCGACCGAGCCGACGATACCGCCGAGCTGCTTCGCAAGGTCGAGGAGAGCGAACCGAGAACGCCGCGCTTTATGGGCGGTGGAAACGATGCCGCCGAGCGTGGCACGGCAACGCACCTATTTATGCAGTTCTGCGATTTTTCGCGCCTTGACGGAAGCGAGGAGTCGGTGCGCCGTGAGGCTGACCGTCTGCTTACCGAGGGCTTCATACCGCAGAGTGCGGCTGATATTATCCGCACAGACGAGGTTGCGGCGTTTTCACGAAGCGCGCTTATGAAGGAGATCCTCGCGGCGCAAAAGCTCTACCGCGAGCAGAGATTCAACGTATTTCTCGATGCAAAGGATTTCACCTCGTCGCCCGAATTTTCGCAGGAGATAGAGGGTGAGCGCTTGCTCGTTCAGGGCGTTATCGACCTTTTCTTCATAGATGCGGACGGAAGGCTCGTCCTTTGCGATTACAAGACCGACCGCCTTACGCGCGAGGAGCTAAAGGACGGCGAGCTTGCAAGAAAAACGCTTACGGAGCGACACGGCGAGCAGCTTGGCTACTACTCGCTCGCGCTTGAGCGCATTATGGGCCGCCGCCCCGACAGAGTGTGCATCTTCTCGCTCCACGCGGGTTGCGCATTTGACGCATTGTGTCCATAAAGACACAATGCAATGAATTGCCCTACGGGCACGAATTGGCTAACGCCATGAATTGCACCTACGGTGCATGAATTGCCTTCGGCATTATAAAAACGGGCAATTCAATTCATGAAATCGCAAGATTTCAATTCATGAAGCCGCAAGGCTTCAATTCACGACGGCTCGCCGTCAATTCATTTTTTGTTTTGGCACTTGTGAATGCCAAAAGGGCAGAGAACGTAAATCTCTGCCCTTTTTTCTGTATACGTAATGTATTTTAATGTCGTTTTATGGCTATCCTTGTTTTTTATTTTTTCTGTTGCTTGCACCAGATATTCATAACCAGCTTGTGAGGTAAAAGCTTGGTAAGGCGCACCTGCGCCCGTATCTGCTTGCCGCAGACGGACATGTCCTTGCCCTTTTTCATATCGCGCATAGCGCGGCTTACCACCTGCTCGGCGGTATAAATGCGGTTATAATACGTCACGGTATCGTCGTGGACGGCGTGGTCGAAAAACTCGGTCTTTACCCAACCGGGGCACACCGCCATCATACGAATGCCGCGGCGCTGTGACTTAAGCTCGCGGTTGACCGCGCGCGTAAAGCTTAACACGTACGCCTTTGACGCGGCGTAAACTCCGATAAATGGAACGGGCTGAAATGCGGAAAGCGAGCCGAGCTGATATATCCTGCCGCCGTCCTTCATATACGGCAAAGTGAGATACGTCATTGCCGTGAGCGCACGGCTGTTAAGCTCTATCATATCGAGCTGACGCTCAAGCTCCATTTCGCAAAATCCGCCGAAAAGTCCAAAGCCCGCCGCGTTGACAAGCACGGCAACGTCGGGCTTTTCCGCTTCAAGAAGCGATTTATACTCGTCAAGCGCTTCTTTTTTCATAAGGTCAAGCGACAAAAGCCTTGCCTTGACTCCGTTAAGCTCGCCCGCAAGGGTGTCAAGCCTTTCGAGGCGGCGCGCGATGAGCCAAACCTCATCAAAATGCTCGTCGGCGCATATTCTGCGGACGAACTCGCGCCCCATACCCGACGACGCGCCCGTGAAAACGGCAATTTTCATATCTACTCCTTAAATAACGAAAAAGTTCGGGATACCGTCGGTGTAGCTCGGCGTTGCCTCGCCCTTGATGAGCGGAAGCAGATAACGACAGCACTCGTCGGTAACGTCGTTGCCGCGCTCGTTGATAAATTCGGGGTAAACGTGCTTTATCTTGTTTGCTATCTCGGAAACGTCGGCGTGACCTACGCTGAATGCGTACTCGCCGCCCTTATTTTCCCTTACGATAGTCATCATCTCGCGCGTGACTCCCTCGGTAGCGGCGGCAACTGCCGCCTTACCTACGGCAACCGACTCGGTAATATCCTGCGCCGAGGCGATGTGCGCGGCGCAACGCTGTGAGATATTAAGCTCCACGGAGCGAACCTTACATCCGAGCTTTGCTCTTACGGCAAGCTCAAGTGCCTTGCCCGTGCCCGAAAGCTGCTTGTGACCGAAAACGTCGGTAGTGCCAACGTCAACGCCCTCGCAGACGTATCTGCCGTCGGCAAAGCGCACGCCCTCGGAAACGGCGATAACGACGTTGGGGTGGCGCTCAAGCGCCGCATTTACGTCCTCAAAGAATGCGTCCATATCGAAATTTCTTTCGGGAAGGTAAACGTAATCGGGGGCGATGCCGTTTACCACTCTGCCGATAGCGGAGGCGGCGGTGAGCCAGCCTGCGTCACGGCCCATTATCTCAACGATAGTGACCGCCTTCGTGGTGTATACCGCGCAATCGCGGATGATCTCCTGCATAGTTACCGCGATATACTTTGCGGCAGAGCCAAAGCCAGGAGTATGGTCGGTCAGAACGAGGTCGTTGTCTATGGTCTTGGGCACGCCCATGATGCACATCTCATAATCGTGTCCCTTCGTGTATTCGGAAAGCTTGGCAACGGTGTCCATAGAATCGTTGCCGCCGATATAGAAGAAATATCTGATATCGTATTTTTTGAAAATTTCAAGAAGTGCGGCGTAGGTCTGCTCCGCCCCGTCAGCACCGACGGTGGGGAGCTTTTTGCGGCAAGAGCCGAGAGCCGCCGCGGGAGTATGCTCAAGAATATCTATTTTTCCTTCGTCTGCAAATATTTTGGAAAGATTTACGATATTTTCCTTAAGAAGTCCCTCGACTCCGTTTCTCATACCGTAGAGCGTCTTTATCGCGTCGGACGCAAGCGCACCTCTGATAACGCCCGCAAGCGTTGCGTTTATCGCGGCGGTAGGGCCGCCCGACTGACCTACTATTGCATTTCCGTAAAGCTTTTTCATATTTATCCCCTTATCAAAGTGATTTTATTCTATTATACCTTGTATCCGTGCTTTTGTCAATACGTCCGCCGCTTCCAAACGGATGCTCTGCCGCGCTTGGGCGCGTTTTCAAGCACGCCGATATTCGTCAGCGCCGCAAGTGCCATATACACCCGCCTGCCCATTCTCTGCTTTGCCGCCTTTGCGTATTCAGCGGCGGTAAAGCATTCGGGAAGTCCGTCGGGTAAAAGCGTAGAGTAGTCCTCGGGGGAGTTCAGCGCGATCTCGTCGAATATCTCGGTGGGCAGTCTTTCATAGCGGTTCGAGCCGCGCTTTTTGTCGCGGCTCCAGCCGTCAAGGAAGCGGTACTCCTCCTCGCCGATAAGCAGAAGCCACACCGAAACGCGCCCCGACGCTATAAGCTCGGATATATAGACAAGCTCCGAAAGCTCGTCCTGCACGCTCCCGCGGCTCTTGCGCGTTGGGTGCGACTCGCCGCTTTCGGTATCTATCCATATCTTGCGCTTTTCAACGGCAACGGGATGCACCACCGTAACGTGATGATCGGTATTTTCAAGATAATACGCCAGCTTTTTCTTTAGCGGAAGCAATGAACCCGTCTGTATTTCGTATATCTCGCCGTCGCATAATATATCTGCGATATATCTTTTGCCGACGGGAATCTCGTGGGTGGACTCCTCCTCGCACACAAAACGCTTGAGGATCACGTGCATTCTTTTTTCGTTGTACGTGCCTATCTCACCCTCGTAGGCTCTGTCGCCTTGCAGGGGCGTTGCCGTTACGTCGCGGCACACCCTTGCGAAGCGCTCAATATCGTCGCGGCACAGCATCACGTTGCAATTCCCGCAAACTGATTTTTATACAGCTTGCAGTACTCTCCGCCCGCGGCAAGAAGCTCGTCGTGGCTTCCCGCCTCGACGATTTTGCCCTTAACAAGCACTACTATAACGTCAGCGCCGCGAATGGTGGAAAGACGGTGCGCTATGATAAGCGAGGTGCGGTTTTTCATAAGCGCGACCATCGCGCTTTGTATCTGCATTTCCGTGCGCGTATCAACGGAGCTTGTCGCCTCGTCAAGTATCAGTATGCGCGGGTCGGCAAGCACGGCGCGGGCGATAGCGAGAAGCTGGCGCTGTCCCTGCGAAAGATTACTGCCCGCCTCGGCAAGCACGGTCTCGTATCCGTCGGGCAAGCGGTCGATAAAGCCGTCCGCCTTCGCGGTATGCGCCGCACGGCGAAGCTCCTCGTCCGTCGCATCCGTCTTTCCGTAGCGGATATTGTTCGCTATCGTGTCGGAGAACAGCACCGTGTCCTGAAGAACAATGCCGATAGCGGAGCGGAGCTTATCCTTCGGGATATCCTTGATATCCACGCCGTCAATGGTTATTCTGCCGCCGTCAAGCTCGTAAAAGCGCGTAAGCAGATTAACCACGGTAGTCTTTCCCGAACCCGTCGCGCCGACGAGTGCGATCATTTGCCCCGCCTTGACCTTAAGGTCAAAGCCGCGAAGCACCCTCTCGCCCTTGACGTAGGAAAAATCAATATTTTCAAACGCGATATCACCCTTGATGTCCTCGTTTTTCACGTCAATCTTACCCTCGTCTATCTCGTCGGGGCTGTCAAGCATCGCAAAAATGCGTTCCGCGCCCGCAAGCGCGGTGAGCACGGTGGAATACTGATTTGCTATCTGATTTATCGGCTGTGAGAATTTTTTGGAGTACTGTAACATCGCCTGAATGCTACCGACGCTGAGCCCGCCGATGCCGTTTATCACGAGATATCCGCCCGTTGCGGCAATCAGAACGTATTGAAGATTACCGATAAAGTTCATTACGGGTCCCATTATCGAGCCCCAAACGCGCGCGCTTATCGAGCATTTGCGGAATTCCTCCGATATCTCACCGAAATCCTTGACGGAATCGTCCTCCTTGCCGTAAGCAACTACCGTTTTGTAGCCCGTTACGGTCTCCTCGACCTGACCGTTAAGTCTGCCGAGGAGCTTTTGGCGGCGAACGAAGTATTTGCGCATAAATTTCGCAAGATTCGTGGAAACGCATATCGTAAGCGGTATGGTAACGAGCGCAACGAGCGTCATTATCGGGCTGTAATAAAGCATCATCGAAAGCGCGCCCACAAGAGTAAGTATTGCCGACAACAGTGATGTCAATGCCTGCGATATTGCGGTGGACACGTTTTCAACGTCGTTGGTCATTCGGCTCATTATATCGCCGTGGCGGTGCGTGTCGGTATAGCTGATGGGCAGACGGGATATCTTGGCAAAAAGCTCGCGGCGCATAGCGTATATGGTGCTTTGCGAAAGCTTTGCCGAGATAAGCCCCTGCGTCAGCGCAAAGGCGGAATTGACGGCGTAAATAACTATCATCACGGTAAGGAAAAACGTCATTTTGGAAAAATCAACGCTTAACTTGCCGTCCACCACCTTGATGGTGTCTATCGCTTTTTGCTGCATCACGGGCGAGAGCAGCTCCGCCGCCGTGATGAGAAGCGTAATGCAGATAAGGGCGTATAGCACGTATTTGCTCTTGCCTATGTACTTGAAAAGTCTGCCGAGAGTCTTAAGCGTATTCTTCGGCTTTTCGCCGTTTATACGCGCGTTCATATTGCGAGGGCCGCCGCCACCAGGGCGAAAATCTATCTGCGGCTTTTGAGGGGCGGTATTCTTGTTATCACGCTCTGCCATCGGAAGCCACCTCCTCGCCGTCATTTTTAGTTATCAGCGCACCCGAGCGCACCTGAGAGGAATAAATATCGCGGTAGGTCTCGCTTATTTCCATAAGTTCGTCGTGCGGCGCACAGTGAACGATCGTGCCGTCCGACTCTATGACCGCAATTCTGTCGGCATCCTGAACGCTTGCTATTCTCTGCGCTATCATAATTACCGTGGTGTCGGCAAGGCGCGCGCGCATCGAGCGGCGCAGCTTTGCCTCGGTCGCAAGGTCAAGCGCCGAGGTGGAGTCGTCGAGAATGAGAATTTCGGGACGGCGAAGCATCGCGCGTGCGATAGAGGTTCTTTGCTTTTGTCCGCCCGAAAGGGACGCGCCCTTTTCGGCAATAAAGGTAGAATATCCCTCGGAAAAGCCGTCGATGAACGGCGATGCCTGCGCCGCCTCAGCCGCCGCCCTTACTTCCTCGTCCGTCGCGTCGGGGTCGCCCCAGCGGATATTGCCCGCGATAGTGTCCGAGAAAAGCTCGCTTTTTTGCATAACGAAGCCTATTTTTTTGCGCAGAGCGGAAAGCTCGTAGTCCTTTACGGGAACGCCGTCGACTATGACCTCGCCCTCGCTCGCATCGTAAAAGCGCGGTATCATCTGCACAAGGCTTGATTTTCCAACACCCGTCGCGCCTATGACGGCAAGCGTTTCGCCGCGGCGTATTTTAAGATTTATATCCGAAAGCACCGCTCTGCCGCTTGAGGCGGGGTAAGAGAAGGAAACGTTTTTGAATTCCACGGCGTACTCGCCGCCCTTGCCGTCCTTTACCTCACCGCCGACTACGGCGGGCTCGGTATCAAGCACCTCGAAAATGCGCTTGGTCGATGCGGCGGCACGCGAGATGGACTGGAACATATTGGTTATCATCATCATCGAGAAGATGACCTGCGTGCAGTACGTTACAGCCGCCATGACCGAGCCCGTTGTCATCCCCGCCGCGCCGATATTTATCTGCCAGCCGCCGATATAAATGATGGCGGTGATAGAGCATCCGAGTATGACCGTAAGCACGGGGTGCATAATAGCAAGCAGGCGCATAACGCGCAAGTTTGTGTCGCGCAGCTCGCCGTTGGCACGCTCAAAGCGCTCGCACTCGTAGTCCTCCCTGACGTACGCCTTGACGACGCGCGCGCCGCTGACGTTTTCCTGAACTACACAGTTTACCCTGTCAAGCTTTTTTTGCACCACGGAAAATATCGGAACGGAGCGCACCACGATGAAAAGAAGCATTGCAACCATCACGGGCAGAGCGCAAAGAAGCACCGTACCGAATTTCAGATTGAGCGACAAAAGCATAAACGTGCCGCCGATAAAGAACATCGGCGAGCGCACGAGCATTCGCAGTATCATTTCGACAAAATCGACCGTTTGCGTAATATCGTTAGTCATTCGCGTGACGAGCGAGCCCGTGGTGAACTTGTCCGTCTGCTCGATGGAAAGCAACATCACGCGGCGGTATGCGTCGCATCGCAGGTCGTGTCCCACGCCCTGCGACGCGCGGGCGGCGGTGTACGCGCAAAACGTGCCGAAAAATCCGCCGATAAGGGTAATAAGAAGCATCAACGCGCCGAAAACTATTATCATAGTCATTCTGTCAATATCGGTCGAGCCCGTGAACACGCGAAGAATGGTTGCCGCGAGCGGCGAGCCGAAATTGGGGTCGGTCACGCTTATGCCCTCGACACCGTAGTTTACGATAAAGGACATAAGGTAAGGTAGGCAAAGGTCTGCCGTTACCTCGCCCATCATCATAAGCGGCGAAACTATGGCGAAAAGCCTGTACGGCTTCAGATATTTGAATAGCTTTTTCATTCGGCAATGCCTTCCTCGTTTGCCAGATTGTTTCTCATTTTAATTAGCAGAGCGCGAAGGAGCTTGGTTTCCTCTTCGCTGATGCCGCGCATGGCTATCTCGTCTATACGGCGAATGCGGTCAAGGTGGCTTTCGTCAAGCGCCCTGCCCTCGTCCGTCAGATAAACGCGCACCGCGCGCATATCCATGGGGTCTGCCTCGCGCCTGACGTAGCCCTGCTCCTCCATGCGCTTTAGCGCAACGCTCACAGTAGGCGGCTTGAGCCTTGTGGACTGTGCAAGCTCAAGCTGTGTAACGCCGTCGCGGTGAACGAGGCTCCAAAAAAGCGCGCGACAGCTGTTTTGCGCCATTATCGAGTTTTCAGGCTCGCTTTCGCGCATACGGCTCCTCTGCATACGGGATATCTGCCCTATTATCATAGGCGGAGTTATATTTTCATCATCGTGTATGATTTTTTTGTTCAAAATAAAGCCCTCCCAAATTAATTAGTTTATAAATAAATTATATTCCTTTTTAACCAAAAGTCAACAGATATCATAGATTGTTAACAAAATAAAGTATATTTTGTGACATTGAAAATTTGGCACGGCGATTGAAATTTACTACACATTAAAAACGCCGATGGGGGCAAATTATTAGTGCGGATAAAACCGCAAAATCAAAACGAGACAAAATGGTGGATATATGCGATTCAAAACAAAAATAAAGGGCGTACGGCGACTCGGAGTGCTTTTGGCGGCTGTAACTCTGACGCTTGCGCTTCTCATTTCGGGCTCGCCCGCACTATCCTCCGCCGATGAAGCAAGCTCCGCCGCGCTCTGCGCCGCCGAGCCGAAAATGCTCATACCGGGCGGTATGACCTTCGGCGTCAGGTTTTTCACCGACGGCGTGCTTATAGTGGGCTTTGCCGAAAAGGGCAACTCTCCCGCATACGCGGCGGGGCTTCGTATCGGCGACGTGGTGCTGAAGGTGGACGGCAAGGAGCTTCGCGGCGCGGAGGACCTGACCGACGCTATTGAAAAGAGCGGCGGACGCTCGGTAGAGCTTTACTGCCGACGTGACAAAGCGGATTTTACCGTAAAGATCACGCCTCGCGCCGATGAAAAAGGCAAATACAAGGCGGGAATGTGGGTGCGCGACGGCGGCGCGGGCATCGGCACGGTAACGTATATCGATCCTGCGACGGGCGCATTCGGCGGACTCGGGCACGGCATTTGCGATGCGGACACGGGCAAGCCCCTACCGCTTGGCAGGGGCGTGGTGCTTGGCGTAAATATCAGCGGCATCACGAAGGGCAGCGTAGGAGCGCCCGGGGAGATAAAGGGATATTTTGAGTCCTCAAAGCTCGGCGCGGTGATAAAAAACACGGATTGCGGCGTGTTTGGGATTTACAGCGAGATACCAAAGACCTCCTACGGCGCGATGCCGATAGCAAGTGCCACGGAGGTCAAGGAGGGCGAGGCGAAGATCCTTTGCACTCTTGATTCGGGGCAGATGCACGAATACTCCGTAGAGCTTTATTCGATAGACAAAAGCGCGTCGGGCGGACGGTGCTTCTCGGTAAAGGTGACGGACGCGGACCTTCTCGCAATAACGGGCGGCATAGTTCAGGGAATGAGCGGCAGTCCCATAATCCAGAACGGCAAGCTCGTCGGCGCGGTCACACACGTCCTTGTCAGCGACCCCACGGCAGGCTACGGGATATTTATCGAAAATATGTTAAACGCCGAACAAATTCCTATGGCAAAGGCATCGTAAAACGAAAATATAGGAAAATATATGAAAAAAGTTGTCCCTATTTAAACACACTCCACGAGTAAGTTTAGATAGGGGCAACATTTTTTGTCCGAAATTTATTCAATTTTCAAAAAACTGTTGTTACTATTATATCGCACTATCTAAACAATTTCGCAATCCAGCAAAAAATCGATCACTCCAATATTCAGTACACCGTTATCGTCATAAAAGCGCTTGCCTATATCGTGTCTGACAACGATTTTGGGGAATGAATCACCGGTCAAAGAAAACGGCTTCAATTCACTTATTTGTTTTTCTTCGCTCTGCATTGCGTACGCCGATTGAATATATATCTTTCTGCCTCCTTGGGTGGCTATAAAATCAATCTCGCGTGGCACGCTGATCTGCTTGCCCTCCTTGTTGCGCTCTCTTGTGGTGATCACGCCAACGTCAACCGAATATCCGCGAATAATCAGCTCGTTATAAATAATGTTTTCCATAATATGCGTCATTTCGGGCTGACGGAATCCGATTCGTGCGTTGCGGAGTCCAACGTCCTCGCAGTAATACTTGTTGGGATAATTAAAATATGAGCGCCCCTTTACGTCATAGCGTTTGCTTTCCGAGAACAGGAAGGAATCGATCAAGTGATCGATATATGCCTTGACAGTATTTTGTGCAACGTCGATGTGCTGAACGGTTCTCAAGGTGTCTGCAATTTTAGTTGGATTTGAAAGTGAGCCAACCGATGAGCAAAGCAGATCCAGCGTATGCGAAAGCACGTCCTCACGCTCTACCTTTTTTCTGTCAACAATATCTTTCAGATACACCTCGGCAAAAAGCGAAGAAAGATATTTCATTTTAGCGGCATCATTGGGGCGCGAAAGCACGAGAGGCATTCCACCGTAAAAGGCGTATTCGTCAAATGCGTCACGTTTGTCACCGCCAACTACTGAATAATATTCTGCAAACGATAGTGGATGAATGCGGATCTCGTCACTCCTTCCTCTAAACTCGGTTAAAATATCCGAGGAAAGCATTTTTGAATTGCTTCCGGTTACGTAGATATCTAAATTTTCAAGGCTGTTAAGACCGTTGAGCACGTCGTAGAAGGTGACTTTTTTACCGCTTGGGTTATAGGGATTATCCACGTCATCTGACATTTGGATTTCGTCCACAAACAGATAATATTGATCTTGACTGTTTTCAACAAGTCCTCGGACGAATGCGGAAAGCTCAAGCGGGTTTCTGTATTTCAGATATTTGTCATTATCAAGCGCAAATAATAGAATATGATCATCCTCTACGCCCTGCTCTTTCAGGTAATTTCTAAATAAAACGTTCAAAAGATAGGACTTTCCCGAGCGTCTGATTCCCGTTACGACCTTTACCATTCCATCCCATTTGAACTGTATGAGCTGATTCAAATATCGCTCTCTTTTAATTTCCATAAACCCTCCTTTTGATAACTATGCGCATTTGTGCAGTTACTTTTCAACAGGATTGTATCATAACTTTTAGCTCTTGTCAATATTATATTGAAAACTTGCTGCACAAATACATCTTTTCTTCAAACGATCCTCATTAAATTCTTGAAAAAACAAACTTTTTGTTAAAAACTGTTGTTCCTCCTTGACCACACTCGCAAGCGGCTCGCCGATAATCCAGAACGGCAAGCTCGTCGGCGCGGTCACTCACGTCCTTGTCAGCGACCCCACGGCAGGCTACGGGATCTTTATCGAAAATATGCTTGCGAGGGAGTAAAATCGACGAGCGGGTTAATAAAAACTTGCCCCTTATCCGACGCACCAAGCCGGTGAGTCGGATAAGGGGCAAGTGTTATTTCTGCTGTGAAAATTGATTTGAAAGTAATAAGCTATTGAGATATCACGCCTCATTTTCTAATATCCATTCAAGCAGCTCCTGATATTTCATCTCGCCCGCCGCAACGGCAAGACCGACCCGCGCGACCTCTGCGTTAGTGGGGCGCAGCTTGATTCCGTTGGTTTCAAGAAAAGTCAAAAGCACGTACATTCCTATTCTTTTATTTCCGTCCACGAAAGCGTGGTTTGAAATAAGCGAAAAGCCGATGCGCGCGCCCTTTTCTTGCTTGGTCGGATAAAGTTCTTTGCCGTCAAAGGTAGCGAACGCCGATTCGAGCGCGCTGTTCAGAAGCGCAAGGTCTCTTACGCTTGGATCTCCACCCGTTTCTTCGGTGATAAGCTTGTGCAACAAAAGCACCTTTTCCTGACTGAATTTTATCATTTAGCAAGCTCCTCGAATGCAGGGCGGTACATCCTCAAAATTCTCGCCGCAACAAAATCTATTTTCTCGTCGTCGGTCATTTCGATGGCGGTATCGTGCTCAATATCCACCAGCTTGTATTTTGGTTTGTTGTTTTTAAAAATATAAAGCTCTCCGTGCTTGTCAGCCATTCTCGCCACGCGGGAAAAGTTCTGGTTTGCCTCGGAAATCGAAACTATCTGATTAGTATTCAATTTCATTACAGTTACCTCCATATTGATATCACAACAATATTATACATAAATTTTAGGATATTGTCAACCTAAAATCGCATTTTTGTTAATACATTACTTTTACGGAAAAACGAGATATTTGACGAATGCGAGGCATTCGCGCAAGGTATTGGGGAGGAAGGTATAAAACGCCGTGGACGAGTGGGCATGCGTTGCGTCCGCGTAGCCGCTGCGCGATGCGGCAAGGGCGGCGCGCATGATATGAAAATCGTTGGTTATAAACGCCACGCTGTACTCGCCGTCAAAATGCGAGTCGAGCAGCTCCTTGGAATAGGCGAAATTCTCCGCCGTGCTCGTCGAGCGCTCCTCCTTTATTATTTTATCCGCCGCCACGCCCGCAGCAACGAGATATCGCTCCATAGCAAGTGCCTCGGCAATATCCTCGTTATGCCCCTGACCGCCGCTCACTACTATCACGGCGTGGGGGTTCTTTTTATGATACTCAAGCGCCACGTCAAGCCTTTTGGCAAGTGTTTCGGTTGGCTCCTCGCCGCGAATGCCCGCGCCGAGCACTATCACGGCATCCTCGGAGTAAGTAACGTTATCGCAGTCTCCGTAGATGAACAGCACGCAAAGGAACGCCACCGCCACGCCGACGGCTGACAAAAACGATATTTTAAGCCATTTGGGAAGCTTTTCAATCAATTTATCCAAAAACACACCCACGAATATCAAGAAAAGTCCGAGCGCGTAGGTTGCAAAAAGTCCCGCGTTGGCGTTTTGCAAAAACGAGACGGCAACGGCGTTAATAAAAACGATGCCGCCGAGTGTTATTATCAATATTTTTCGAATTTTTTTCATACTCAACACCTCTTTTCTTTATTTTACCACGCTCTGCGGAAAAAAGCAAGAAAAGCCGCAGACGTTCTGCGGCTTTTCTTGCTTTTTACGATTTCGGCTTGCTTCGCGCAAAGCAAGCGGCAACAAAGGCAAAGACGAGTGCCGCGGCTGTGCCGCCCGCGGCGGCGCTGAGGCTTCCCGTGAATATTCCGAGAAAGCCGCGCTCCGCTACCGCCTTGCGCATGCCCTCGGCTATCACGTTTCCAAAGCCCGAAAGCGGCACGCTTGCGCCCGCGCCCGCAAATTCGATAAGGCGCGGATAGATACCGAGCGCGCCGAGTATCACGCCCGCGACGACGTAGCCGACGAGTATTCGCGCCGGCGTGAGCTTCGTGCGGTCGATAAATATCTGCGCTATGACGCATATCGCGCCGCCTACCAAAAAGGCACGTATATAATCCATTATTTTTGTCCCCTTCCCGTAAAATGAACGAGGTGCGCAACGCCCGGAATAGCGTTGCCCTGCTTTGAGCTTGACGGGCTCATCATAGCGCCCGTGCCGATGAAAAGTATGCTTTTTTGCTTGCCCGCGCAAAGTTCGGGAAGAAGATGCGCCGCGGCAACTACCGCGGAGCAACCGCAACCCGATCCGCCCGCGTGAACGTCCTGCCGCTTGCGGTCGTATATCATCACGCCGCAATCAAAGAGCTTGTCCCCACAGCTAACGCCCGACGCTTCAAGCAGCTCGCCGAGTATGGAGCTTCCCTCCGCGCCGAGGTCACCCGTGTATATTCCGTCGAAATCACACGGAGACTTGCCCGTGGCTTCAAAATACGCGAGCAAGGTGTCAAGCGCGGCGGGAGCCATAGCCGCGCCCATATTGTTCGCGTCCGCAATTCCCTTTTCCACGACTATCCCCGGCATAACGTCGGTGATCTCCGCAAGAGGCGTGCCGTCCCTTCCGACTACGAATGCCGCCGCGCCCGTGACCGTCCATTGTGACGTGGGCGTGCGCTGACCGCCGTATTCAAGCGGATTGCGGTATTGCCGCTCCGCCGCCGCGTTGTGCGACGAGGTAACGGCGGCGGCAAGGTCAAGCACTCCGCTTGAAACGAGCATCGATGACAGCAAGAGTCCCTCCGCCGCCGTGGAGCACGCGCCGTAAAGTCCAAAATACGGCACGTCGTATTCAAGCAAGCCAAACGCCGAGCCGACACATTGATTTAAGAGGTCGCCCGCAAAAAGCGCGTCAAGCGCGTCGGCGGAGATTCCCGCCTTTCCGAGCGCCAGACCGAGTGCTATGCGCTGCATCTCGCTTTCGGACTGCTCAAAGGTCGGCGCTCCAAAGCGGTCGGTCACGTCGTGTACGTCAAATTTCTCACCAAGCGGCCCTTCGAATTCTTTTTTTCCCACCGCCGATGCGGCGGCTAACACGCACGCGCCGCGCGTGCTTATTGCTTTTCTGCCCATCCGAGCCTCCATTTTATTTGCTGTTTATATTTTTCCTCGGACGTTGAATTTTATGCTACAAAAAAGCGGCATTCCGAAGAACGCCGCTTTGAGTTTTATTTATTTTCCGTTAATTTGTCGTAGTAACGTATTGGGGGTCTACGGGATTGGGGTAGAACGCCGCCTCAAACGCCGCTTGTCTGAACTTCGTAACGTTAGCCGCGGTAAGACCGCCCGTGAACGTCAAGCCTCTGGGGTCCTCGCCAAACAGCGTAGCGTAGAAGGTATACGCAACGGTAAGCGAGCCTGCGGGACGCGGATGGAAGAGGTCGTCCTGATAAACGTTTATCGTGGTATTCTGGTGGATGTCAAGCATCGCAACGCCCGCATAAACCAGCTTTGCGCCGACCTCCTCGGCTATCGCGGTGTAAGCCGCACGGAGCTTCATTTCCATTATCTCGGTAGTTCCGCCGTGGCTTGCAAGCTTCGAATATCCCTCCTTGTAGCCCCAAGTTGCGTAGAGATAAAGCTCTGCGCCGTTAGCCTTGATCATAGCCGCAAGGTCGCGAACGCCGCCGTAGAAGCGCGCGGGATCCTTGATAGCACATCCGCTCTGCTCCTGAATGATAACGATATCGTATTTATTGTTGGTCAGCGCGGTCTTTACCTTTGCGCCATAGGTGTCATTCGGATCGGCAAACTCGGAAAGATAATGTCCGCCGTTTGTAATAGACGTAATGTTTACCTTGTATCCGCCCTCCTCGCATATTGGTTCAAAATACGCGGTAGGCATATCGTTATAATAGGTAAAGCTGTTACCGATAAAGAGAATGTCAAGCGTATCGGTCTTACTGCGGATGGGTTCGGGCTTGAACTGACCCGTAACGAAATCGTAGAACGTTTCCGCAAGCGGATTGTCGGTAAGCCTTGCGGCGTAGCGAGAACCGTCGTCGTTATATCTTACAACGTGGTAAGCCTTTTCCTTTATCGTAAGAGCGCTTCCCGATGCGGAATCAACGTTGTTACCTGCGGCAAGCAGAACGTCGATATTACCCGCCGCCCTGACGAGATCTCCAAGTCCCGCCGCATTCGTGCTGCTGTCGCCGAGCGAGGTATACGTTACGGCGCAGGAGAGCCCGCGAGCCTTCATATGTTCCTCAAATTCGGACTTGATGCGCTCCGCGTATCCGTCACCGATGCGGCGCGCGTTTATTCCAACTACAAGTCCTCTTGACGCTCCGCAATTATTGCAAACGTAGTCGGATGCATTATCATAAGCGTGGTCGCCAACCGTGCGCTCGTAGGAGCAGGTATTGCAGGTCTTATCGCACGCGTTGTCGTAAGCGTGGACGGGCAACTTTACCTCGCCGCGAACGGTGGCAACGACGGTAACTACGTCAGCACTTGACACAACGCCGTCGCGGTTAACGTCCGCAAGTATCCTTTCGTTCGCGGAAAGCTCCGCGCCGCTCATAAGTCTGCCCTTTATCTCGACGTAATCCGCGCCGTCAAGAGCGCCGTTGCCGTCGATATCGCCAAGCCCCAACGAGGCGGCTGATGCACAAACGGCAACACCCGACAGCGCAAGAACGACGGTAAGCATAAAAGCTATTATTCTTTTCATCTTTATTCCCCTTACAAGAAATTTGTATACAGATTCATTTTATTATATCACGCGTTTTTGCATTTGTCAAGATTTTTTGTCAAATTTACCAAAAACGACGGCGCTTTCCGAAGAAAACGCCGTCTGTTTGTACAATTTTAGTTAATAAGCTGGAACTCTCCGTAGAGAGGATAGTGGTCGGAATTCGCCTCGAGTGACGTGCGTACGTCATAGAGAAGCGCATTGATGCGAGATTTATCCTTGATGAAAATATAGTCGTAAATCTGACCGTCCTCGTACGTCTTATGGCTCTGACCGTCGGTGGTCGCGGCGATCTTTGCAAGGCTCGAATAGCCGTGAGTATTCGTCATCTTTGAAAATACGGTGCCGCCGGGCTGCTCGTTAAAGTCACCCGTTACGATGGAAACGAAGCTCGGAAGCTCGTCAATGTACTTATCGAGATAGTCTACCTGCGTTTGACGTGCGGAGCTTGACTCGTTATCAAGGTGGGTGTTGGTGTACTTAATGATATTACCCGATGCCTTGTGATACAGCACGGTAAAGGTCATTATGCGGTAATAGCCGGAACCTGTTATCTTCGATACAGTATTAGGCGTGCTGGTCAGCCAATAGGTTCCGTCGTCAAGCAGAGTGAACGTACTCTTCTTGTAGAACACGGGACCTGCCTCGCCGCCGCTGGACGTTCTGTACTTGCCCGTATATCCGTAGCTTGAGCTGAACGCAGTCTTGAGTGCGGAGTACCAGCCCGAGTCAACCTCCTGGAATCCCATAAGGTCAGGGCTGTATTGGCTCTTTATCCAGTTGGGGGTAGAAGTTCCGTAAGAGCCCGAATGATTCGTCCAAACGTTGTAATCAAGAATGGAGATAGTGGGGTATTCGGGGGTTACGGACGTGCCGAGATCCTCGATAGTATACGCAACGTCCTTGAGCTTGATCGTAGAGCCCGCGTCACTTCCGAAGAGGAAGTAAAGTCCAAAGGTGTTACCCGAGGAGAAGCCTACGGGCTCACTTGTAACCTTTTTCCACTCATAGCTTGTATTAAGCGCGTAGAGGGTGCTTATAAACGTAGTACCGTTATACTCTGCGGTAAGCTTGAGCGTAACGTAGCCGTCGTCAACGTAAGAGGTGGAGTACGGGAACGACTTGCGAGTGCCGCCGTCGCGGGTATCGCTTATCTCGTAAAGACCGCGTCTGTATCTAAGGGTTTTAGCCTTGGAGCTGCTGTCGAAGGTGTAGTTGCCGTAGAAGGTATTGATGCCGTGGTGGTCGTTGCCCGATCCATCCTTGATAAGCTTATCCTTTACGCAGCCTACGCCAACGTTGGAAACGCTGTTCTGAAGCTTGAATATTACCGTATATTTCTTGTTAGCGTCAATAACCTTGCCGCCGAGGTTCAGCTCCCAATACTCGTCGGTGGTATCGGAGTCGGCAACCAGCGTAACGCCTGCGCCCGCATCGGTAACGGTTGCAGTACCGCCCGTGGCGTCGTGTCCTGCATTATAGGTAAGATTGGAGTCCTTGACGATAGTAACGTAATTGTAATCCGCCTCGTAGCCGGGCTCGATACCCTTAGCCACCGAGGTAACGGTTCCGTTGATATAGCCTACAATCATCATAACGTCAACGCTCGTAATAATGCCGTCGCCGTTAAGGTCAGCAAAAATGCGCTGTGTTCCCGAATATTCCACGTTTGTCTGAATACCCGATTTGAGCGCGAGATAGTCGTTATTTCCTATCTTTCCGTCGCCATCAACGTCACCCACCATATAAGCGGCGGATGCGCCAACGGAACCGAAGGTAACGGTTCCTACGAAAAGGGAAATCGTCATAATAATGCTGAGCAGTAATGATACTGTTTTTTTCATTATTAGTCCCTCCTATTGGATTCAAATTACATTTTATTATACCATCGCAAAAAAATTTTGTCAAGAAAAAACGGAAACATTCTAAAAGATGTTTCCGTTTTTGTGCAATATCAACAATTTTTATGTTAATAATTAAACAAATCGACCCTATCGAAGCTCTCTTTTCCGTCATAATTGAGAGTAATGAGTCCGTTTGAGTTCACGTTGAAGAAAAATACGTTTTCATATTCATCGCTATCTCCCGATGCACAGTCATAAGACACAAGCACGTATTTTGCCTCGGACGGCTCGGTGTCGGTGATCTCGCGCACCCAATACACCTTTCCGTCATAGAAGTCTATTTCGTCGCGGTAAGCAAACTGAATGGGCGAAAACGCCGTAAGGGTAACCATTTCGCCGCCGTCAATCACGCCTATTTTCTCCTGACTTCCGTCGCTGAAATAAAACGCCCGTTTCTGCGTTACGCTGTCAAACGCAACGTCAAATACGCGGGAAACGCCGTCGCCAAGCGGAATTTCCTCCGTTTTGCCCGTCGCAAGCTCAACGGAAAGCAAAACGCTGCCCTCGCCCTTCAGCGTGACCGCCGAAAGATATCCGCCGCTTACGGAAAGGCAGTCTATCGTCGCCTCTGCTTCATAGGTAAGAGGGCAAAGCTCCGCGGTCTTGCCGCTTGACATATCGTAGGAATATATCGCGGCAGACGAGTCGGCGTAGTCGACGTAGGCGTAGTAAACGGTCTCGCCGCTTATGCCTATCTTTTGTATCTGCCAATCTTCGGCGGCAGACGTGCATATTTTTTTAACCTTATCGTTTTTTAGCGAATAACAATAATAAAAATACCCATCGTCATTCTTCTCCACCCAAGCGCAGCCGCCGTCGCTCGCAACGAAGGAGGAAAGCTCGCCGCCCTCTGCGCTGTGTACGACGTTAATTTCGTCAACGGCGCGGCTGACCGAAACCTGCTTTTCGCTCTTGCCGTATTCGCCGATAACAGAGTACCAATACTCTCCCACGGGTATAACGTGCGAGCGCGCCGAGCCCTTTTCAAAGCTCGCAAGTCTCTCTCCCGAACAAGCCGCAAGCGTAAATATAAGTAAAATCGAAATAAGTATGCTAAAAATCGTTCTTTTTTTCATAAAAGCCATTCCTTTCGGCGTTTGCATCGTATTACGATTATACCACGCGCCACGAAAAAAGTCAACAGGGGCTGACGGCAAATGCCGTCAGCCCCTTGGCTAATCAATACATTCCTCCGCCGCCTGCCATAGCTGCGTTAGCTGCTGCGGCTGCTGCGGGATCTTCCTTTTCGTTAGCGACAACAGCCTCGGTGGTGAGGATGGTGGACGCGATGGAAGCCGCGTTCTGAAGCGCGGAACGGGTAACCTTGGTAGGATCTACGATACCTGCGTTTACCATATCGCAGTATACCTCGTTGTAGGCGTCAAAGCCCCAACCCGTCTTGCCCGAGGTAACGATCTTATCGACGATAACGCCGCCGTCAAAGCCTGCGTTTGCCGCGATCTGACGAACGGGAGCCTCAAGGGACTTGAGAATGATGGAAACGCCCGTCTTTTCGTCGCCTTCTACGCTGTCAAGAAGTGCCTTAACGTCTGCGATAACGTTGAGATATGCAGTTCCGCCGCCGGGGACGATACCCTCCTCGACTGCCGCACGGGTAGCGTTAAGAGCGTCCTCGATGCGGAGCTTCTTTTCCTTCATTTCTATCTCGGTAGCCGCGCCGACCTTGATAACGGCAACGCCGCCCGCGAGCTTTGCAAGTCTTTCCTGAAGCTTCTCGCGGTCGAAGCTGGAGGTAGTGGTCTCAAGCTCTGCGCGGATCTGCGCAACTCTGTCGCGGATAGCGTCGGAGTCACCCGCACCGTCAACGATGATGGTATGCTCCTTGGTGACCTTGACCTGACGCGCTCTGCCGAGGTCGGTGATCTGGGTATCCTTAAGCTCAAGTCCGAGGTCGCTGGTGATGACCTGACCGCCCGTAAGGATAGCGATATCGCGGAGCATATCCTTTCTCTTCTCACCGAAGGAAGGAGCCTTTACGGCAACGCAGGTGAACGTGCCGCGGAGCTTGTTGAGGATAATGGTGGTAAGAGCCTCACCGTCAACGTCCTCGGCAATGATGAGAAGCTTCTTGCCCGCCTGAACTATCTGCTCGAGCAGGGGAAGAATGTCCTGAACGGTCGAAACCTTTTTATCGGTAATGAGAATGAAGCAATCGTCAAGGACTGCCTCCATCTTCTCCATATCGGTAGCCATGTAGGGAGAAACGTAGCCGCGGTCGAACTGCATACCCTCAACGACCTCGGAGGAGGTCTCTGCGGACTTGGATTCCTCAACGGTGATAACGCCGTCTGCGGTGACCTTTTCCATAGCGTCGGCGATAAGAGTACCGATAACCTCGTCAGCGGAGGAAACGGTTCCTACGCGAGCGATGTCTTCGGTGCCGCTTACGGGCTTGGAGATGTTAGCGAGAGCCGCAACTGCGGTGTCAACTGCCTTCTTCATACCCTTGCGGATGATCATGGGGTTAGCACCTGCGGTGATGTTCTTCATACCCTCGTGGATCATAGCCTGAGCAAGCAGAGTTGCGGTGGTAGTTCCGTCACCTGCCGCATCGTTGGTCTTGGTAGCGACCTCCTTAACGAGAGATGCGCCCATATTCTCTGCGGGATCGGCAAGCTCGATCTCCTTTGCGATGGTAACACCGTCGTTGGTGATGAGGGGTGCGCCGTATTTCTTGTCAAGAACAACGTTGCGTCCCTTAGGGCCGAGGGTTATCTTGACGGTATCAGCAAGCTTATCAACGCCGCGAAGCAGAGCGCTTCTCGCGTCGGTTCCGTAATACAGATCTTTTGCCATAATTAAATCTTCCTTTCTATACGATTATTCGATAACTGCAAGCACGTCTTTTTCGGAAATGATGGTGTACTCAACTCCGTCGAGCTTTACCTCGGTGCCTGCGTATTTAGCGGCGATAACGCGGTCGCCAACCTTAAGAGCAACGGGAACGATAGCTCCGTCGTCGCCCGTCTTGCCGGGACCTACGGCAACTACCTCAGCTATCTGGGGCTTTTCCTGCGCGGTAGCAGTAAGAATGATGCCGCTTTTAGTTTTTTCCTCTGCTTCAACGAGCTTGATAACAACTCTGTCTGCCAAAGGCTTGATAGTCATTTTACTTTTTCCTCCTTGGAAACTTATTTTTCAGCATTTTTGGCACTCTTTCGTGCCGAGTGCTAACTTACAGATACATTGTACTACATAAATAAAAAAAATCAAGGGGTATTGGCACGAATTAACATTTAGTTCACAATTTACACCAAGTAATTTCGGAAACATACGCGGAATAAAGATAATATCAGTAAGAAAGGGGGAATTTTATGCTTGAAACGGTAAACAAATACCTCATCGGCGCGCTAATACCCGTGCTTCTCATCGGTTCGGGATTTTATTTGCTTGCGCGCTTGCGCTTTTTCTGGATGCTTCACCCCGTCGCCGTCTTAAAGCCGCTATTGAAGGGCGGGGGCGGAGATAGCATATCTCCGCGCCGTGCGCTCGCCGTGGCACTCGCGGGGACGCTCGGCGTCGGAAACATAGTCGGCGTTTCGGCGGCAATATGGTGGGGCGGCGCGGGGGCGGTGTTTTGGATGCTCCTCTCCGCCGTTGCCGCCGCAACGCTGAAATACGCCGAGGCGCTTTTGTCCGAGCACGGCGCGACACCATATTATATCAAAGCCATACTGTCGAAAAAGGGCTTTTCGCGCGTGGGCGGCGCGGCGGCGTGCGTTTTCGTAATATTTTGCATCATCAACTCGATAAGCATGGGCGGACT
>JAZPZM010000166.1:0-4350 GCA_045544735.1 Eubacteriales bacterium
ATGGGACGACGGAAGCTTTGAAAGCTCCGACGTAGGAAAAACAGTATTCCTCTCGTTTGAGGAATACGAAAAGGTTTACGGAGGTAGTACCGATGAAAGCAGTTCTGAGGAGTATTAAGCCATATTGGCTATATCTCATTCTGACAGGCAAAAAAACGGTTGAAATCGGAAAGACCTTCCCCAAATCAGAGGATTGGAACAAAACGGTTTTCCTTTACTGCTCAAAAGATATGAGATCCTTTAACCTCATTCCCCCGGAAGACCGAGTGTGGATGATGCTTGAATATCTGGGCAAAGTTGCCTGCAAATTTGTATGCGGACGAATAGACACGATTGGAAAGCGCGGCATCAACAACAATTTTGATTATTGCTACCAATCGCTCAATGTGTTCGGTAACGATGATATAGAGGTCGAAATAACGGCTATTCAAAAATCGTGCATACCCAAGGTGGAGCTGAACGCATACGGAGCAGCATCTATCCGCTTGTTTGCCTGGCACATATCCGACCTTGTGATTTACGATAAGCCGAGGGAGTTGGGCGAGTTCAAAGCATTCTGCAAGTCTTATTATGACGGCGACAGATGCGATGATTGCAAATACTTCATTGATGGCAGAGGATATGAGTTTGACGAGAGCGACTGCGGTTGCAATGGGGCAAAGCCGATTGAAAGACCGCCTCAATCTTGGATGTTCGTGGAGGAAGCCGCGTGAGTAAAGACTGGACCGAAAGAGAGCTACAACAAGCAAGCCGAGCAATGAAGTCTATGGGGCATATGTCCTATGAAGAGTTCTGCGCTGCGGTGGAAATCAGAGAGGGAGTGACACCTAAAATGAATTTAAGACCAAATGACACCGTGGAGCTTGCCGATGGTAGCCGCGGGAAAGTCATACGATTTTTCACGGAGGACGGCGTTGACAAGTGCCAAATCAAGCGCGAGGATTTCAGCTACGAAACCGTGAACAGAAGCGATATAGCATACAGGCTCGTACACCCAAGCGAAGTATGCCCGATCTGTGGGGATAGAAAATCCCCCTATGACGATGGGTGTGAAAAATGTTTAGTGAAAGCGAGGGCGAGCGAGTGAAAAAGCCAAAAATCAAAGAAATCTATCTCAACGACAAGCTCAACGAGGATTGGAAATACGACCGAAAGACAGGTACGCTTGAATTTCCGTATAATGTTCCTCTCGGCACAAAAATGGTGATCGTGTATCACGAGTCGCTTTGGGGTAAAATCAAAAGAATGTTCAGACGGAGGCGCGGCAATGACAATCAAGGACCTAAGTGAAGCATACTACATACAGAAAATCATTGACCGCTATGACGAGAAGATTGCGAGGCTCTATGCGAGCTTGGAGCCGGGAGGAATGAATATGAGCGGAATGCCGCGAGATCCCTCTCCGAAAAATCGCATCTGCGACGTCATTGCCGAGGTTGACGAAATCAAGAGAAAAAAGCGCATCGAAGAAGCCAAGCAAAAGGTCGCCAAGGCGAAGCTTGAAAAGTTTATCGACGAATGCGACAATCCCCAGATCCGCATCATTCTGATGTACCGATTTGTCGACTTTCTCAAATGGGAGGCGGTGGCTGCCAAGCTCGGTGGCGGTAACACCGAGGACAGCGTCAAAAAGGCCTGCTACCGTTTTTTGAAAAAAATTTGAGATTTTTGCAAAGTTGTCCCATATGTCCCGAAGGTATGTGCTAAAATGGTAGCATGGAATTCTAAAACATAACCAAGCCGTCCGTTGCGAGAGCAGCGGGCGGTATTATTTTGGGAAAGGGGGATATTTGGTCGTAGCATCGCTCCTTGTGTTACGATCTCGCACCGGACTTTTGTACGCCAACGAGAGTAGCGGGCGGTATCATTCAAAGGAGGAAAACGAAATGTTTTCAAAGCTTACAAACAAATTCAAAGCGACACCTACATTGTTTTACGCAATGAGTATCGCGGCGACGTGGGCGAATGCCGGCTCTCTTCTGAACGGTATCACTATGTCGCAAGGGAGTGGAATTCTGCCTTTTCTCCTGTGGGCGCTCGGTAACACGCTCGCCTGCATCGTGTTCGGCATCTTCGCTCCTATGATCCCCAAGCTACGCGACGTGTTCCGTAGCAAGCCGATGAAGATTATAATGGGCATTATGTGTCCTTTCCAATGTTGGATTTCGATGAATGGTATTCAGACCGTATTCGCTGATACCGTGCTTGGCCCCGACGTCGGTAAGCTCATTGCTCTCGCCTTTGCGGTGTTCTTCATCGTCATTCTGTTTAAGTATGGTATGATACGCAACGTACTCACAGACCACATCAGCTGGACGGCGGTTTACGTCCTCGTCTTTGCGCTTTCGACAGTTGCCCTGTTGACCTCCCACGGAAACTACGTAGATCTCTCCTGGGGCGCGGACGGCGTTGGATTGGGCATTAAAAATTGCCTGTTGCTTATTCCCGGTGCGTTCCTCTATCCCTATTACTTTGAACTGCTCGACTACAACGACAAAAACGAGGACGGAACGAAGAAAATCAGAGTCCGCACAGCCTTTGTTGGCGGTGGCTTGATTTTCGGCATTTATCTGATCTTCATTTTCCTTATGAGCTTGGCTGTGTTCAACCCTGCGCTGAACATCGTAAAGGCAATCTTGGTTACGCTCATTGCGGTATCGTCGTTGTCCTCTTTCCAGTACAGTATCTACCTCACGTTCGGGCGCAAGCTCGGACTTGGTCTGAACATCTTGACCGCAGGGCTCTGGCAGTTGCTTATCCCTCTCGGTGTTATGGGCGCGTGGACGCTTATGGCAAGTATCCGAGTGTATATCGTAGCCGCGGCAATTATCGCCGCTTTCGTTTGGTATTTCGTTGAAAAACGAAGGGCGAGAGGGGCGGTGCTGAAATGAAAAGGATCCTCGGCAGGAAACAGACCACAAACAACGCTAAATGGCTTGAAGCGTTGCAGACCATTGAGACCCTTGTGAGCCTCGAAGAGCTTGAAGAACAGGCTAAAAAGACCGTTGCAACTATCAAGAAAATCACCCGTGGGAAAAAGGTTGCATTCTCTTGGAGCGGCGGTAAAGATAGCATTGTCCTCGCTCACATTTGTCAGCGTGCAGGCATAACCGCTTGTATGTTCGCTCACACCGAGCTTGAATATCCCGCATTCCTCAAATGGTGTTTGGAGAACAAACCCGAAGGTTGCGAGGTTATCAACACAGGACAGGGACTTGATTGGCTTGCAAAGCACGAAGCTATGATTTTCCCCAAGGGCAAAGAGCTGAACAGATGGTACGCCATCGTTCAGAGAGCCGCATTTACCAAATACTTTTTCGACAACAAGCTCGATATGATCTTGGTCGGACATCGAAAAGCGGACGGCAATGTGGTAGGCCCGAACAATATCCTTACCAAGAACTCAGGCGAGGTGCGGTATTCGCCCCTTGCCGATTGGTCACACGAAATGTTGTTGGCCTATATTCACTATTACAAACTGGACCTTCCCCCGATCTACGAGTGGAAGGATGGCTTCAAGTGCGGTACTCACCCGTGGCCGTCCAGGATGTATATGAAATCCGTTGAGCAAGGCTACGCAGAGGTCTATGAGATTGACCCCTCGATCGTAATCGGCGCAGCGGAGAAAATCGAAAGCGCTCGCCGCTTCCTCGAAGAAAGGAGGTGACGAACGATGGAGATTGTAGTACGAAAGTTATCTGAGCTGAAGCAGAACGAAGAAAATATCCGAATGCACCCCGACACGCAGATCCGCGAGTACGTGCGCTCCTTGGAGAAGAACGAACAGTTAAAGCTGATCGTTATCGACGAGGACAATGTAATTTGGATCGGTAACGGCTTGTATCAGGCAATGATGAAAGCCGGATGGACCGAAGCACACTGCCTTGTCAAGAGGGGTATGACACGTCAGCAGAAAATCAAAATGATGATGGCTGACAATCGCATCTTCGATCTCGGTGTCGATGATATGTCCGTGTTCGATAGAATGATTAACGAACTCGCGGGCGACTTTGACATTCCCGGATATGACGACGAACTGCTGAACTCTCTGATTGCAAGCTCTGATGAAGTGTCCGATATGATGTCGAGCTACGGCATTGTTGACGAGGGACGGCGCGAGGCTATTGCCGATGCGAAGAAAGTCTATCAGAGCGAAGCTGCAGCAGAGCCTACCGATCCTGCGGAGCGTGCTTATGAAGCACCCACGCCCGAAACTCCCAATACAACCATTGACACAGACGATTACACGCCAGAACCGACGCGCAAGTTTGTGATCTGCAAGAAATGCGGTGAAAAGATATGGCTGTAAAGAGAGCGCAGGCAAACATCGACGTAGTACAGGCGACCACT
>JAZPZM010000167.1:0-2406 GCA_045544735.1 Eubacteriales bacterium
ACAAGGCAAAAAGCTTCCTTAACATTTTGCGCAAGCAAAATATTTCACATTTCGCAAAGCGAAATATTTCACATTTGCCCAAAGGGCAAATATTTCACACGGCGAAGCCGTATTTCACTGAAAACGCTCCGCGTTTTCACAGCTCCATCGCGCGGGGGTCGAGCAGAAATTTTTCAATTCCTATATAAAGCACCCCGTTATCATCGTGCCAAGGAATAATATTATCCTTTACCACAACGATTTTCTTGAATGAGTCCGCGATCCTTGCATACGGGCGTACCTCCTGCAATCTCTTGTCCTCCTCGCCTACCGTAAGTGCGGATTGAATATAATACTTGCGGCTGCCGTCGGTAATAACGAAATCTACCTCAAGGTTGGTCTTTTTACTTTTGCCCTCGGAATCCTTGTAATTATACTCTACAACGCCCACGTCAACGGTAAAGCTGCGTATTATCAGCTCGTTATATATTATATTTTCCATAATGTGATTTTCCTCGGTTTGTCGGAAATTCAGCCTTGCATTACGCAGTCCGATATCGGAAAAATAATATTTTTGCGGCGAGCCGATATATTTTCTCCCCTTGATATCAAAGCGCTGTGCTTTATTGAGCATAAACGCATCAATAAAATAATCAAGATATTGAGAAACGGTATCAGGGCTTATCTTTATGCGCTCCACGCTTGCAAAGGTATCGGCTATTTTGCGGGGGTTGGTCAGCGAGCCCACGGAGGACGAGATCAGATTCAAAAGCTCGTCAAGTATTCCCTTGTCACGAATGCTATGACGCTCAAGTATATCCGATAAATAGATATTATCGAAAAGACCGCTTAAATATTGCGCCTTCGCCCTATGCTCGGCAAGACTGCACACATACGGCATACCGCCGTAGGTATAATATTCTATCCAAGCATCGCGCTTATCTCCCTTATATGCTCCGTAAAACTCCGCAAAGCTCAAGGGATGAACGCGGATCTCGTCGCCCCTGCCGCGAAATTCACTAAGAATATCCGACGAGAGCATTTTGGAATTAGAGCCCGTAACGTACACGTCTGCATTTTTCTTTTTCATCAGCCCAAGAAGCACGTCAACGAAGCTGACGGTTTCGTTTTCATCATCAAGATATGGATTTTTCACGGTCTTGACCTTTTGAATCTCGTCAAGGAAAATGTAATAGGTCTTATCCTTGTCCGCAATGATACTGCGAATATACTCGCCAAGCTCTATGGGGTTTCTGTATCTGATATTTTCATCATCGTCAAGAGCAAGCTCGATTATTTGCTCATCGTCAACGCCTATGGAATTAAGATACTTATGATAAATTTCAAATAAAAGATAGGATTTGCCGCATCTTCTGATTCCCGTGATCACCTTGATCAGACCGTTTTCTTTTTTTGAAATGAGCTGATCCAAATATTGTTTTCTTTCAATCATCGCGCTATCCTTTCGTCAAAAATTCGTATTTACACCTTTTCATCAAATATTTTAACATATTATCATATATTAGTCAAGTATATTATTCGTTAAAAATTCGTATTCATACCTTTTTGACGAATATAATTGCTCAAAAGCCCCGAATGGTAATTTTACCGAATGCTTTTTGCGCCGCAAAAAGCTTCCTTAATATTTTGCGCAAGCAAAATATTTCACATTTCGCGAAGCGAGATATTTCCATTTCGCGAAGCGAAATATTTCATCCACCGCAGGTGGATATCATTGAAAACGCGTGAGCGTTTTCTTTGCGTCATCCCGCAGACGCGGCGCAATTTTTTGTTATTGCAAGTACTTCAAAAAAGGCTGGGATAGCGCACTCTTTAGCGTCATTCCGAAGGCGCTTAAACGTGCGGGAATAGCGCACTCTCCTGCGTCATCCCGCAGACGCGGCGCGTTGTTCCGCGACGCGGCAAGTGGATCTCGCAAAAATTCCGCAGAATTTTTGCGCTTGATGTTTGCACCCAACTTTCCCTTTCGGACTCTCGCCGTGTGCTACGGCTGTGCGAAATGTTCGCACTAACAATTTGCCTCGCCCCTTGGGAGAGGTGGCACGCGAAGCGTGACGGAGAGGGCTTTCGCGCCCCCTCTCAGTCGCTAACGCGCCAGCTCTCCCTGAGGGAGAGCCTTATATAGCAACCGCTTTTTAATACCGCATAGCCGTATTTTTGGGTGCTATTCCCTAATAAATCAGTTAGTGCTAACATCATGCGCCGTTTTTCTGCGGAAAAACGGCGAGATTCGCTCGTCGTGGCGCGGAACAACGCGCCCCGGCTTCGGAATGACGCGCGAGAGTGCGCTATTCCCGCTCTCTTTAAAGAACTTCGGAATGACGCGCGAGAGTGCGCTGTTCAATTTTCAAAAGGTAGCTTTTTGCCACAAGGCAAAAACCCTCCTAAACGTTTGCCCTTGGGCAA
>JAZPZM010000168.1:0-27237 GCA_045544735.1 Eubacteriales bacterium
CCCGCACCTGCCGATGCCGCATCCGCAACCATTCTGCGCGAGGTTATCGACCGCGAGCTTCGCACCCTTACTCCCCGCGAGGAGCACGTTATTAAGCTCCGCTTCGGACTTTACGACGGACGTTGCCGCACTCTTGAGGAGGTCGGCAAGGAGTTCGATATCACCCGTGAGCGTATTCGTCAGATTGAGGCGAAGGCGCTTCGCAAGCTCCGCCACCCCAGCCGCGCAAAGCATCTTAAGGGATTTATTGACTAATTTAGGTTGTGCATAGTCGACAAAGATAAAGTGAATAAATCGTTGTTAACAACAATAACTTTGTGAAAAAAAGCAAAAGAAAGCTTTTGCCTTTGTGCAAAGTGCAAAACAAAAATTAACAGCCTGTTACAAGAACGACAAAGAAGTCAAAACTGTCGAAAAATCAACTTGACTTTTTGTGGGAATTGTAGTAAAATATTATTATAAATATGCGTGCGCGAGGCGCACATCGTAAGGAGGAACCCTTTATGAACAAACGGATAGTGAGCTTGCTTCTGTGTCTTGTGATGGCACTCAGCGTTATTCTCACGGGATGCTCGGGCGGCGACAAGATAGGTGATACCGACGAAGTAACCGATAAGGCGTCTACTGCTACTGTTACGCTTAAAATGTACGTGGTCTGCGAAAAGCCCGTTTCCGAGGAAACTGCAAAGACCATAAACGCAGCATTTAACAAGATAACCAAGTCAAGCTTTAAGACTCAGGTAAATCTTGCTTTCTGCACCTATGATACATACTATGAAACCATTGAGAACGTTTTTGGCGAAAACCAGAAGTTCATTGCGCTTCGCGATGAAGCCGCAAAGCATCTGAAGGACGCTAAAAAGGCTGCAAAGGCTCAGGGCATTGACACTAACACTGCCGAGTGGCTTGTTGCTTATTACGCAGAGAATCCCCAATACGCTCAGTTCCGTGATGCAGGTGAATCCAATGAGGAAACTTCCGTTACCGCAGAGGAGACCGTAATGGAGGAGATCGAGGGTGCAGACGGCGCGGCAATAAGCGTTCTTAAGTACCCCGAGGAAAAGGCAAATCAGATAGATATCTTCTGGTTTGACGGCTATGACAGATATATCGAGTATATCGAAAACGAGTGGGTAGCTTCCGTAGACGAGCACGTCGGCGCAAAGCTCAAGGAATATATCAACCCCGACCTTCTTGCTTGGGTCAAGCAGTTGGGCGAGGGTATGACCTACGCTATTCCGAACAACAACCCCGTTGGCGAGTACACGTATCTCCTTTTGAACAAGGAGCTCGTTGATCATTACAGCTACGATCCCGCAACTCTTAACTCTCTTGCAAATTGCGAGAACTTCCTTAAGGACGTAGCAACCTACAGCACGGACTATCTTCCCGTCGTTGGAGAGCTTCCCATAGTAAACACTCATTATTGGTCTTACGATAGGGGTACTAACCGTATCAATTCCAATAAGTTCTCCGTTATCGCAAGCTCCACCTTTAACGCTAACTTCGGCGGACATATGACCATCGACCTTAGCAGTAGCGCTAACCCCGTTATGACCGTCTCCAATATTTTCAGAAATCCTGACTACGTTGCTCAGCTCCGTACTATTCAGAAGTATAAGGATCTTGGCTACGTTTCCGCTTCCGCATCTGCTGAGCAGAAGTTTGCACTCAGCGTTGTCAAGGGCGGCGCAGAGCTTGCTAAGCTCTACGGCGAGGATTACTACATGAACGTTCTTGAGTATCCCCGTATTTCCGAGGACGACGTTTGCGGCAGCATGTTCGGCGTTTCGTCTTACAGCACCAACGTTGCTCGCGCAATGGAGATAATTACCGCTATCAACACCAGACCCGCGCTTCGTAATATCCTTCAGTACGGTGTAGAGGACGTTCACTATCAGCTCGATGGGGACGGCAACCTCTCCCGTCTTAACGATGATTATATGATGGATATAGCCAAGACCGGTAATATGTTCATTGCACATCCCGAGGAGGGTGTTGATGCCGATGTTTGGAGTTATGCAAAGACGCAGAACTTCGTGGCTCTTCCCAGCCTTTCGCTCGGATTCTGTGTAAAGGATCCCGCTAACATCAACAACGAAGGACCGATTGATAATCCCTCCGGCAATACTCCTCCCACCACCGATGAAAATGGCGAGGAAGTCATTGAGGTTGATACCAGACTTGCGGCATATCTGCTTCCACAGGTAGAAAAGATTTCTGCCGAGGTTGAGGCGGCTCTCAAGGCTGTTAAGAACAGCGAGGAGCTGGAGGCACTTATCTCGAAGTATACCGTGGAATGTCAGAAGAATGAGGGCGTTGCCACACATGCAAGCCCCAGCACTCCTTCTTCCGTATACTATTACTATTTGACTTGGATGCTTGAGTCGGGCTTCAACGGTGACCTTGTGCTTGAGTGATAAACCAAAAATGCGACACACCCTTGCGGTGTTTTCCATTTTTTATAAGAATATCATAGAGCCAACGTCGAAAAGCGCTTCACCCGAAAGCGAATGTGGCAGGGTGTTGTGCCGATGGCAAAAATCACGTATTTTTTTATAGTCGGGGTGAAGCTCAATGCTCCCCGAAAAGTACAAAGTATTACCGCAAAGACCGCTTGCGCCGCCGATAAATCCGTATTGATATGGCGGAAGATTGACGTACCCCGACGAGATAAGGAGAGCCTCGCCGCCATGCGTGGAAAAAGCCTTGCATATTCCCGCATCTGCTGAAATTATAGCTCCGTCCGAGAGTACGGCGCAGGAGCATTTTGCGTATCCCTGCGAAACGTCAACTAACTTAAGCCCCGCTTGCGCGGCAAGGGAAACGGCATCCGCCGCGGTATGCCTTGTATTGCATATTAGATGATTTTTCGTAGCGCAAGCGCAGAGAGCCACGTCGTTTGGATAGTTCGCACCTATTGGCGTATCGCATAGTCGTATCTCATAGCCGCACTCTCTGATGCGCGAAAGCTCGCGCTCGGCTATTGCGGCGTAGCTTTTGTGAGTCAGTACGGTATTACCTATGCGAAAAAGCAAAAGGTCTGTGTGCGATGCTACGGGAGCGGAGAGAGCGGGATGGGGCGGGAGCAGGATCGGCTCTATGCCAAGACGCAAAAGCTCATCGCAGCAAGCGCGGGGCAAACGGCAATCAGTTACACAAAGCATATATACCTCCAAAATACAGAAAAGGCTGCCGCAATGCGACAGCCTAAATCTGCTCTAATCAGGCGTTTTCTGCCTTCTTCATGGTGCGCAGACAACGCGCACAGATGCTGACGGTTTTAATGGTTCCGTTCTCGGAAACCTTGACCTTGCGGATATTGGGCTTCCAGGCTCTGTTGGTCTTACGATGGGAGTGAGAAACAGTATTGCCGAAAACAACACCCTTACCGCAAACGCTGCATTTTGCCATTCCTGACACCTCCTTAAATACTTGAGTCCATAACAACATCGGTAATTATATCACAATATTTCTAAAAAAGCAAGGGGTTTACGAATTATTTTTTATTTTATTTCAAAAATATCCTTATTTTTTTATAATTTCGCCTATTATCGTCGATTTTTCAACCCTCAAAAGCCGAACGGAGAACTCTTTTCCCTTGATGTCAACGTCACTTGGTGCTATTATTTCGATAAAGGAGTCGGTGTGTCCCGTCGCCTTGCCGTTTGAAAAGGTTTCAAAAAGCACGCTCCTGATAGGTTTTTTTTCGATTTGAGCGGTGAGGATCTCCCGCGTTATTTGTTTCTGCAACGCCGCAAGAGAAGCGGCGCGCCTCTTTTTGTCCTCCTGTGAGACTTGACCTTGCATCGCGGCGGCGGGCGTTCCCTCGCGCGGCGAGTAGGGGAAAATATGTGCGGTCAGAAATCTGTTCTTTGTCAAAAAATCTCGCGTTTCGGCGTATTCCTTTTCGCTCTCACTCGGAAAACCGACGATAACGTCTGTGGTGAACATTACGTCCGGCATTGCCGCTCTCAGCCGCGCCATAGCCGCGGCGGCTTCCTCGGCGGTGTAACGGCGGTTCATTGCGGCAAGAGTTTTCGTAGAGCCGCTTTGAAGGGAGATGTGAAAATGGGGAGCTATGTGCTTCAGCCGTGATATCTTGCCGACGAACTCCTCGTCAAGCAGAGTTGGATATATAGAGCCGAGACGGATACGGGTCTTATCGCATATTTCATCAACGCGGCAAAGCAGGTCGGCAAGCGTAACGCCGTCAAGGTCGCGCCCATACGATGCGGTCTCAATGCCCGTAAGCACTATTTCGGGGCAACCGTCTGCGACGAATTCGCTGACCTCGCGAAGCACGTCATCGGGGTGCTTTGAGCGCACGCTTCCGCGCGCCGCGGGAATTGCGCAGTACGCGCAACGGTTTTCGCATCCGTCCTCAATTTTTATATATACGCGCGTGCGCGGAAAACTGCGAAGCGACATTTTCTCAAACGGCGCGCTTCCGATATCGGGAACGTATATGCTTGGTTTTTTTAGCTCTTTCTCCTCGATAAGCTCTGATGCGAGACTGGCGCATTTGAGCTTTTCGGCGTTGCCGCAAACGGCGCGGACACCCTCCATCTCCGCTATCTTTTGCGGAGCGGATTGCGCGGTGCATCCCGTGACTATTATCGGCGCGCTTGGGTTTGCGGCGTGAAGTCTGCGTATCATCTGGCGTGATTTGCGGTCAGCCTCCGCCGTGACGGTGCAGGTGTTGACGATAAAGGCGTCGCAATCGGCGTCGGGCTCTGCCGCCGTTATGCCGAATGCCGCAAGAGCCTCCGCAATAGCCTCGCTCTCGTATTGGTTTACCTTACAGCCGAGAGTCAGCATCCCGACCTTTTTATTTTTGATCATAACAGCCGCCTCCCGAAAAATTACGTATATATTTTACCATTTGCGGCGAGAAAAGTAAACACCTATCGCCGCAAAAAATAAAAAAACGTCAAAAAAACTTTAATAGGGAAGAATATTTTCAAAATATCCTTGAAAACGGCTTTGGATTAGAGTATAATAATACTTACAAACAGCACATCTTTTGAAGAAAAAGGAGAGCAAAAAATGAGCATTCTTCATGTTGTTGACCACCCCTTGATAGTTCACAAGCTTTCTATCATGCGTAATAAAAAGACGGGCTCCAAGGATTTCCGCGAGCTTCTTAACGAGATCGCTATGCTTATGGCTTACGAGCTTACCCGCGATCTTCCTACCGAGGACATCGAAATAGAAACTCCTCTTTGCAAGATGAAGGCAAAAAAGATATCGGGCAAAAAGCTTGCCATAGTTCCGATCCTCCGCGCGGGAATCGGTATGGTGGACGGTATTCTTGCCCTCGTTCCCGTTGCAAAGGTTGGGCACATTGGACTTTACCGCGACCCCGAAACTCATCTGCCCGTTGAGTATTATTCGAAGTTCCCGCAGGATATCGAGGACAGAATAGTAATTCTCGTTGACCCCATGCTTGCCACGGGCGGCTCTGCCTGCGACGCGCTTGATATTCTTAAAAAGCGCGGATGCCGCAATATTCGCTTTATGGCTCTCGTTGCCGCACCCGAGGGTGTTGCGAAGGTTCAGGCGGCACATCCCGACGTGGATATCTACGTTGCCGCACTTGATGAGTGCCTTAACGATCACGCCTATATCGTCCCCGGACTCGGAGACGCGGGCGACAGAATTTTCGGTACTAAATAAGGACTTTCAAAGGCGGACTGCTGTCCGCCTTTTATATAAGTAAATGAGAATATTAAAAATAGAAAAAAACGACGCGGGACAACGCCTTGACAAGTTTCTTACAAAGGCGGTAAAGGGACTTCCGCAGTCGCTTATGTATAAATTTCTGCGCACGAAGAAAATAAAGCTCAACCGCAAGCGTGCCGAGCCGAAAACTATGCTCTGCGAGGGCGACGAGGTACAGCTTTTCATAAGGGACGAGTTTTTCGACTCGCCCGAGTCGGATACGTCCGCGTATACGCGCATAGAGCCAAAGCTCGACATCGTCTACGAGGACGAAAATATACTTTTGCTTAACAAGCGCCCCGGAGTCCTCGTCCACGAGGATGACGAGGGCAAGGACAACACCCTCGTTATGCATATGCAGGCGTATCTTTATCGCAAGGGAGAGTACGCGCCCGACGGCGAGCAGAGCTTTGCCCCCGCGCTTTGCAACCGCATTGACAGAAACACGGGCGGAATTGTTATTGCCGCCAAGAACGCGGCGGCGCTCCGTGATATGAACGAGCGCATTCGCCTCGGTGAGGTAAAGAAATTTTACCTTTGCGCCGTACACGGCATTCCCGAAAAACGCGCCGACGTACTGCGCGCGTATCTTCGCAAGGACAGCGCGACGAACACCGTCACCATCAGCGACCGCAAGCGCGACGGCTACAAGGAGATAATCACGGGCTATCGCACTCTTGCCACGGTCGGCAGGGGCGAGAGCGCGCGTTCTCTCGTTGGGATTGAGCTTTTTACGGGCAGAACGCACCAGATACGCGCCCATATGGCGCACGTCGGACACCCGCTTTGCGGAGAGGGAAAGTACGGCGTGAACCGTGAGGATAAAAAGCTCGGATATAAGTGGCAGGCTCTTTATTCCTACCGCGTCGGCTTTGCCTTTGAGAAAAAGGGCAGTACGCTTGATTATCTGTCGGGCAAGGAATTTTCGCTGTCCTACGATGACGTTTGGTTCTGCTCGGATTTCGGGGTGGGGAAGTATGGCAAATAAGCTCCTACGCCCCTCGTCCGCGTGGCAAAGACTTTTGTATCTCGCCGTGTCTGCTGTTACGTTGGGGCTTTGTATGTGCTTTCCCACGGCACTCGGCGCGATAATAGAATGGGTGGCGTTCATTCCCGCGGCGCTCGTGCTTTTCGCACTTGCCGAAAAGCCGCGCAGAGCGTACCTTTACGGATTTTTCTTCTTCTACGTTATGTATTTCGTGGTGTGGCATTGGGTTTTGAGCCTTTACCCGATGGATTTCGTCGGCATGAGCAACGCATCGTCCGCCGCAGTCGTTGCGCTCGCGTGGCTTGGGCTTCCCTTGCTTGCCGCGATAGCGGGCGGCTTCGTCTTTCTTGTGTTCGCAAGGGTTGGCAAATCCTGCCATAGCGCACTTTTGCCCTTTCTTGCCGCTACGCTGTGGGCGGTGTTTGAATGGACTCAAACGCTGACTTGGGCGGGCGTGCCGTGGGGCAGACTTGCCCTCGGTCAGCTCGTCGGGAACTTCACGCTCACGGCGATGAGCGCGTCGCTCCTTGGCTCTTATTTCGTTTCCGCTCTCATCATAGCGACCTCGGCTCTCGCGGCTCAGGCACTATTGCTCGGAAAGCTGAAATGGCGCGTGATAACCGCCGCGTCTCTCGCGGTGGGAAATCTGCTTTGCGGCGCGTTGCTTACCGCAATTCCTATGGGCGAGCAGAGCGTAAGGGTGGCGGCGGTGCAGGGAAATATCTCCTCGCGCGACGGCTACACCGCCTATACAAGCTCGCAAATATGGGAAAAATATGAGAAATACACCCGCCGCGCCGCCGACGACGGCGCAAAGATAGTGCTGTGGCCCGAAAGTGTGTTTGCATCGCGATTTTTGTCAAGTGACGCAGCGCTTCGCCGAAAGCTTTCAACACTTGCGGATGACTTGGATATCACCCTCGCCATCGGATGCTTTGACTACGGCGAGAACCGTGAGATACTTAATTGCATAGCGACCTTTTATCCCGACGGCACGGCGGAGAGTGAGCTTTACTGCAAGCGTCGCCTCGTTCCGTTTGGCGAATATATGCCGTGGCGGACGTTTTTGAGCTTCGTTTTTCCGCCGCTTGCGGAAATTGCCTCGCTTGAGGAGGATATAATAGCGGGCGATAGCACCGCTATCGCCGACGGCGGCGACGTTGCCCTTGGCGGTATCATCTGTTTTGACTCTATCTACGAGCCGCTTGCACGCGACAGCGTGCGCGACGGCGCGGAGCTTTTGCTTCTTTCCACCAACGACTCTTGGTTTGGCACGTCGCGAGCCCTTTATATGCACGTCGCGCAAGCGCGGCTTCGCGCTATCGAAAACTCGCGCGGAGTGCTTCGCGCGGCAAGCACGGGCGTTTCGTGCGTTATCTCTCCCACGGGCGCGATAAAAGCAAGCGTTGGCGCAAGCACGGAGGGTTACGTCGTAGCGGACGTGCTGTTGTCGGAGCGCGATACGCCGTATACGCTTGTGGGTAACGCTTTCGTTTACGCCTCGATTGCTTTCGTTTTCTCGCTTTTTGCGTATCAATGCGCAAGAAAGCGCAGAAAGAAGTAAAACTTAAGTTTCGCTTGTGTTCTTGACTTTTTATCTCAAAAGGGGTATAATTTATAAGTATCAAGGTAAAGAACACCGCGGATATTCAGAGGATGATTATTGATGAACGATATAAAAAACGCAGTAGCAAAAAATATTTCCGAGTTGCGCCAAGCGCGCGGAATGACGCAGATAGAGCTTGCGGAAAGGCTTAATTATTCCGACAAGGCGATCTCCAAGTGGGAGCGTGCCGAGTCCATCCCCGACGTAACGGTGCTCGTTACGATAGCGGAGCTTTTCGGCGTTACGCTTGACTACCTTGTTCACGAGGAGCATACGGCAGCCGAGCGCAAGGGGTCGGCGAGCGAGCCCATTCACAAGCATAACCGCCATCTCATCGCCGCAATGTCGATGATGCTCGTTTGGTTTATATCCCTGCTTGTGTTCGTACTGCTTGCTTTGTTTGCGCCCACGGTCAAGGGGGAATGGCTCGCATTTCTTTACGGCATCCCCGTGGCATCCATCGTGCATCTCGTTTTCAACAGTATTTGGTTTGAAACGAGAAGAAACTATCTGATAATTTCAGTCCTTATGTGGTCTATTCTTTTGGCTATCCACATAACGGTGCTTGTGGCGGGATATAATCTGTGGTTGCTCTACCTTCTCGGTATCCCCGGTCAGCTCGTTATATTTATGTGGTCAAGGCTTAAAAAAGCTCCGAAAAAGAAATAAAAAATGCGAGTCATTGAACTCGCATTTTTTATGCCAAAATCTGCATTGAATAACCAACGCGCGATACAGCCGATAATTGTAATGTAAAAATTGTCGGGAGAAGCGTATGTACTATAACAAAGTCGAAATTTGCGGAGTGAACACCACGAAGCTGAAAACCTTGACGGACGAGGAAAAATACGACCTTTTGCAAAAAACCAAGGAGGGAGACGACGGCGCGCGCGCCGAGCTGATATACGGCAATCTAAGGCTCGTCCTTAGCATAATACAGCGTTTTTCGGGGCGGCATGAGTCGATGGACGATCTTTTTCAGGTCGGATGTATCGGACTTGTCAAGGCGGTGGATAATTTTAATCTTGAATTGAACGTAAAATTTTCCACCTACGCCGTTCCGATGATAATAGGCGAGATACGCCGTTATCTGCGCGACAACAACGCGATACGCATAAGCCGTTCGGTCAGGGATCTCGCCTACCGTGCGCTCGGCGCACGCGAGGAGCTGATGGTCGACAATCAAAACGAGCCGACACCCGCGCAGATAGCGGAGAAGATCGGCGAGAGCCGCGAGGCAGTGGTGAGAGCGATGGAGGCAATAATCGAGCCGATGTCGCTTTACGAGCCGATATACAGCGAAAACGGGGACTCGCTCTACGTTATCGATCAGCTTGCAGACACGAATTCCTCGGATGAAATGTGGCTTGAAAATATCGCGCTTGCCGAAGCACTTGAGCATCTTGGCGAGAGGGAGCGCAGGATAATAAGCTTGCGCTTTTTTATGAACAAAACTCAGATGGAGATAGCCGAGGAGATAGGCATCTCACAAGCGCAGGTCTCGCGTCTTGAAAAGGGCGCACTTGAGCGAATGCGCAAGGAGATAAATTGAAAAAAAGCCTCAAAGTGAGGCTTTTTTTCATTATAATGGAATAAAAAAACCTTAATATTATTATATTATTATTAAACTTTACTAAAATAATAAAATATTAAATTTTGCAATTGAAATTGACCTCGAAATGTTGTATAATATAAAATAGGAAAATTTGATTCCGATTTTTCTGTTGAGGGAGGATAAAAAATGAGCAATAAAAATGAAATGGCGGAATATCTGTTTCACCAAGGAACTAACTTTGAGTCATACAATTATTTTGGCGTTCATCGTGAAGATGGCTTGCTCACCTTCCGTGTTTGGGCGCCCAACGCCACGGCGGTTGCCGTAATAGGTGACTTCAACGGCTGGCAGGGCTGTCACGGCTGCTATATGCGCCGCTTGAACGACGGAGGTATTTGGGAGATATCACTGCCCGATATGCCCGACGGAACTCGCTATAAGTATCTTATTCACACAAGGGACGGCAGACAGCTTCAGAAGGCTGACCCCTACGCCTTTGCCGCTGAGCTTCCCCCTGCAACCGCATCTCTCGTTTACACCGCCCCCACCGATTATCCGTGGCGTGACGCGGGCTGGATGAGCTTCCGCCCGAATGCGAGGGATTATAACCGCCCGTTAAACGTTTACGAGCTTCATCTCGGCTCTTGGAAGCGTCACGAGGACGGAACTTATCTTAGCTATCTTGAGCTTGCGCACGAGCTTCCTCAGTACGTCAAGCAGATGGGATATACTCACATAGAGCTTTTGCCCGTCATGGAGCATCCCTTTGACGGCTCTTGGGGCTATCAGGTCACGGGCTATTACGCGCCCACCTCGCGCTTTGGCTCTCCACGCGATTTCTGCGCCTTCGTTGACGCTATGCACGAGGCGGGCATCGGCGTTATTCTCGACTGGGTTCCCGCGAACTTCCCCAAGGATGCACGCGGCCTTTACGAGTTTGACGGACAGCCGCTTTACGAGTATCAGGGCTGGGACAGAATGGAGCATAAGGGCTGGGGCACACGCCGCTTTGACGTGGGCAGAACGGAGGTTCAGTCCTTCCTCGTTTCCAACGCCTGCTTCTGGGCGGAGGTCTACCACGCGGACGGAATCCGCGTTGACGCGGTAGCGTCCATGCTCTATCTCGATTACGATAAAGCACCCGGAGAATGGGTCCCCAATATCTACGGCGATAACCGTTGCCTTGAGGCTATGGCGTTCTTCAAGAAGCTCAACGGTCATATGGCAGGTCGCCACCCCGCCGTTATGATGATAGCGGAGGAATCGAGCGCGTGGGCAGGTCTTACCTCGTTTGATGGCGACGGACTCGGCTTCACTTATAAATGGAATATGGGTTGGATGAACGACAGCCTTTCCTATCTCAAGACAGACCCGATATACAGAAAATATCATCACGATAAAATGACCTTCTCGCTGATGTACGCCTTCGGCGAAAAGTATATGCTCCCCATCTCGCACGACGAGGTCGTTCATGGTAAAAAGTCGCTTCTCGACCGCGCACCCGGCGATTACTACAACAAATTCGCAGGCACGCGCGCATTTATGACTTATATGATGACTCACCCGGGCAAAAAGCTGCTCTTTATGGGCTGCGAGTACGGCCCGTTCCGCGAGTGGGACTATAGCAGCAGTCTTGAGTGGTTTATGCTTGATTACGACAAGCACGCAAGGCTTCAGCGCTTCAACGCCGACCTTAACCACCTGTATCTTGCAAACTCTGCCCTTTGGGCGCGTGATACGGATTGGAGCGGATTTGATTGGGTCGAGGTCGATAACGCAGATGCAAGCGTTATCGCTTACCGCAGAATGTCCGACGACGGCGAGCTTCTCATCGTTGTCAACTACACGCCTGTCTATTACCCCGAATACCGACTCGGCGTACCCTTTGCGGGACGCTGGAGCGAGCTTCTCTCAAGCGACGATCTTGCGTACGGCGGCGGCGGTGTAACGCACCCCGACGGAATCGTAAGCGAGCCGATCCCCGCGGGCAAGTGGGATAATTCCGTATCCATTCGCCTTGCACCTCACGGCGCGCTGATCTTCAAGCTCGATGAAAAGATCACGGATACCGCGCCGAAGGCAAAGAAAGCCGCTTCGTGCAGAAAAAAGAAAAATAAATAAATATATATAATCGCAAGAAAGGATCGGATCAAAGCTATGTATAAGAAAAAAGAATGTGTCGCAATGCTTCTCGCGGGTGGACAGGGAAGCCGACTCTACGCACTTACCTCAAAGCTTGCCAAGCCCGCCGTTTTGTTCGGCGGCAAATATCGCATCATCGATTTCCCCCTTTCAAACTGTGTTAACTCAGGCATTGACACCGTAGGCGTCCTCACTCAGTATCAGCCCCTGCTCCTGAATGATTATATAGGCAACGGACTTCCCTGGGACCTCGACCGCAACTACGGCGGTGTAAAGATTTTGCCCCCGTATCAGGGCAAGGATCGCGCCGATTGGTATCGCGGAACTGCCAATGCAATTTATCAGAATATTCAGTTCATCAAGCAGTACGATCCCGAATACGTTTTGATCCTTTCGGGCGACCACATCTACAAGATGGACTACGCCGCAATGCTTGCCGCACACAAGCGCAACAATGCGGATTGCACCATCGCCGTTATCGACGTTCCGATCGAGGAGGCGAGCCGCTTCGGTATTATGAGCGTAAACGATGACGGAAGCGTGTGGAAGTTCTCCGAAAAGCCCAAAAACCCCGATAGCACGAAGGCTTCGATGGGTATTTACATCTTCAATACCAAAAAGCTCCTTTCCTATCTTGAGGAGGATGAGAAGAACCCCGACTCCGAAAACGATTTCGGTAAAAACATCATTCCCGCAATGCTTGGCGCAGGCGAGAGAATGTTCGCGTACCCCTTCTCAGGCTATTGGAAGGACGTCGGAACTATCAAATCCCTTTGGGAAGCAAATATGGATATGCTTGGCGCAGACCCCGCACTTGTTCTCAACGACGACAAGTGGCGCATCTACGCACGCCACTACGCACAGGCTCCGCAGTTTATAAGCAAGGACGCGGAGATATCCAACTGCTCCATTACCGAGGGCTGTGAGATATACGGAAAGGTCAAAAATTCCGTTCTCGGCGTTGGTGTGCGCGTTTTAGAGGGTGCAGAGGTCGTGGACTCCGTTATTATGAGCGGTGCTACGATAGACAAAAATGCCGTTGTTAAGTATTCCATCGTCGATTCCTTTGCCTACGTCGGAGAGGGCGCAACTCTCGGCGCAGACCGTGCAGAGGGCGTAGAGGTAGCTGTCGTTGGCGCAGGCGTAAACGTTGCGGCAGGGGAGAACGTTCCCCAGGGCGCAATGCTTTACGGCGAGTGGTAAGGGCAGAAATTAAAAAGGAGGATATTAAAATGACCGCAGCAGGACTTATATTTTCCAATATTCACGACGAATGTCTGCCTGAGCTTACCCGCCATCGCACTATGGCGAGCGTTCCCTTCGGCGGCAGATACCGTCTTATAGATTTTCCGCTTTCCAATATGGTAAACTCCAACATCACAAAGGTTGGCGTTATAACCCATTACAATTATCAGTCGCTCCTTGACCACATCGGCACGGGTAAGGACTGGGATCTTGCGCGCCGTTCGGGTGGTATCAAGCTCCTTCCGCCCTTCATCTCCGCCTTTGATTCCAAGGGAACTCCCTCGCTTTATCATACGCGCCTTGAGGCGATGCTCGGCGTTATGAACTTCATCTCTCGCTGTGATGAGGACGTTATCGTGCTTTCCGATTGCGACGCTATCTGCAACATCGACCTGCGCGACGTTATCAAGTACCACGAGAGAAGCGGCGCGGACATCACCATCGTAACCAAGCGCGTCAGAAGCGCAAGCGCCATTGCCGCAAGACAGTGGATAGTAAATGCCGACGATAACGGCAACATCTACGAGGTGGCAGAGTACACAAAGGGACTTTGCGACGAGGCAGAGGTTTCTACCAATATTATGGTGATCACCCGTAGCTACCTGCAAGCTATATTGCTTGACGCTTCGGCGCACGGATACACGCACTTCTTTAACGAGGTCATTCTCAAAAACATCGGTAGAGCCAACTACCGCGCATACCGTTACCACGGATATTATGCAAACATCAGCTCTATTTCGGGCTATTTCGATTGCTCGATGAGCCTTCTTGACGCAAACGTGCGTAACGCGCTCTTCAGACAGGAGAACCGCGCCGTATACACGAAGGTCCGCAACTCCGCCCCCACTACCTATTGCGATGGCGCAAAGGTAACCAATTCCGTTATAGCTGACGGATGCGTTATCGAGGGCGAGGTCGAGAACTGCATAATCTTCCGCGGAGTCAAGGTCGGCAGAGGCACGAAGATCAAAAACTCCATTCTGCTTCAGGACACCTACGTTGGTCAGAACGTAAGCCTTAACTGCGTTATCACTGATAAAAATGCCATTATTCGCGACTCGCGCGTTCTTTCGGGACACGAGAGCATGCCCTTCTTCATCGGCAAGGGAATAATGGTATAAAAAATAAAGAGGTCAAACAATGAAAAAAAGTGTACTTTTCGTAGGAGCTGAGGCAATGCCTTTTGCCGCCACGGGCGGTCTTGGCGACGTTCTCGGCTCTCTCCCCACGGCGCTTGCCGCTGAAGGAACGGACGTGCGCGTGGTTATGCCGCTCTACTCGGCTGTTGGCGCAAAATGGCGCGAGCAGATGAAGACCGAGGCGGTCTTTACCGTAGAGCTTGCTTGGCGCCGTCAGTACTGTGGAATACTTAGTCTTAAAAAGGACGGAGTTACCTATTATTTCGTTGACAATGAATATTATTTTGACCGCGCGGGCGGACTTTACGGTCATTACGATGACGGTGAACGCTTCGCTTTCTTCTGCACAGCCGTGCTTGAAATGCTTCCGAGGATAAATTTCTTCCCGAAGGTGCTTCACGCAAACGATTGGCAGTCTGCGCTTTCACTTATATATCTTTGTCGCAAATATATGGGGCGTCCGCAGTACGCCGCTATCCGCCGCGTATTTACCATTCATAATATTGAATATCAGGGCAAATACGATTTCTACATCCTCGGTGACGTTTTCGGACTTAGTGCCGCAGACCGCGAGTGCGTAGAATACGACGGATGTATAAATCTTATGAAGGGCGCTATCGAGTCCGCAGAGATAGTCAGCACCGTAAGCCCCAGATACGCCGAGGAGATAATGACTCCCCAGTATTCTCACGGGCTTTGGAGAATTTTACAGAGAAATTCCTCAAAGGTGTGCGGTATACTCAACGGCATCGACTACGCGTATTACGATCCCCAAACGGACCCCATCCTTCCCAAGAATTACAGCGCAAAAGCGCCCGCGCAGAAGGCGGCTTGCCGCACAAAGCTGCGCCAAGATATCGGACTTCCCGACGCGGATGTTCCGCTTATCGCCGTTATCTCGCGTCTTGCCTCGCACAAGGGACTTGACCTTGTTGCCGAGTGCTTGCGCGGAGTTCTTTGGAACACGGGCGCACAGTTCGTGGTCCTCGGATGCGGTGAAAGCAAGTATGAGGACTTTTTCCGCTCACTTGAGGGAGAATTTCCGAATCAAGTACGCGCCCTCATCACCTACGACAGAGATCTGTCCCGCAAGATATACGCCGCGGCTGACATCTTTATGATGCCGTCGAAGAGCGAGCCCTGCGGTCTTTCGCAGATGATAGCCTCAAGATACGGCGCGATCCCCGTAGTAAGAGAAACGGGCGGACTTGCCGACTCTATCCACGGCTATTGGGAGAAAGAGGACGGAACTCTTATGGGAAATGGATTTACCTTTGCCAACTACAGCGCCGCCGAGCTTTACGAGCGCACCTGCGCCGCAGTGGAGCTGCTTAAGGACAAGAAAAAGGCAAGGAAATTTATAAAGAAGATAATGTCCACCGATTTTTCGTGGGCGGCATCTGCAAAGCAGTACGTCAGTATGTATGACAGCCTTAACTAATTAAAGACAAACATTGGAGGAAGTTGATTTGAATTACAAACCTAACGCAACTGAAGTAAAATTTAATATTGAACAAAAGCTTTCGCGCCAGTTCGGCGCAACCGCCCGCGACGCTTCGCGCGAGCAGATGTATAAGGCTGTTGTTCACACCGTGAAGGACATCCTTACCGAGAAGCGCTCCGAGTTCAAGGATACCATCAATCACAAGGGCGAAAAGCGCATTTACTACATGTGCATGGAGTTCCTTATGGGACGCTCGCTCAAGACCAGCCTTCACAACCTCGGACTTGCCGAGTCCTATAAGAAGGCTCTGAAGAATCTCGGCTACGATCTTGACGATCTTTATGAGTGCGAGCCCGATGCAGGACTTGGAAACGGCGGTCTTGGCAGACTTGCCGCCTGCTTTATGGACTCTCTCTCCTCGCTCGATTATCCCGCTTGCGGATTCTCGCTTTGCTACGAGTACGGTCTTTTCAAGCAGAAGATAGTTGACGGTATTCAGGTAGAGATGCCTGATATCTGGCTTCCCGGTGGCGAGGTATGGCTCGTTCCCCGTACCGACCGTATCTTCACCGTCAAAATGGGCGGTAAGGTAGTTGAGAAGTGGCAGAACGGCAGACTTGAGATAGGTTACGAGGACACCGAGGACTTCGAGGCAGTGCCCTACGATATGATGGTTTCGGGCGGCGACAGCGACGGCGTAAACAGACTCCGTCTTTGGAAGGCGCGCGATATCCGTTCCTTCAATATGGGACTCTTCACGCAGGGACAGTACACCCGTGCGCTTGAGGAAAGCAACAGTGCCGAGATAATCTCGAAGGTGCTTTATCCCTCGGACAACCATATGGAAGGTAAGCTGCTCCGTCTTACTCAGCAGTACTTCCTCGTTTCCGCGTCCGTGCAGAGCATTATCCGCGACCATATGGCGGTTTACGGAACTCTTGATAACCTTCACGATAAGGTTGCTATCCACATCAACGATACGCACCCTGCGCTCTGCATTCCCGAGCTTATGCGTATCCTCGTAGATGAATATAACTATTCTTGGGAGCACGCTTGGTATATCACCACCAACACCGTATCCTACACCAACCACACCGTAATGCCCGAGGCACTTGAGAAGTGGAGCGAGGACCTCTTCCGCTTCCGTCTGCCCAGAATCCACACCATCGTACGCGAGATCAACGAGCGCTTCTGCAAGGAGGCTTGGGAGCGTTTCCCCGGCAACTGGAGCAGAGTTTCTGCTATGAGCATCATCAGCTACGGTCAGGTCCATATGGCAAATCTTGCCGTTATCGGCTCTCACACCGTAAACGGAGTTTCCAAGCTCCACTCCCAGATACTCGTAGATTCCGTATTTAAGGATTTCTACCGTATGTGGCCCGAAAGATTTACCAACGTAACCAACGGTATTGCTCACCGTCGTTGGCTGTGCTACTCAAACCCCGGTCTTGCAGGTCTGCTTGACGAAACTATCGGAACGGGATATCGCAAGAATCCCGAGGAGCTTGAAAAGTTCCTTGCGTTTGCCGACGATAAGGCTGTTCTTGACAAGCTTCGCGCTATCAAGCACGAAAACAAGGAGAAGTTCTCCGAGTTCATCTACAAGCGCACGGGCGTGCCGATCGACACCCATTCCATCTACGACGTACAGATCAAGCGTCTGCACGAGTACAAGCGTCAGCTTCTTAACGTTCTCAACATCATCGGAATGTATCTTGATCTTCTTGATAATCCCGATATGGATTTCTATCCCAGAACGTTCATCTTCGGCGCAAAGGCAGCTCCCGGATATCAGCTCGCAAAGAGGATCATTCAGCTTATTTGTATGCTCTCCCGTGAGCTTGATGCTAACCCCAAGATCCGCGAAAAGCTCCGCGTTATCTTCGTTGAGGATTACAACGTAAGCGCGGCAGAGTGCCTTATCCCCGCAGCCGAGATCAGCCAGCAGATCTCCATGGCAGGTAAGGAAGCAAGCGGTACGGGCTGTATGAAGCTTATGATAAACGGTGCGCTCACCATCGGAACTCTTGACGGCGCAAACGTTGAGATGCACGCCGCAGTTGGCGACGATAACATCTATATCTTCGGTCTTAACGCCGCAGAGGTCGAGGAGCTTTGGCTCTCCGGCTACACTCCTGCCATCTACTACTCGCGTAACGAGAAGCTCCGACGCATAATCGACAGACTTAACGTAGGCTTTGCAGGCGAGTCCTTTGCGGACATCGCAACCTACCTTATCTCTCCCACCTACGGCGTTGCCGATCCCTACCTCTGCATAGCTGATTTTGATTCTTATAACAGAATTCACGGCGCAATGTACAGAGATTACCTCGATCGCGACAGATGGACTCGTATGTCCCTTGTAAACATCGCAAAGTGCGGCTACTTCGCCGCAGACAGAGCAGTTGCAGAGTATGCCGACAGAATTTGGCATCTCAACCGCGTTCCCGTTCCGAAGGCTGCTCCCGCGAAGACTGCAAAGGCAAAAACCAAAAAATAATTTACCGAAAGAGAAAAAGACTTAATGCTACCCGTATATTCAACTGAGATCGCCAAAAATGGCGTAATAATAAAAAAACAGTATGATGGGAAAGCCGCCGACGCGCTCGGCGCTTTCCCCTGCGGAGCAAAGGTCGTATTCACAGCACAAGTGCCGAGAACGCTCGGCACCTGTGCTGTTGTTATGCGTATTGCCCGCGATAACGGCGCTTACGGCGAGGAACGCGTCGATCCCTCCTACCGTGACCTTCCCTTTGAATTCACCTCCACTAATTGGATTTACGATATATATACGCTTACAATAAACACAGCCGACCTTTGCGGCGGCGACGGATCGGGACTTTTTTACTACGAGTACCTTTTCCTCCGCGGCGCGGACACGCTGTTTTCAGATACATACGATAACCTTAATTTCAATCTTTCCTCAAAGGAAGGACGCTTTTTCCGACTCCTCGTTTATGAAAAGGGATTTAAAACTCCCTCGTGGCTTGGCGGCGGCGTAATGTATCAGATATTCCCCGACCGCTTCTGTCGCGGAAAGGGAAGAACCAAGTACGCCCCCGACGCAGAGCGCGTCAAAAAGTGGAACGGCATTGAGGTTCAGCACGCACACTTCAGAGGCGAGGCGGTAAAGAACAATCAGTTCTTCGGCGGAAATCTCTGGGGAATCATCGAAAAGCTGCCGTACCTTGCGTCCCTCGGCGTAAGCGTGATATATCTTAACCCCATATTTACGGCAAAGAGTAACCATAAATACGATACCGCCGATTATATGAAGGTAGACGATGGCTTTGGCGGAGATAACGCCTTCAAAAAGCTCGTTGACGCGGCTCACGCCGCGGGCATCAAGGTAGTGCTTGACGGCGTTTTCAACCACACGGGCGACGAAAGCACTTACTTTGAGGCGGCAAAGAGCGGTGATGAAAAGTACCGCGATTGGTATTATTTCCACGATGACGGCGGCTATGAGTCTTGGTGGGGCATCAGCATTCTGCCAAAGCTCAGGCTTTCAAATCCCGATTGCCGCGATTATTTCACGGGCGAGGGCGGAGTAATTGAAAAATATCTGCTCGCGGGTGCTGACGGCTGGCGGCTTGACGTGGCGGACGAACTTCCCGATGAATTTCTCTTTGAGCTGCGCGAGCGCGCACGCGCCGTAAATAAGGACGCGGTCGTTATCGGCGAGGTCTGGGAAAACGCCGCCGAAAAGGTCGCGTATAGCAAGCGTCGCTCGTATTTCAGGGGTAAGCAGCTTGACAGCGTAATGAACTACCCCTTGCGCGTGGCTCTTATCGACTACGCGACGAACCGCAACAGCGCACATCTTGCGAACACCCTTACGGAGCTTTACGCATCGTATCCGCCGCAGGTTTCAAACGTTCTTATGAACATCATCGGAACGCACGATACGGAGCGCATACTTTCTCTGCTCGGCGACCGCGCGGCTGTCGAGGTAGCAAGGCGCGAGCAGGATAACGAAAAGCTTGCCGCAATGCGCCTGTCCGAGGAGGGCAGAGCGTGGGGCAAGAAACTGCTTTTGCTCGCTTCCGCTATCCAATACACCGTTTTCGGTTTCCCCTGCGTTTACTACGGCGACGAGCTTGGAATGGAAGGTATGGGCGATCCTTTCTGCCGCAGACCTATGGCGTGGGACTTTGGCGACGAGGAGCTTCTCGCCCACTATCAAAGGCTTGGCGATATGCGCAAAAATGAAAGCGTTTTCGACGGCGGAGATTTCCGCGTAACTCGCGCCGACGGCGGATATTTTGAGTTTATTCGCACCAAGGGCAAGAGCTGTATTAAGGTTGCGGCTAACCTTTCGTACGACGCGCAGACTTGCAAAATGGACGGCGCGTGGACGGATATTTATAAGCAAAAGCGCGGCAAGGGTGATCTTACGCTTGACGTCGGCGAGTTTTGCGTGCTTAAATACAGAGGTCAGTAATGGGAATACTTGATATCTTCAAAAAGAAAAAAGACCCGTCGAATAAAAAATACCGCCTTGAAATGGCACAGCGTATTGCGGGGCAGGCGATAAAGTACGTCACCGAGCGCCGCGATAACGTCGAGGAAGTCATCGGTAAAGGCGGTTGTATGAGTCTGCACGATGGAGATTTTATCGTGTTTTCATCGTCCGAGACCGTTTTTCGCTGTAAGGCGGAGGAACTTGAGGCGTGGGAGCTTCTTTCAAAGGACGGAGTCGTCTTGACGGGTCCCGATATCGAGCACGGCGGCGAGGTGCGCACCATCATCGCCTTCTACGTTTATTACAGAAAATAAAAATATCGTCCTCGACAAGAGCGAGGACGATATTTTTTTATTTTCTGATTTTTCGCTTTATTTCCTGTGGGGCTTTCGGCTCGGCAAATTTTTTGTCAAGATATTTGACAAGCAATGGCGAGACCTTCATGCTTCTTGCGCCTTCGGGGCAGAACTTTACGCAGGCGTTGCAACGGATGCAACGGCTTTTGTCTACGGCGGGACTTCCCGAAATGATAGCTCCTACGGGGCATATATCGTAGCAAGCGTCGCAGTAGCGGCATTTCGCAGCATCAAACGTGGGCACGGAGACAGCCAAATTCATTATAGCCCTTGTGGGAACGAGCCTTGACATTCCCGCTAATATCGGCGCGGGTGGGATCTCTCCGACGGGATCGCGCACGGCGGCGATAAGAAACTCACCGATAAGGGAGAGATTGTCGGGAAGCTTTTGCTTTACGCTTGCATAGTCGGCAAGTGAATGCTCAAGCGGACACGTCATAACGCGGAAAAGCGGAGTTTCGCACACGTCAAAAAGCTCGGCGGCTTCAGACGCGGCAGCACCGACTCCGCACGATCCGTAGCCAAGTATCAACGCAGAGCGCGGAGCGAAAAGCTGCGCAGAGGTAAAAAAGTCATTTACGGGGCGGGGAAGGTGAAAGGCGTATACCGGTAAGATGGCAAGTAAGAGATCCGCGTGAAGCTCAAGCGATATAGCCGCTTCTCTGTCGTCGGGGTGGGTTATGTCAAGCACGTCGGCAGCATATCCCGCGCGGCGGTAGAGGATGGTTGCCGCATTCGCAAGATCGGCGCATCCCCCGCCGGGAGAAAAAGTAATTATAAGGATTCTTTTTTTGTTTCTTTTGTTATCCATTTTTTAACTTGCCTGAATGATATCAGTCAAAGTATCCAAGACGGTAAAGAAGCTCTGCGTTGAGGACGGAGCCGCCTGCGGCACCGCGAAGGGTATTGTGGGAAAGTCCTACGAACTTGTAATCAAAGAGGGTGTCGGGGCGCAGTCTGCCTGCGGTGATTCCCATACCGCCGTAGATCTCGCGGTCTACGCGGCACTGGGGACGGTTATCCTCCTCGAAATAGGTAATGAACTGCTTGGGAGCGGAGGGAAGCTCAAGCTCCTGAGGAAGTCCCTTGAACTCAGCCCAACGCTGAAGGATCTCCTCCTTGGAGGGCGTTCTCTCAAAGCTCATAAATACAGCGGCGGTGTGACCGTTGGTAACGGGAACGCGGATGCACTGGGTGGTGATAATGGGAGCGTCAGCCTTAACGATAACGCCGTTTTCTACCTTACCCCAAACGCGAAGGGGCTCCTGCTCGCTCTTTTCTTCCTCGCCACCGATGTAGGGGATGACGTTGTCTATCATTTCGGGCCACTCGTTGAAGGTCTTGCCTGCACCCGAAATTGCCTGATAGGTGGTAGCTACCACCTGCTTGATGCCAAACTCACGAAGGGGAGTGAGCATGGGAACGTAGGACTGAATGGAGCAGTTGGGCTTTACCGCGATAAATCCGCGGGAAGTGCCAAGACGCTTCTTCTGTGCCGCGATAACCTCGAAGTGAGAGGGGTTGATCTCGGGAACTACCATGGGAACGTCGGGAGTCCAACGGTTTGCGCTGTTGTTGGAAACAACGGGAAGCTCGCATTTTGCAAAAGCCTCCTCCATAGCAACAACGTCAGCCTTGGGCATATCAACTGCGCAGAGAACGAAATCGCAAAGCTCTGCGATCTTCTTTGCGTCAGAAGCGTCGAGAACCGTCATAGAGGCGAATTTCTCGGGCATTGGAATATCAAGCTTCCAGCGTGCGCCGACAGCCTCAGCGTAGGTCTTGCCTGCGGAGCGTGCGGATGCGGCAAGGCAGGAGACCTCAAAGTAGGGGTGGTTATCAAGTAAAGTCAGGAAACGCTGACCGACCATACCGGTAGCGCCGACAACACAACATTTTTTCTTGTTCATGGTACTAAACCTCAACTTTCAAATAGATAAATATATATTATCACAAAACACACAAAAAAGCAACACTAATTTGCATTTTTCGCCGATTTATTCGGATTTCATTTTAAGAGATTCGGCATATACCTCGTTTTTGGGGATACCGCGCTCCTTGGCGACCGCCTTTATCGCGTCCTTCATGGCAATTCCCTCGGAAATATAGTATTCAAGATGCTCCCTGATGCTCATCTGCGACACGGCGCTGTCCGCACCTTCGGGTGCGCCCTCAAGCACAAGCACGTACTCACCGCGCGGCTCTTTTTCTTTATAATATTCCACCGCCTCGGAAAGAGTCATTCTCAGCGCTTCCTCGTTGAGCTTCGTCAGCTCTCGGCAAAGTGCAATCCTTCGCTCGCCACCGCAAACGGAAAGCAGATCGTCAAGTGTCTTGCGCAGCTTGTGCGGCGCTTCGTATATTATCTGCGTGCGCTCCTCGGACGCTATCGCGTCAAGCCTTACGCGGCGCTCCTTTGAGGAAACGGGAATAAAGCCCTCGAAGCAAAATCTGCGCGTGGGCAGGGCAGAGAGGGTGAGCGCAGTTATGGCGGCACACGCACCTGGGATAGAGGAAACGGGAATGCCGCGCTCGGCGCACAGACGGACGAGATCCTCACCGGGATCGGATATAGCAGGAGTTCCCGCATCGCTTATAAGTGCGCAGGATTCACCCGCCTCAAGGCGGTCTGCGATTTCAGGTCCGCGAGATGCTTTGTTATGCTCGTAATACGATATGAGGGGACGGCGAATGCCAAGGCGGGAGAGAAAAAGCCCCGAATTTCGAGTGTCCTCCGCGGCAATAAAATCCACCTCGGACAGCACCTTTACGGCACGCTCGGATACGTCGGCAAGGTTTCCGATGGGGGTGGCTACAAGATAAAGTCTGCCGCCTTCAACTTTGTTTTTTTCCATTTTGGCACTCCTTTTTGATTGCTTGAATAAAATAATAGGGAAATAAAAGAAAGGTTTTGTGATATGGCTATAAAGGTATATATCGATCAGGGACATAACCCTGTAAACCCCAACGCAGGGGCAGAGGGAAACGGTCTGCGCGAGCAGAATCTCGTATACGTGATAGGCAGGGAGCTTGCAGATCTACTACGCGCAAACGGGAATTTTGAGGTCAGATTATCGCGCCCAACGCCTCAAACCCAGCTTGGAAACAGTACCTCGTCAAGCCTTAGAATAAGGGTAAACGAGGCTAATTCGTGGGGCGCGGATTATTTCATAAGCCTGCATACCAACGCCTCGACCTCACCCGCGGCGAACGGTAGCGAGGCTCTCGTTTACTCATCTCCGTCACGCGCGGCAAGCCTTGCCGAGGATATACTTGAGGAACTAAGCGAGGCAACGGGACTTCGCAATCGCGGCGTTAAGGTGAGAAGCGGGCTTTACGTGCTTCGCAAAACGCAAATGCCTGCGGTGCTTGTGGAGCTTGCCTTTATCTCAAATCCCGAGGAAGCCGCGCTTATGCGCGACCGCCCCGAGCTGTTTGCAAGGGGAATATACAACGGGATAGTCGAATATACGGGCGTGTAAGCGGAAAATCAGCTCAAAACGCATTAGATGAAAAAACGTGTTTTTTATAGATGTAAATCTAATTGAGTAGATAACCGTATTAAAAGACGCCGTTTTTTGTTAGATTGTTATCTAATAAAATTGGATTGTTTGCGAAATTTTGCATTACTGATCGCCTATTTGATGCCGAGGCATCAAATAGGCGTAATTTTAATTTACTCTTTGTTTATCCCGCACATTTTGAGGAATTCCGCCTCGTCTATTATCGGGATCGAAAGCTCCTGCGCCTTCGTAAGCTTTGAGCCTGCGTCGGATCCCGCTACGACGAAATCGGTCTTTTTGGAAACCGAGCCCGCGCTCTTTCCACCGCGCTCCTTTATCATTGCGGCGGCTTCGCTGCGCTTGAGAGTGGGCAGCGTTCCCGTCAGCACGAAGGTCTTTCCCGCAAAGCGATCGTCAAGCTGCTTTGCCACTGCCTCGGTAAGAAGTCCCGCATCTATCAGTCGCTTACAGAGGGATACGTTTGACGAGTGCGAGAAAAAGTCGGTAACGCATTCTGCGGTCACAGCGCCGAAATCCTCGATGGAGCAAAGCTCCTCTGCCGTCGCGTCAAAGCAGGCTTCGAGCGTGCGGTATTTTGCGGCAAGTGCGGCTGACGCCACCTCACCGATATTGCGTATTCCAAGCGCGAAAATAAGCCTTTCAAGTCCCGCGCCCTTGGAGCGCTTGATGGCGGCAATAAGGTTGGATGCGGAAAGCTCGCCCATTCCTTCAAGTGCCGCGATATCCTCCGCCTTTAACGAGTAGAGGTCGGCGGCATCGCGTATCAGCTTCGCGGAGAGCAAAAGCTCAACTATCTGCGGTCCGAGTCCCTCGATGTTCATAGCGTTCTTTGAAGCAAAATGCTCAATGCTTCGGGAGAGCTGCGCGGGGCAGGCGGCGTTGGTACAGCGGATAGCCGCGCCGTCACCCGTGTCGGTCGCGTCCCTGTGGACGCTCTCGCCGCAGGAGGGGCAAACGGTTGGGATAGCAGCGGGGCGCTCATCGCCCGTGCGAAGCTCCTTGACGGGCGCGACGATTTCGGGAATGATGTCACCCGCCTTGCGGACAAGCACCGTGTCACCGAGCATAACGCCCTTTTCGGAAATGAAGTCATAGTTGTGGAGAGTTGCGCGCGAAACGGTCGTTCCCGCAAGCCTTACGGGCTCAAGGATAGCCGTGGGCGTAAGCACGCCCGTGCGACCGACGGCAAGGCTAATATCTATGAGCTTGGTGGGCTTCGTTTCGGGCGGATATTTATAGGCGACCGCCCACTTGGGCGTGTTCGTGCCCTCGCCGAGAATGGCGCGTCCATCAAACGAATCGAGCTTTACGACTGCGCCGTCGATGTCGTATGCGAGAGAATCTCTCGCCTCGCCGAGTGCGCTTATCTGCGCAAGTATATCCTCAAGCGAGGTCAGCGTGCGGCGCTCCTCGATAACGGGAAAGCCAAGCTCGGCAAGGCGGGCGAGAGATTCGGCGTGCGACACAGCCGCACGTCCGTCAAGCCACAGCGAGCCGCTTTGAAGATTGAATACGAAGATGGACAGTCTGCGCTCTGCGGCTATCTTGGGATCAAGCTGACGAAGCGAGCCTGCGGCGGCGTTTCGGGGATTTGCAAGAAGTGCCTTGCCCTGCGCCTCGCGCACTGCGTTTATGGAGTGGAAAACGCTCCTCGGCATATACACCTCGCCGCGAACGGTGAGCGGAAGCGGCTCGGCAAGGCGCAAGGGGATGGAGAATATCGTTTTGATGTTCTGCGTAACGTCCTCACCCGTAACGCCGTCGCCGCGCGTTGCGCCGCGAACGAGAATGCCGTTTTCGTAGACGAGCGAAACGGAAAGACCGTCTATCTTTGCTTCGACGGACCACGCCGCGTCCTTGATATCCGCGGCGGCAAGCGCCGCCGTCGCGCGAGTGTAGTATTCCGTCAATTCATCGTATGAAAATACGTCGGAAAGGGAATTCATCACGGTTGCGTGAGTCACCTTTTTGAATTTTTCAAGCGGCGCACCGCCCACTCTGTGCGTGGGCGAGGTAGGGTCGGCATATTCGGGATGCGCCGCCTCAAGCTCAAGCAGACGGCGGTAGAGCATATCGTAATCGTAGTCCGATATTTCGGGTGCATCGTCAACGTAGTATTTTTTTGCGTGATAGGCTACGGTCGCCCGCAACTCCTCAAGTTCTTTTAAGATTTCACTTTTTTCCATAAGCTCACCTCGTTAAACATACATAAATATATTATACCACTTTTGGTGAATAAAGTCAAACAAAAAGCGTATTTTGCCCCCGAAATCGGATAGATGTCGAAACGAATCCGACTTTTTGGCAATATTGCACAAACTTCACAAAAAAATCGAAAAAAATATAGAAAACCTATTTATTTTTCACAAAAAATGTGCTACAATATAAGTGTAATACAAGGCATATTGTATTACAGTTCAAGACAGGAGGACACATAAATGAAAATTACAGTTGTTGGCAGACAGATGAGCATACGCGACGAGCTTCGTGAGCTCGCTGAAAAGAAGCTCTCAAAGCTTGACCGTTATTTTGACGGCGAGGGCAAGGCAACGGTAACCTTCAGCTGCAAGAGAAACCGTGAGAATATAGAGATCACGATATCTGCGGCAAACACTCTGTTCCGCTGTGAAACTGACGGAGATAGCTTCCGCACCGCTATCGACCGCGCGGTGGATACCATTGACCGCCAGATACGCAAAAACAAGACGCGCCTTGAAAAGCGCCTTAAGAAGTCGGCGTTTGATGATATCGGCGCACTTCCCTCCGAGCCGATAGAGGCGGACGACGGGGACTTCGAGATCCGCCGCAAGAGCTTCCCGTTCAAGCCCATGTCGCCCGAGGAAGCAATATTACAGATGAATCTTTTGGGGCACTCCTTCTTCGTCTTTATCGACGACGTAACGGAGGACACCTGCGTCGTATATTCCCGCAAGGACGGCAACTACGGACTTATAGTTCCCGAAAAATAATGGATAATCAATGAGGGAGGAAGAGGAAAAGCAAAAAAGAATTAGTATTTCCCCCCCGTTTGCGCAAAAAAACCCCCCCA
>JAZPZM010000169.1:0-8154 GCA_045544735.1 Eubacteriales bacterium
GTTTGTGTTTTTTTTATAAAAAAAACCCGCCGAGAGCGACGAAGGCCGCTCTCGTCGGTTTTTATCAATTTATTTTGTATCCATCCGAAGTATGCAGAATGGTTGCTTCGTTGTTGTCAAACATTTCTTCAAGTTGTCTTAAATGTGACACTAATATCCAGCGGATATTGAGGGTTGAAAAATGCTTCAACAGATGATACAGACCTTCCGCGCCCTCGGCGTAAGCGGTGCTTTGGAAGGTTTCGTTGAGGAATACAAGCGAGCCATCTTTCAAGGTGTCTACCATCGCGGCAAGCTCGCGCACCTCTTGCTCAAAGCGTCCTGCATCGTTCCCCTCGCAGAATTCCTTCTCCGATTCTGAAAACTGGGTTGCGAGTTGCGAAAATAATGAGATCTCCGCGCTTTCACATGGGATTGGCAATCCGGCTTGGGCGAGAACCTGCATTGTGCCGATCGAACGTAGATAGACCGTTTTGCCGCTTCCGTTGCCGCCAAACACCAAGAGTCCACCGGCTTGCCCAAGTGAGAAATCGTTGGGAACTACGTCGGACGGGTTTGCTTTTGTCATCAACAGATAAAGGTCATATAGATTTTTGACTTTTACGCTTTCATCCTCCGAAAACGTCGGATAGCAGATCTGTACTTTCTTTTCCGACAACGCATTTATATATTTCAGCGCAACCTCGTAAAAGACAAGCTCTTGACCGACTCCGCCGAATTTTTCAAATATCTGCTCGGATATCTTTGCAAACGCGCCCGAAAGCTCGGATAGCGCCGAGGCGGCAAGCCGTTCATACAAGTCGTCTTTCGTCGGGCTTACGCGCCGGCAAGGATACGAGGCTTCTTCCGCTTTTTTGAATAGCGAAAATCCTTTCTTTTTAAGGTCGGGGTCGCTGACGCGAATATATTTGTGGTCGACAAGCTCGTAGCTCTCAATACGCCCCTCGTCATTCAATGAAAAGCGAAAATCCCAAAATCCGTTTGAGCTGAATTTTTCGTACTTCGTGCAGAATGTGAGAAGCCTTGAAAAATCGTTTTTTTCATATATTTCCTTGAACGAGGAACGGAGATCCCTGAGTCCGCGGGAGCGCAGATCGAATCTTTCCAAAAGCTCGCCGTACGCCTTTATGAAAAGCAAGGCGCGCTTGAGGCAAAGCGCTCTCGTTTGCAGAATATTCTTTAGCGCATCGGGTGACGTTGTTCCCGTCACGTTCATCCTATATTCGCCCTTGCCCGCAGTTTTTTGGGTGTCGCGCAGTTCCTCAAATCTCGCAGATAGCGATATGAGCTGTTCGAGCAAAACAGGATTGCTTACAAAGTCCTTTACGATATCCTGACGGTACAGAATTTCGTTTTTATCATCGGTCAGGTCTGACAACACGGAGAGAAAATATTCGCGCTTGTTTACGTCGGCGCAAATATGCGAGAAGGAACGGTCAAGCGAAAGGTGGTACAGAATTCTGTCGGAGAGAGCTTCGGCATTGGAAATTCGATCGCTCAAATGCAAAATACTAATTGCCATTTCTGCCCCTCCTTGCCATCAAAGAGTCTTTATCAAGACGATATTTTTTGAGAATATCTGCCGCATACGACGATGCGCTTCCCTTTGACCTTACGATACGGAATGTTCGCTTATTTGCATCATCCAAGTCAACTTCTGCCGAGAGGACGGGATGATCAAGCGTCATTACCTCGTGAAAATGCGTAACGTACAAACCAAAGAAATTGCTTTCTTTGATCTTTTTGGCGGTGTCGGCAAGCAGATCAAAACCGCGCTTTTCGTCCGCTCCGCTGTAGGTTTCGTTGAAAAACACAAACGCTCTCTTTCCCCTTGCCGCATCAAGCATTTTCTCGGTGCGCCCTCTTTCCTCGTCAAGCCTGCCCGTGTTGTCAAATCGCTCGTCTTTTGGGAAATGAGAAAGAACGATATCGAAGGGATATATTTCCGCTTCCCTTGCAAATACGGGACAGCCTGCAAGGAATAATACCAGATTAACGCCAAGTGCGCGGAGATACGTCGTCTTTCCGCCGCCGTTTGCGCCAAGCAAAAAGGCAAATGGCTCGTTTTCGGTAAAATCCGCATCGTTCGGAACGATGCTTCCGCAATTCTTCGCCAAAAGAGAAACGTCATAAAGCTCTTTGGATACGTACATCGGCACTTTTGCAATCTTTGCAATAACGTGCGGCACGCCGATCTTGGCGGCGCGTTGCGTTAAAGCGTTTATCTCCAAAAAGAATTTGATCTCGGAAATATACGCAGTAGGCTCGTAAAAATCAACGTCGGCGTATTTTGCTATCTCGGCTTCGATCTGCAAAACCTCGTCGGCATAAAGTCGGCATATCGTGTCCGACAAAGAAAGATTGATTTTTGTATTCTGCACTTTCTTTTTCGGAACGGCAAAGCCGAGGCTTTCGGCGCACTCGGAAATGCTGTCAAATTCACTTACGGCATCATAATCGGGCGTGAGCCAATTCTTATCGGAAAACGACAAAAAACCTGCGTTCATTTTTTGAAGCAAGCTTCTTATTTTACGCGCAGAATCCGTCATTTCGGAAAGCAGCTTTTGCTTTTCCTCGGATGAAAAGTACTCCGCCACGTCGGCAAACAGACTTCCCATACCGCGCATTGAAGCCAAAGCTTCGCACGAAGCGATATAGGCTTCAAGCACTTCTGCTTGGCGGTGATACGTATCAAGCGGAAGCTTTGCGTCCTTGTATAAAAGCAACGCCCTCTCGGTTGCACACAAGGCGGAAAGCGTATTCTCCAGACGTGCAGCGTTCTCGCTTTTATCAAGCAGAAGGAACTGCTCGTTGCGGCGTATGATCTCGTCAGGCTCGCAAGGATGCTGCAATACAGCAATCGATTGAGAGCTCAAGATCTTATCAATTTGTAAATCCGAAAAAAGTGTATTGGGCAACGAAGGCGTACTGTTGCCATTTAACAATCGCGGTGCATTAATCATAGAGCACTCTCCAAATCTCCTAAAAGGCGGGGCAAGGAATCAATCTCCATACCGTTTACAATCTCGCCCGCGCCTACGGTTACCTCACCACCGTGATGCGGTTGACGTTTGAACTCCATCGAAACGGGGTTGACCAAAAGAACGCGCCTTGGCGTTTTGATCTCCCATTCGTCCCTGTATCTGTATCGAAAATCATAGATGGGCATTTGATTTGGTTTCCCATCAATCGGGAAACGGATACCGACACCATTATATGACAGTAGCGCGATGTATCTGCGGATAAAATATTCGCCGTTTTCTTTCAAAATCAGAACAGACAACCGTTTCGGCATACCAAACAGTTTGACGGCAAACACTTCGTTTGCAGTTTCTACGTAAAGGTCACATTTTGCCCCGTGCTTGTCGCCCAAAAACCAAAGCGGATGCGCCGCGTGCATTTTGTAGCCCTTTTCGCGGCAAAGCTTTTTGATTTTGCCCGCACACGATAAACGCTTGAAGAAGCAACGGATATACGGAAATAATACGATAATAGCAACGATGCCTATAAGTGCATACAAAAATTCCATTTACTCATCCTTCTTTCGGTAAGCGATATATATAAGCGGTGTTTTTCCGACGACCACAGGGTAAGGCAACAGCTCCTTGTTCACGATTGCGAGAAGCTGTGCTTTTACATATGCCCCCATAGCCCCTGCGTGTACGAAATATTCTGCTTCATCCACGTGCTTCGGAACACGGTTTTTCGTCTTTGCCCAAAGCTTGCGAAGATCGTCCGAGAGCAGCTCAAAAAGCTCCTTCTTGATTGCTTCGCAAACGGGATTCCAATGCTTTGTCACTTCGGTAAATGGTAACGCAGGGATATCAAGCTTGATCTCACCGTCTGCACTGCGCTTCAAGATACAAAGCTTTTCAAATTCGGAAATTAGCTCGTAAAGAAGCTGGTTGTCGGTCTTTACATCGCAAGGCAGGAAGGAAGCGTAAAAACGCAGTATGCTTTGCAGAGAGCATCGGTATTTGAACAGATTATATGCCCAATGCGCCTCACCGAAAAGCGATTGACAATCGAACATCTGACAATCAAACTTACCGTCATTGTTTGAGCTGTAACCGACGGATACGGGACCGGAGCCATCATAGGGATTATCTCGCTTTTGATTATGCTCATATACGGTAACGGTTGCAAGCCATCTGCCCGCATCCGGTCGCTCTGGCGGTTGCTTAGGCATATGCTCTGAATCCGGACGGCTCTTACGTAAAACGTCATGAAGCATCTGGTTCATAACAAACAAAAGCATTGTTGCTTTTTGTTTATCGGACATTTCTGCAAAGTCATCACGCTGTGTCAGCGGTTCAATGTGTTTCCAAACAATCTCCCACACCTGAGACGCATATTTATCGGCAAGCTTTTCTTGGGCGGGGATATCTCCAAAGGCATCCTCGTATCTTTGCACGAAGCAACGGGTGTAGACAAGTCCTCCCGCTGTTCTGCCCATCAGCTCACCTCTGACCAAAAAGTCAATAATCGGTTCAATATATGCACTGGGCATACCCATCGTATCGGCAATACCACGCACCGATACGGGATTCTCATATGCCAAATTCAAAATATTAGCTTCAATATCCGAGCGCATGAGCGAGAACGGCTCTCCATTAAGCCCACCGTTACCCCATATACCAATGGAGGCGGTTTTAGGTTCATAACTGATCTGCGAATACTTTTCCATATTTTCAAGTCCCTCTTTGATCTGATCTCGCGCCGTTGAAAGACGGGATAATACCGTTCCGCGCGGAATGCCAAGTTCTTTCGAAATCTGTTCTACCGTTTGCCCATGAATATAGTGGCGCACTGTGACATCGCGATAAATGCGGATCAGACGTCCTATCTCGCGGCGCACGGCTTCGTATTCTTCGGTCTTGTCTTCGGAGCCTTCATTTTCCTCAAATTCATTATAAGTTTCACTGATAACTCCTTCAACGTATTCTACAGCCTCCGCCCTATACTTTTCGCGTAGCCACGCGTTGTATTTATTCTTGAGAACCGCTGATAGAAATCCTTTGGGGTATTCCACGTTCTCCCCTTTGCTTATTTTTACAAGAAACACGGCAAGGCTATCTTGAACAAGCGAGTCTATGTCTGCACAATCGTTGTAATGCTTTTCTACAAGACGATACAAATAATCAAGATGTTCACCACACTGCTTTTCAAAATCCTTGTCAAATCCGACCATAGAGGTTAGTCCTTTCTGCCATTATCGGCTGTTTTCACCCTATTAGTTGCAAAAAAATACAGTTGATTCGCTGTTTTAATTAAATTATAACATAAAAATATAAATTAGTCCATAATGAAACCGCCGAGAGTAAACATTTGGTTACTCTCGGCGATGTGTTTATTTAGATAATTTTTATTCATCATCCTCGGAGCACACCGAGCAGGGGCGGGATTTGCCTGCGGCGCGAGCTTGAGCTTCGCTTCCGCGGCGTATGTTTTTTGAGCTTTTGAGTCCCCCGCAAGCGCGGCTGTAGTGCCAAACTGAGCCACCGTCCGTCCAAAAGAAAACGGGCTCGCCGTTATCGTCGGTCTCGCGCGGATATTTTTCCGTTTGCGCCGCGTAGATAGAATCCGCAATGCTGTCTATCGCCTCGGGTGAGAGCTCCTCGCCGCCGTAAAACTCGGTATCCGCGTGTGATTGCGAATAGCTTGAGCAGCCAAAAAGAATGCTCGGCACAAGCAAAAGCAAAGCTATAAAAGCTAAAATTCTCACGCGCACTCCCTCTCTCATCGCAAAAACTTCTCCATTAAGGCGATCTTTCCGTTTGAATACTCGTACGCGCCCTTATAATCAAGAAGCTCCCTGCAAGCTCTCTCAAGGTCGCCGAAAACAAAATACATCACGGGCGCGGGCATTTCCTCACCCGACGTAAGTGCTACGCGAAGCTCGCGCGCGGCTTCGCGGTAATCTCCCGCGTTCATCAGCAATTTCGCGTTTATGTGGGACAGATAAACGTCCTCACCTCGCGCTTCACTTTTACTTCTTGCAAGATACGCCCTTGCAAGAGTTTCTGCTATTGGAGCATTCTCCTCAAACGCACGCATCAATACGCAGTATTTTACAAACGGCTCGTCAGAGCCGCCTACGGCATCAACGTTTGCGGAAAGCTGCTCCGAATAAAACGAGGGTGATATCTTGTTCATAAAATCAAGATACGCAAGTGCGGATGCTTTTATCTGCGCCGTTGGGTACGCGGTGGCTTCACAAAGTCTGCACGTCTCGTCAAAAAGCTCGCAAGCTTCGCGAAGGTCGCCGTCCGAAAACGCCGCCCTTGCCATTCCGCAGGTGCAAAGGCAGACGAGAAAATTTATCTCGTCGTCCTGACCGCCGAGCTTGCGGCACATATCGCGGCATATCTCATACTCGCCGTTGCCGTATGCTCGAAGGATATCGGGCATGGCGGTCATTTTGAGATAATGAAAATCCATGCTCTCCTCGGCAAGAAAATATCCCGCGGGAACGCCGAGCTTTTCGGCAAGAAAAGCAAGCGTTGGAACGGACGGAAGCGCGCTTCCGTTTTCAATGCGGCTGAGCATATTTCGGGTTATCATCTCCCCTGCCAGCTCCGCTTGCGTCATACGCCTTGCGCGCCTCATATTTTTGATCTTTTCGCCTATGTTCATTTCTTAAATCCAAATACGGAGGATAAGTTAAACCCTTTACTTGCCTTTGCTTTGTGTTCGGCGCGCGGTGACCTCGCCTTTGCGGCAAGCGTAGGGCGGGCTTCCGCCTCGAACTTGTGGCTATCCGTGGGACTTGCGTCCCCCGCTTCATCAATGGATATATGCGCAATTCTGCTTTCCACGCCGTCGTCAAGCGCGGAGCGGATATGCGAGACGTTTCTTGCTATTCTGTTATTTTTTTGCGCAAGCTTGCCATTCATTTTGGCGGAAGCGTTCCCCATATCATCAGCGGTGGCGCCAAGCTCGGCGGCGACAAGCTCCGCCGCGTTGTCTATCATCTTATTTATATCGCGCATAGCGGCTGTCGCGCTTTTGCGCACGGCGTCGCGCGCAAGCTCAAGCTCGACCTCCGCTTGTCTTTTTATCTCCGTTGCCTCACGCTGTGCGGATGAAATGAGATTTTCCGAAACAGCCATAGCGTCACGGAATGCTGCGGATGCACGCTCGGTGTCAACCTTTGCGGCGTTTCGGCTCTCATCGAGCCTCGCCTTCAAGTTATCGATCTCCGTTTCCGCCTCGTTTGCCCTTGCGGTCATCTCTTCGAGCCTTGCCTTTAAATCGCAGATCTCCGTATCTGCCTTGCTTGCTCTTGTGCTCATCTCCTCAAGCTTTTTTTCAAGCGCAGCTCTGTGAAAGACGGCGACGTCTCTTTCCGCCTCTGCGGAGCTTGCGCGTGCTGCGGCTGCCTCCGCCTTTGCCTTTTCCGCGTCTGCGGTCTCGCGCATTTGGTCGATCTGTGCCTTGAGTTCTGCCGCCTCTTGCGCTCTTTGCTCGCTCACGGCGGCTATATATTCGTTAACCGACTCCTTGCTGTATCCGCGAAGGGCGGTTTTGAAAGCCATTGCGTTATTTTTGCCCGTTGACATCGTTTTGCCTCCAAGGTAAATTTAATTTAATATATTTTATCATAAAAATCGACTTTTTTCAATATAAATTTTCACATTTCTATTTACCTTTCGGCAGTTTTCGTGTATAATAAAAGCCATAATAATCTCAGAGGTGCAAAATGGAGCTTCTTAAACAAAAAATCATGAACGAGGGCGAGATAAAGCCCGGTGGCGTAGTTATCGTATCGGGATTTCTCAATCACCGTATGGATATTAAGCTCATCGACAAGATCGGTGAGGAATTCTATAATATTTTCAAGGACACGAACCCCACGGTAATACTTACCGTAGAGGCGTCGGGCATTGGAATCGCGTGCCTTGCGGCGCGTTATTTCGGCGTTGACGTTGTCTTTGCCAAGAAATCGCAGTCTAAAAACGTTACGGGCGAGACTTATTCCTCGCTCGTTCGCTCGTTCACTAAGGGAACTGTGTTTGACGTAAGAGTTGACAAAAAGTTCATCTCCAAGAACGACCGCGTGCTTATAATAGACGATTTCCTTGCCGACGGCGAGGCGTTGCGCGGACTTGCCGACATCGTGCATCAGGCGGGCGCTGAGGTCGTCGGTGCGGG
>JAZPZM010000170.1:0-4807 GCA_045544735.1 Eubacteriales bacterium
TCCCGTGTCCGATTCATCCACATACATTCCTTCTACTTTTTTGGCGTTTTTGAGTGCAAGAACGTAGGAACGATGCTGATAGAGTTTGAGATAGTACAAGCCATGTTTATTGAGCATCGGAAAATGAGTTGCAATAATCAGCTTTTTGTAGGCAATCTCGCCACGGTTGGTTTTTGCCTTGTGCGGCATCAGTTCCACGACTTTAGTATGCTCGTAGATTGGCAGATTTTTTGCAATTGTATAGAGAAATTTCAACGGGTGGAACTGCGCTTGATCTCTCACGCGCACCGCGCCCGCAACAGAGAAAGGTAGCTCTTTTGCGTCCGAAAGCTCTGCTTTCACACCGATTCGGTTCAGGGCGTTGACTTCCTTTTCGATTTTCTTGCGGTCATTTAAGGAGTAGACGTAGGAAGCCCTTGTTTCATAGTCGCAATCGACGTTCTCGCAAAGTCGGGCATATTCCTTGCACGCTTTTTTCTGTGCCTCTGCGTAAAGCCGCGCCTTATTCTCGCCAAAGCGACGTATCATTTTGTCATAGACCAAACCGTGTTGCAGGGTGATCTTTGCCGTGGTGTTTTTTGTAATACCTCCGCAAATTTCAGATGCCTCCACAAGAGCACAATCTACGCCCGCATTTTTCAGCTTGTAAGCGCACAAGATTCCCGCAATACCGCCGCCGACGATCAGAACATCGGTGCTTTGGTTTTCCTTCAATGTATCAAACCGCACTTGAGGTGCGTTCTTTTCCCAAATCGATTCCATATTTATCCTCCGTACTTTCATATGATTAGTTTTTGTCGCTTTCATAACGGCTATACGCATATTGGGGTTCATTTTATCGCACACTAAAAAGAAACGGTGAGTTAAAATGGAAATAATCAAGGTCATACTAACGGCTCTGCTTTCGGTAGCGTCGTTATTTATCATTACAAAAATCATGGGGCACAAGCAGGTGGCACAGCTTGACTTTTTCGACTATGTCAGCGGCATTACTATCGGCTCGATAGGTGCGGAGCTTGCCACTGAGTTGGAAAAGCCATACAAGCCGTTGATCGCCCTTGCTATTTACGGTCTCGCCTCGCTTCTTTTGAATTTGCTTGCACATAAATTGGCGCGCACACGTAAGTATATCAACGGAACGCCGACGATACTCATGAATGATGGTAAGCTCTATCGAAAGAATCTCAAACAGGCGAAGCTTGACTTATCCGAGTTTATGCTCCTTTGTCGGGAGCAGGGATATTTTGATCTTGATGAGATTCAGACTGCCATCTTTGAGCACAACGGAAAGCTATCGATCTTGCCCAAGGCGGCAAACCGCCCCGCAACACCCGATGACTTGAAGATAACGGCAAAAGCGACGCACATAGGAGTTGAGGTTATTATGGACGGGCGCGTTATGGGGGATAATCTTTCTCGAATGGGTCGTGACGTGAATTGGCTTACAAAGCAGTTAAAGATACAGGGATGCAAGGATGCGAAAGAGATCTTCCTCGGCATTTATCGTCCCGAGGAAGATAAATTGACGCTATACAAAAACGAAGGGTGAAGCCCTTTGCTGTGCCCCTATCCTTAAAATAGTTTTAGCCTCGGCAAGGAAACTCCATGCCGAGGCTTTCTCAATTACGTTATATTACGCCGCTCCCGCTTTCCTCTTTGCTTTTTCTTCCTTCTCCAACCGTTCTTTTTCCTCATACTCCTCACGCCACTTTTGAAACTTCGTCATCTCCTCCTCATTGTCGAAAAATTCGGTGATAATCGGCGTATACATACGCACGACCTTCAAGATCTCGTGCTCGGGGACTTGTGAGCGACAGCGGTATCCGCCCACCTTGTTGTCAAGACAAAAACGCGCCATACACAAAAACCATTTCCATCTGTTTATCTTTCCCAATAGATCAGCCCCTTTCTGCATCGTCACGGCGGCGAGGTGAAGGCATTGCACCAACCTCTCGTCTGCGCTCTTCAAGCATCCGCACAATTGCGTCCTCCATCTGTTTGGTGCTATAATTGGGAGGAAAGAAACGGCCGATTCTCTCATAGCTGAATTTAACCGTCTCTCTCTGATTGGCTTTCGGCTTTGCCATAATATCCTCAATGGTATCCGCCGTCAGCTTTCCCTCGCTGTGAAGTCTTCTGAATCTCACCGTCTGCGCGTAGGAAGGCGTGGCTTCGTCTCTCTCAAAGATCTCCACGACCTTGTCCTGCAATTCATGCGGCAGATAGGAAAGCTCCACGGCGGGGGTGAATGCGATTCGTCCACTGTCCACAATATCCATCAGCGGCTTTATGAGATTAGTCAAGCGAATATAGCGGAATACTTGGTCGCGGCTCTCGTTTGTCGCCTTGCCGATCTCGGTAGCTGCATCCCACTTTGTCGCAGGTTGCGACGAAGTTTGACCGTATCGCTGACCTTGGCGGTTCAGCACCTCCATCTTCGCCTTGTAAGCGTAGGCTTTCTCCGATGGCAACAAATGCTCTCTGTGCAAATTGGAATCGATCATACAAAGTGTTGCTTCATCGGGATCAAGGTCACGGACGATAACGGGAATGGTCTCCACGCCAAGCTTTTGACAAGCGGCATAGCGGCGGTGTCCTGACACGATCTCATACCCGCCGCGTCTTGGTGTAACAATCAAAGGATTGAGGACTCCGTTCATTCGTATGCTTTCTACAAGCTCTTGCATTTCCTCGTCGTCACGGACTTGGAAGGGCTGTTCTGCCCTCGGGTGTACGTTGCGCAGCAGATAATACTGTGTGGTTTCGGTGATTCTTTCTTTTAATTTCTTATACATTTTATCTCTCCTGTTCTTTGTGTTTTTGTTTGCTTCTATCCGGCACAAGACGCTCCTCGCAAGCCTTTTCAGCTGCTATAGCTTTGGCAAGTCTCATTGAATCGGATAAAATATCGTCCGCAAGGCTCATCTCCCTGCGGACGTTCGTCATTTTCTTTGTGATCGCGCTTCGCTCGGCGCTGTTTTTCTGTTTCTCATCGGGATCGGTAAGGCGACGGCGGCGATTGTCAACCGCCTTTCTCTCACGCTCCAAATTTTGAAGTTCAGCTTTTCGCTTGTCACGAAATGCAGTCACATCCTCGGTGGTGTGAAGCTCGTACCAACTCATAAGGCGGATCTCGCGGCAATAGCGGTCATTGTTAATTGCCTCTTGTGCGAAATACGGTGATGCAATCTCATATTTAGGCGGCATCCTCTGCTCCTTGGTGAACGGATCATCATACGGAATCCCCATCAGCTCAAAGAAGATCATAAACAGTATCTCGATGGTGGAATACCGCTCGAGTGCCTTCATCTGCTTTTCAAGCTCACACGCCACACGCCGTTGTGGTTTGCGGATATGCGGTACTGGCTCTTTGTGAAGGTTGTCTCGGATTCGCCTCTCGATGGCTTCAAGAGTATAATTTGCTCCCAAGCTGTCAATTCGTACGGGTTTGCTCCATCCTTCGGTGATGACAGAGATGTGCTTATATTTGCTATCTCGCACAACAACGTAACCGAGGTATTCCAAGGATTGCAAGAAATACTTGTAGCTGATATTACTCCGTATAGCACGGTCGATATCGTGACGCAGAATGGATGAGTGGGTAACCTTGCCTTGCTTTTCCGCGATCCATATCTGCCTCGGCACTTTCTTAGGCATTGGATTTTCGATGATAGATAATTGATGCTGGCAGCAAAGCTCGTCGGAAACCCGGCGCAATTGCCTATAACTACCTTTCTGCCAGCGGTACTTCTTGCCGTCCTTGAAGGATACGCTATTGATCACGAAATGGTTGTGCAGAGCCGACGAGCCTTTGACGTGAGTTGCCACAATTACTTCAAAGCGGTCACCCCACATTCGCTTGGCTGTCAGCACACCGATCTTGTGACATTCCTCGGGAGTTAACTCTCCCGGCTTGAAGCTCTGATACCCGTGATATCCGACAATGCCGCCGCGCTTTCCGTATCGCTCCTTGGTTGCTGTCATACGCTCAAAGGCGAAATGGGGTGAGCAGTTGAGTCCCGTAACGTAATACTGCTTTTCGGTCTTTTCGTTATCGATTGCATAGGTCAATACGTTCTTAAGATCATAATCGGGATTAGCGGTCTTGTTCGGGTCTTTGACGTAAGCCACCACATCGCGTATCGTCCCTCTCACCGCCCACAGCGAGGTGGTTGCCATCAGCTCTCACCATCCTTTGCCTTGTACTTGGAACGGATAAAGGAGTGAAGCTCATAGCCAACGTCCTCCGCATCCAGCGCCTTTTCAAGCCGACCAATGCAGTTGTAGCAAGTTCCCGCCGCCTGCGAAAGGCGATTCTCGATCAAGGAACGGATATATGCCGACATATCTCCGCCACACCGCTCGGCTTCGCGCTGTAGCTTGGCTTTCAGATTCGCGTCCATTTTGACCGTGACGCGCTCGGTCATTTTTTCTGTTTTGCTCATTTGTTTGTCCTTTCTAAATTGAGGGTATTAGGGATACATCCCTAAAGAAAAAAGCCAATCTCTCGGATTGGCTCAGCAAGCGTTATAACACTTGCTATGCTCGTTAAAGTAGCGAACGAAGTCCGCCACTTCTCTTAACTGGTGTCCATTGGATCACTTCCTTTCTTTTACAATATTTTATGTAAGTGTTAAAGGATTCCGATTTCAACCGTGAGTTGAACAAGGTCGTTTAGGCGGTTATTGAACAAATAGACATTCTGTGGTATAATTACATCACAAGATAGGCGCCATCTTGATTATTTGGAGGTGTACAACATGAATATTGGAAATAAAATTAAAGAATTACGAAAGCAGAGAGGGAT
>JAZPZM010000171.1:0-26768 GCA_045544735.1 Eubacteriales bacterium
TCCATTAAAACAAAATTTATTGAGGATACATTATGGGAGATATTTTAATCAAAATACTGGTGTGCTTTATCGCAGGTGCGGGCGCAGGTATTGGAACAGGGTTCGCAGGAATGAGTGCTGCTGCGGTTATAGGACCTATGCTAATCACCTTTTTGGGCGTTCCTGCCTACGATGCGGTGGGTATAGGATTGATCAGCGACGTTTTAGCAAGCTTGGTCAGCGCATATACCTATAAAAAAAGTGGCAACTTAGACATTAAAAACAGTTTGCCTTTATTGATTAGCGTGCTTATTGTAACGATGATTGGCAGCTTTGCGGCAAGCTTTCTGCCCGAGCAAGCTATGAGTGGCACGATGCAGGTAGCACTGATCATCATTGGACTGCGCTTTATTTTAAAGCCCGTCAATAAAACGAGGGAGCAACTTGAAGCTGTTTCTCCCCAAAGCAGACTGATCAAGGCAATCGTCGGCGGCATAGTCGTTGGATTTATCTGCGGATTTGCAGGTGCGGGGGGCGGAATGATGCTGTTGCTTGTTCTGACCACTTTCCTCGGATACCCTATGCATTTGGCGGTTGGTACAAGCGTGTTTATTATGGCGTTTACGGCTCTTACGGGAGGCATTAGTCATTTTATGATCGGGGGAATTCCCGATATTCTCTGCCTTGTGCTGTGCGTTGTGTTCACGCTGATTTGGGCAAGAATTGCATCTAAAATTGCTAATAAATCTAACGCAAAAACCTTAAACCGCGTGGTTGGTATTGTTATGATCGCCACGAGTATCGTGATCTTGGCGGTAAATTATCTTTAATACTAACGCGCAAACGTTAATTACTCGAACAGAAGAAAATGTAACAGGGGTGACCTCACGGTCAGCCCTTTCCTCATCTTCCCCTCACCCCAACGCTTTACTCATTGCGGCGCCGGTGTCCGCTTTTGTTACGGCATCGAGGTGGCTATAGATATTCGCCGTGGTGCTCATGTCGCTATGTCCGAGCCATTCCTGGATCTGCTTCATTGGCACGCCTTGTGCAAGGAGCACCGAGGCGCAGGAGTGGCGAAGATCGTGGAAGCGTATCTTCCTCAGCTTATGATTATTAAGCTTGCGCAATCAGGTATCATTTCGCCTTTTAATAACAGCCACCGTTTGTGTCGAGCAAAATATTCAACCCCAAGTTGTACAAAATTCTTTTTTGCTATCCAAATAATATCTTTACAGTTGTTTTGTTATATGGTATACTATAGGCAAGATAAGAAGGAGGTTGAAACCATGAATTTAAATAAAAACATTGCATATTACCGTAAGCTATGCGGATACACACAGGAACAGTTAGCGGAACGGATTGGTGTAACGGCACAATCAGTATCTAAATGGGAAAATGAACTTTCTAATCCCGATATATCAATCTTACCTGACTTGGCAAAGGCACTTGGAGTTGATATCAATTCGCTCTTTGAAGAAGTTCCCGACGCTCCGAAGGTAGTTAAGCTATCCGAGCTCCCCAACCTTTGCTACGACGCTCTTATCTCTCTATTTGCTAAAGTTCAATTTACGTTTTATCATGGCAATAAAAAAATTTTGACCAACGAAAAACTCAATAGACGAATTGAATCATTAAAAACAGATTTTGACTTCCCACTGCCAAAATGCGCATACGCTATAGACGAAGGCAAGCCTGAACACGGTTCTGTTTTTCTCTCCGACGCCCTTTCCTTCATCGATCGCAGTTACGGTGGTTCAGATTCCGCATTGCTTTTTGATCTTGACAAAGCGGGAGAGCTATTATCTGTCTTAGGTGATAAAAACGCGCGTAAGGTTTTGAAGGCTATTTATGAAAAACTGATTTCAGAAGGAGAGGAAGCAACATCATTTTCGCCTCAAATGCTTTCAAAAGCCACTTCGCTACCGGAAGATGCGATCGGCAACGCTGCCATAAAGCTACGGCATGTTGGACTGCTCGATGAAGTTGAAAAAATCCGTCAGGACGGTTTTAAGAAGGAATACTGTGCTTTGTACCCAAAAGATTTTATTTTTGTGATTGCTATACTCCGACTTGCTTATGTACACACCTCGGACATGCCATGCGTTACTCTTATGTATAGGGACGTTAAAAATCGACTAAATTACGATAGTAACGCAATTTAACTTATATGCAACAATACCGCCTCGATTGCTCGAAGCGGTCTTGTTTTTATTCGGTTATCCCAGCGCTTTACTCATCGCCGCACCCGTGTCTGCTTTCGTCACGGCATCGAGGTGGCTGTAGATGTTGGCGGTGGTGAATATCAAAAATCGTCACATCTTATGGGTGGGCTTTGATTGGTTTTGTCGATGAGTTTGTAATAGATGTGGATTTCGCGGGGCTCTTTGCCATATTTGTCCGAGCATTCGTCAACGGTGACGAATTCGATCAGCTCCATGCTTATATTACTAAATCGACATTAAAGAATCAATTCCATACCAATCTTTTGAGGCACAAGCCCTTGCGCTTCGTAAAATCTCATTGCTGACGTATTGCAGCTCCAAACGTTTAGCGTAAGATTATAACATCCATTGTCTTTTGCAAATTTTACTGCCGCCGCATAGAGCTCTTTGCCGATGTGTTTGCCGCGCATATTCTCGTCTACGCACAGATCGTCGATATACAAGGTCTTAATATCGGTCAGAACCGAGTTGTCTCTATGCTGTTGAAAAATGCAGAAGCAGTATCCCATTACCTCGTCGTTCTCGTCAACCGAAACGAGAATGGGACGGCTTTCATCCGTAAGAAGTGCCTTAAGCTCTTCATCTGAATACTTTCTTCCAACCTTAAAAATATCCGGTCTGCCGTTATGATGGACGAGGCATACTTGTTTCAAGAGGTCTCCCATCTTCGGAACGTCCTTTTCTTTTGCCATTCGAATCATTGCAATTCTCCTCACTTCTTATCAAACCGCGCTCTGCGCTCGGTAGAATGGCGCATCATCGCTCTCATTCCGTCGATATCCTCGGTTTCAAGCATTGTTTTGAGCTCGTTGAATTTATCGACAAACATATTCATTTGATCGAGAAGCACGTCCTTATTCGCAACAAACAGCTCGCTCCACATAAGGTCATTGATACGGGCGATTCGCGTAAGGTCGCGGAAGGAGTCGCCCGTAAACTTCTCCATATTCTCTTTATCGTTGCAGGTCATCAGCGTGATGGCAATACAGTGCGTAAGCTGGGAGAGGAAGCCGATCATCTCATCGTGTTCTTCGGGGGAGAGCGTAGTTACGTTAGAAAATCCGAGAAGTCTGCCAAGCTCGATGCAGGTCTGTACTGCTTCGGGCGTGTTTTTTTCGGTGGGCGTAACGATATAGTTCGCACCGATGAACATTCTGTCGGTGCTGTTCTCAACTCCCGACACTTCTCTTCCCGCCATCGGGTGAGCCGCGACAAATTCCACGTCGGGACGGAGCATATCCTGAATCTGATATACGATGCTACGCTTCACGCCCGTTACGTCAGTAATCAGCGCACCGCTTTTGAGCAGTCCTTGGTTCTTTTCGATCCATTCCACAAACACGTGAGGATATAGGGCGAAGATGACGAGGTCAGCTTCTCCAATTATTTTTTCGTCAAGCTCGGTCGAGCCTTCGTCTATGATATTCTCTTTTAATGCGTAGTCGATCGAGCTTTGCTCCAAGGTAATGGCGCTGATATGAAAGCCAAAACGCTTTAGCACCTTGGCGTAACTACCTCCGAGAAGTCCGAGACCTACTATGAGTATTTTTTTACTTACGTCAACTATCATGATACTGTCCCCCCATCAAAGCGTATCCGAAAGATCGAGAATCAACCGCTTCCTTGTGTTCATTATACTACACAGCACATCATTAGTCAAACAAATGGTTTTGATGATAGCCATCTAAAATTTCGATGTGGGTTGTAATATTTTATTTGCAACTCCCGCTTGTTATTTTGTCAATAAAATGTAAATAGATTTTTGAGCCCCCTTGATTTTTCATCGATTTTGTAATATAATACCTATCGGTAATATAGATGATTTTGCCGATTTTTATTAAATAAACCGATAAGGATGCGGGTTCAATGGAATTAAGGAATTTGATCACGTTTATACACGTTGCGGAGCTTGGCAGCTTCACCAAAGCGGCGGAACAGCTTGGATATTCACAATCCACAATATCCTTTCAAATAAAACAGCTTGAGGATGAGCTCGACTGTCTTTTGTTTGAACGAATAAATCACACGATCACGCTCACCGAGCGAGGACACGAGCTTGTATCCTACGCGCACCAAGTTCGTGCGCTGACAGAAGATTTCAAGGAGAATCTATCCAAAAAAGAAGAACCGGACGGATATATTCATATCGTTACTCCCGATTCGGTCTGCGAGGAGATGATATCGGCTCACTATAAGGATTTTCACGAGAAATATCCTTCAATTGTAATAAGGTTCTCTACCGGCGACACAAGCGATATGCTGAATATGATCGATCATAACGAAGCAGATGTTATTATTACACTTGACCGCCGTTTGTTTAATAAGGATTATGTTATAGCCAAGGAACAACAGTTGCCTATGCACTTTGTTGCGGCATCCACCTCTAAATATGCGAATGCTAAGGGGTTGTCCATTAAAGATATTGCAACAGAGCCATTTGTACTGACAGAGTACGGACAAGGCTATCGCCGCGTCTTTGACAGAGAGCTTGCCAAACGCTCCATTGAGATCACACCCGTTCTTGAAATCGGACGAACCGATATTATTACCTCTGTTCTTGTAGAAAACGATATGATTTCATATCTGCCTGATTTTGTTACCGATGATTTGATCTCTTCGGGCGATTTACGTTATCTCGACGTGTGCGATATGAATATTGACGTTTGGAAACAGCTTATATACCATAAAAACAAATGGATGTCTAAGAGCTTAAAGACCTTTATTGAGTATATAAAGAAACATGAGTTTTCCAACTAAAGCAAAGCCTGTGCTGCCACAAAGCTACGGCACGTAGGGCTGCTCGACGAAGTTGAAAAAATCCAGCAGGACGGTGTAGCTGTAAAAACCAACTATCTGTAATTTCAGATGCTTGTTTTTTCAATAATGCTTGATTACTTCACGGAGGAAACCTAAAAGTGATTGCAATATCATACGGAACTATGTTTGCTATTATAAGTGCGATGTGGTGCATTGGCAGAGCGCTTACGTGGGCAAAAAACAAGCGCGTAAGCTGGCGGCGCGAATTGCAGCTATTGCTTGTGTATATATGTATAGTCGTTATCGTAAGATTCACGTTCTGCCCTTTCGGGAAGGTGGACGGACAAATACAGCCTTTGCTTTTTGACGCAGAAAAAATATTGCCGTTCAGGATAAATCTGCTCCCGCTCGTTCACCTGTTCGATTACGAGATAATGAGCGAAGCCGTATTAAACCTTGTGGGCAACACCTTGATGTTCGTTCCCGTGGGAATAGTTTATCCGCTCGTATATAAAAAGCTGAACACGCACGCAAAGGTATTAGCCGCGGGTGCAGGCTTTTCACTTGCTATTGAGATCTTACAGCTTCCGTTTTTCGGCAGAGTAAGCGACGTTGATGATTTGATTCTGAATTCGTTGGGATACGCTCTCGGCTATTTAATATATCTTGGGGTAAAGCATATAATAGACAAAAAGGGATGAACGAAGGGCGTGCACAGTTAGCGATAAAATTGAATAGCCTTCCCCAGTGGGGGAAGGCTTTTTGATACGCAGAAAACAAATAGATACCCCGACAGATTTTTACGGTCTGTCGGGGGTTGTTGTACTGTTCGATAAATGGAATTTATGGAACTGAATAAAACATTCATTACTGCTGACTTTTTATTTCTTTAATTCTTATTTCAACCATTTTCTTAAGGAAAAACAAATCGTACAAAGTAGGATTATCAATTCTAAAGGTACATCCACAAACATCATCAAATTCTTTTCCGAATATAACTTTGTGTCGCCCGCCGCCACAAGAGTTGCAATGGCCACAATGGTCGATATGTTTCCAAGCAAGTTCTTTTACTTTATCATCAACGAGACATTGCTCGAGCCACTCTGACCCCATATCATCTGACCATACCGTCCAATGGTTGTCTTTTTCGTCAGGGTCTTTTATGGCAATAAAACAGACACATTCATCGTCTAATTTTACCCAATAATAAATTTTATTTTTCCAGCAATCACAATTATCTTTATAGAAAATCAAGTTATTGTCTTTCAAAAAACTGATGAAATCCAAAGCGACTTCTTGTTCATCTAAAAGCAATTCCCTGCAAATATATTCTTCGATACTCGGTTTAATCATAACCATCCTCTCCTGCCTTAAAAACATATCAACATATCTTATTTTTCGTTCTCTATTATCGCCAGTTTCGCAGTTGTATTACAAATGCTTCGGGCAAAGCCCATACCCCTCTAAGGTTGCGCGCACCCAAAGGCTCTCCCCTTGGGAGAGCTCCCGCGATAGCGGGTGAGAGGGCGTATTCTTGCCACCATTTGCCCTCTCCGTCGGCTTCGCCGCCACCTCTCCCAGAGGGCGAGGCTTTTCGTTAGTTTCATTATAACACAAATCGGCAGAGAAAACAAGTTCTCTGCCGATTTGTGTCTGTCATTTCTCCGCTAAGAATACAGAGAGAAATGTTCACCCTTTTTCTATGCCGAGTGCGGCTTTATTTTTCGGCAATATCCACCAACACGGCGCGGCAGGGGGAGCCGTCGGCACCCGACAGATTGAGCGGCGCGGCGTTCAAAAAATAAACGCCCTCGGCGACGGCTGACAAGCGAATTCCTTCAAGCAAAGCAACGCCCGCAGACAAAAGTATGCGGTGGACTTCCATGGGCGCGTTTTCGGGTCCAACAGTCTGCGATTCGTTACCTAAAAGCAGAATTTCAGCCGCGGCAAATACCCTTGCGGCTTCGGCAGAAACCTCTGCGTCTCCCTTGATAAGAATCCGCTTTGCCGACTCCGCGTTCTGTTTTTTCGCTTTTTCAATGATTCTCAAAGCATCATCGCGCGATACCTTGCCGCGATGCTCCGCAACGTAAGCCGTTCCCACGAACGACTCCAGATCCATAGCGTCAACCGTTTTTCCGTCCTTAATAAAGTGGAACGGCGCGTCTATATGCGTACCGTTATGAGCGCACATGCTGAATTCGGTCAGATTATATAGGTCGCCCTTCTCCATTGAGTTTAGCACGTTTTTCTTCGGCATGGGGTCACCCGTATACACCTCACAACCGAAAACCTCTTGGGAAATATCGTATATTCTCATTACTTTTCTCCACCGCCAATTCTCATTTTTCCAATCCGCATTGTTTATACAGCTCCTCTATGCAAGGGGATTTGTATTCGATGTACTTATCAATATCGTTCGGAAACAGCTCTGCCGCCGTTTCCTTTACCGCGCTGTATTTCCGCGCCGCCTCGGCGTTATTTCGCAGGAAATCTCTGAACGTGACGTGCCTTTTAAGCTCCTCGGAGTCCTGCGGACACACGTACAAATGGTGGTTCATCAAATGAGGCTTATCCGCATATTTGAACGCTTCCCTGCCCTTTATACCAAGATCGCCCTCGTGGGCGTATCCGATAGCGGCGAGCCTCCCAACGACATCATTAAACACGGAATAGTCCTTTATGACCACGTCAACGTCGATGCAAGGCTTTGCCGACATCCCCTTGACCGATGTGCTTCCGACGTGCTCGATGCCGACGATCAAGCCGCCGAGCGCACGCTCAAGCTCACTCTTTATATCCGAAAAAGCGGATTCCCACGCCTCGTCATACGGTAGGACGGTAATTTTTCTTGTTTGCATATAGTCTCCACACAAATAGAATTATACGGATAGATTATATCACAAAACGGCTGATTTTTCAATAGACGATTGCGCTTCGTGTCGCTTTGTGGTATAATTAATCAGTAAAAGCGGAAACGCACCAAAGGAGTCTTGATAATGAGCGGCAAAGAAAAAAAGCTTCGTTTTTTTAACATAACAACGCTAACGGTTGCGGGAGTGCTGATATTATTGCTGTTTGCCTTCGTTTTACTGTGGCACGGCAACGCGACCAGCAATCAAGCCATGCCCGCTTTGATAGCCGACGTGTATTTTGACGGTGAATACCGTATTGCTGACGGCGAATGGCAAAAAATAGTAAAAGGTGAGCACATTCCCTCTACACGCGGAGACGTAACGCTTCGCGGAAACTTCCATATGCTGACCCCCGATGGCGAGTACGTTGGCGTTTACAGCGGGGATATGCCCATAGCACTCTATACCGACCACATCAACCTGACCTTTTTTGAAGGCGAAAACGAGCCTTTTGTGGTCGATATGGAAAACCCATTGTTCAGGGATTCCGCCTGCGGTGTGGGATGGACGGCGCACTTCCTTACGGGTGACGGAAGCGAGCCTATCGAGATACTTATCCACAACCCGCACAACTTCGGAAACGAAGGCGCGATAGACGAGCTGTTGTCCAGAATGGCTTTTTGGTCGGGACTTGATTTTGAAAAAGAGGCTCTTGAAAGCGGCGAGGCACAAAGGCACGTCGGACTTTTCTTCCTCATCGTTTCCCTGCTCTTTTTGGGAACTGCGCTCTTTTCGACACTTATACACATCAAAAACAGCAAAACTATTTGGCTTCTCGGCATCGTAATTTTGTTCGCGGGCACGTATCTTTCCTACAGCGCCGACGGAGTTTACTTTTGGAGTGAATCCGTCGTTTCCAACACCACGATGCTCGGTTGCTCGATGATGTTCTATATGCTGTTCTTGTCAATAGCTCTCGTGCATTTGCTGAAAAGCGCAAAAGCCGTAGGGATAGCCACGGTTGCTGCGTCGGGGCTTTTAAGTACCGTGCTTTTCGCGTTGCCCGTGTTTACGGACGTTTTATTTTACGATACGTGGATTTATTGGGTGGGCTTGCAAACGCTTGCAAACGTTGTCCTGTCGGGCTGTCTTATCAGAGAGTTTTTTGCCGCAAGGGGAAAGGTGCGCTTTATCTACCTCTGCTCGCTCTTGCCGCTTATATCGTTTGAAATCGACGCCGTTATGGTCGGTCTCGGCACGTGGAGCAACGCCCTTGCTTCAATTTGCATTTTCACCGTTTTCTTCGTTGCGGCTATTGTTATGGTGCTTAAGATCATACCTAACAACATCAACGCGCTTGCAAAGGCGAAGGAGCTTGAAACGGAAAAAATGGTTTTGGACGCACAGCTTGCCGAAACGCGAATATCGACGATGATGAGCCAGATACGTCCGCATTTCATCTACAATACGCTCGGAAGCATCGAACAGCTTTGCGAATTAGATCCGCCAAAGGCGGGCGAGCTCGTCCACAACTTTGCAAAATACCTGCGCGGTAATTTTGGCGAGCTTGACAACCCAAAGCCCATTTTAATGTCGCAGGAAATGGAGCACGTTCGCCATTATATCAACATTGAAAACGTGCGTTTCCCCGATATGACGTTTTCGTTCGAAATGCGCTCCGAGGATTTCAGACTGCCCGCTCTAACGGTTCAGCCGATAGTTGAAAACGCCATCAAGCACGGACTTATGAAGCTGCAAAAGGGCGGTTCTATCCGAGTTATTTCCTTTGAAACGGATACGGATTACTGCATCTCCGTTGAGGACGACGGCGTTGGATTTGACACGGGCAAGCTGCTTGATGACAAGAAGCACATCGGCATCCGCAACATCCGTGACCGATTGAAGGTAATGGTAGGCGGTACGCTTGAAATTGAAAGCACGCAGGGGGTAGGCACGAAGGTGCTTATCAAAATACCGAAGGAGGAAAAGAAATGATAGCAATAGCCGTAGACGACGAACCGTTGATGCTTGGCGCGCTGACGAAGGCGATCAAGGCATCCACCGATATTTCCTCTGTAGCAAGCTTTACCTCGTGCGAGGAGGCGCTCGATTTTATCAAAAGCAATCCCGCCGATATTGCATTTTTGGATATCAATATGCGCGGTATGGGCGGTCTTTCCCTTGCGGAAAAGATAATCGCTCTTTGCGCCGAGTGCAAGATAGTGTTTTGCACGGGATATGAGGAATACGCGATCCCCGCCTTTAAGCTTCACGCATCGGGGTATCTGATGAAGCCCATATCGGCGGAGGACGTGCAAGGTGAGATCGACAATATCAAGGGCATTCGCCAAAAGACAAAGCTCCTTACGGTGAAGTGTTTTGGTAACTTTGAGGTTTACGCCAAAAACGAAGCGCTTGCATTCAAGCGTTTAAAGACGAAAGAGCTGTTTGCGTTTCTTGTAGACCGCAACGGCGCGGGAATGACGGCAAAGCAGATATGCGCCGCGCTATTCCCCGACGATACCGACGATACGAAGAATTCGGCATATCTCCGCCAGCTTGTGATGGACTTGAAAAACACCCTGCGATCAGTCGGGGCGGAGGCTGTTTTGTGCCACGAAACTCCGTGCTACCGAATTGACACCAATTTGGTCAAGTGCGATTATTTCAGCCATCTTGAAACGGGCAAGCCCGAATTTCACGGCGAATATATGACACAATACAGTTGGGCGGAGGACACCTGCGCTATGCTTCTGTTCAAAAAATAAAAAACTTTGGTCGAGACAAATGCAAAAAAGCATTTGCCTCGGCTTTTTTATTGGATTTGTAACGCCTTTGTAACGCCCGCCTTATTATAATATATTCTAAATGTTAACTTTATATATAAATAGCAAAGTTTATTACTTATAAGGAGCCAAGCTATGATAAAAAACAGAACTGCTCAATTGATCTATCAGACGATCTATTGCACCCTTGCATTCGTGGGCATTGTCGCAAGCTCGGGAATTTTTGATAATATCAACACGATACGTTGGGATTTCTACGTTCACTTTACCAACGTCAGCAATTTCCTTTGCTTCGGCGTGATGCTTTCGGCGCTTATCCAGACGGCAAAAAAGAAGGATGACAGCTATGTTTGCGCCGCGCCGATGCTGAAATTCATCGGAATGCTCGGAATTCTTCTGACCTTTCTCGTCTTTAACGTTATGCTTGCGGGAGCCGAAGGACGCGATCCTCAGGCAAACTGGCGCGTAGGCAGCCTTTGCTTCCACGTTCTCCTTCCCATTTTGTACATAGCAGACTGGTTCTTGTTCTACGAACGTAAAAAAGCAAAGTGGTATTACCCCATTGCATCTATTGCCTTCCCCGTCGCTTACGTAATATTTCTTCTTATTCAGGCAATTATTTTGAAATTTGATACGTCCATTCTCATCCCCACCACGACCACTCCGCTTATCTACCCTTACTTCTTCGTAAATCTCGAAACGCAGGGCGCTCTCGGCGTTCTTATGTGGATAGGAATTCTCTCCGCGGCGTTCGCCGCCGTTGGTTTTGCCTTCCTTGGACTTGACAGGCTCGGAAAGAGAAATGCGGATAAAGTCCGATGATTGGTTTATTTAAGGAGAACTTCGAATGCGATTAAGTGTTCCAATATTAATAAACTGTATTCTCGTGCTTGGTGTTTACTTAGCCGACAAATACACCCCCGCAAAGAAATTACCGTATAAGACCAAGCAGATCATTATAGGTATTCTTTTCGGCGGAGTTTCTGCCTTTGCTTCAAGCTACGGCGTGGAGTGGCTCGGTGCTGTCGTAAACGTCCGTGACGCCGCGCCCCTCTCGGCAGGACTTATATTCGGCGCTCCCGCAGGTATCATTTCGGGAGTCATCGGCGGTCTTTACCGCTGGTTTTCGGTATATTGGGGGGCGGGTACTTACACCCGGCTTGCGTGCAGTATAGCAACCGTCCTTGCGGGCTTTATGGCGGCAGGGCTAAGGAAGCTGATGTTCGACAACAAAAAGCCTACTTGGGGCTATGGGGTTTGCATTGCCGTCGCGTGCGAAGTCGTCCACATGATTTTGATCTTTATCACAAATATGGACAATTCCTCTCAAGCGTTTGAATTCGTCAAGGGGGCTACGCTTCCCATGGTGATCGGTAACGCGATAGCCGTCGGCTGTGCTATTGTTATCGTTTCTCTGCTCAGCCACGATCGTTCTCGCGTAAAGAAGATGAGGGAACGTATTTCCAGCACCTTCCAACGCTGGCTTTTAGCCTGTATCGTTATAGCGTATCTCATAACAAGCTCATTTACCTACATCCTTCAAAACGGAATGGTAAGGGTTGAAACGCAGGAGGTGTTCACCACCGCGATAAACGACGTGGAGGCGGACATCATGGGAAAATCAGATGCCACGCTCCTTAATATCGCCAACGCCGTTAAGGCTGAATACGAAAGCGACCCAAATATTTCGCTATCGGATATCTTGGATAGATACGGAATAGTTGAGATAAACGTCGTAGCCTCGGATGGAATTATCCAAAAATCCACGGAATCCGACAGCATAAACTACGATATGAACAGCAAGGAGCAATCCCGTGAGTTCGTCGATACCTTAAGGGTACAAGATTCTTTTGTGCAGAAGTACAGCCCAAGAGGAAAGGACGGCTCGGTGTGGAGGAAATACGCCGCGATAAATCTTGCGAGCGGTGGATTTATTCAGGTAGGCTACGACGCCGAGCAGTTCCACGATGTTCTTGACGAATACGTTATCGACTTTACCAAGAACCGCCATGTAGGCACGAACGGGTTCGTTGCGGTATGTGACGAAACGCTTACCATCGTTACCGACAGAAACGGTTATTCGGGCTCTCCGCTGTCAAAAATAGGAATTGAAGCTCCCGATGAGATGAAAAACGGCAAAACCGCCACCGCGCTTTATTACGCCAACATCGAGGATGCCAAATATATGTACGTGTTTAAGTTCGTCGAGGGATATTGCATTATTGCCGCAATGCCGGAGGCGGAGGCTGTGTTTATGCGCGATGCCTCGCTTTATACGAGCATATTTATGCAGGTCATCATTTTTGCAACGCTGTTCGTATTTATTTATATACTCATCAAGCGAGTTATCATAAATAATTTGAAGAAGATAAACGACACGCTCGGACGTATCACCAAGGGCGACCTGAACGTCACGGTGGACGTACGCTCAAGTCAGGAATTCTCCTCCCTCTCTGACGATATCAACTCCACGGTATCTACCTTGAAGCGATATATAGCGGAAGCGGCGGCGCGTATCGACAAGGAGCTTGAATACGCAAAGCAAATTCAGCTTTCAGCACTTCCCACAAACTTCCCCGAAAACGAAGATTTTGAAATATACGCGCAGATGATCGCCGCGAAGGAGGTTGGCGGAGATTTCTACGATTTCTACAAGCTAAACGACACAACGGTAGCCTTCCTTGCCGCCGACGTATCGGGCAAGGGAATCCCCGCGGCGATGTTTATGATGACGGCAAAAACCATCATCAAGGACCTTGCCGAAAGCGGTATGGCGGTAAACGATATTTTCACCAAGGCAAACGAAAAGCTTTGCGAAAACAATGAATCGGGTATGTTCGTTACCGCTTGGATGGGCATTTTAGATCTGACTACGGGAAAATTGCAGTTTGCAAACGCAGGACATAATCCGCCGCTTTTAAAGAGGGCAAACGGCGATTTTGAATATCTAAAGACTCGCGCAGGCTTCGTTCTTGCGGGTATGGAGGGCGTACGTTACCGCGCCGCCGAGCTTACGCTCTGCCACGGCGACAGAGTATTCCTTTATACCGACGGCGTGACCGAGGCAACGAATGGGGAAAACAAGCTCTACGGCGAGGATAGGCTCATAGCCTTCATGAATCAAAAAGCGTCTGCCGTAGCAACCGAATTCTTACCCGCGCTAAAAGCCAATATCGACGAATTCGTGGGCGAAGCGCCGCAGTTCGACGATATTACGATGCTGATGTTCGATTATAGACCCAAGCAAGGAGGTGTGCAAATGATGAATAAAACGTTCCCCGCAAGGACGGAGGCGCTGCCCGACGTTCTCGGCTTCGTGGACCAAACGCTTGAAAGCTGTGAATGCCCGATGAAGCTCCAAACGGCAATTTGCGTAGCCATTGAGGAGGTATTCGTCAACGTTGCCCACTACGCCTATGGAGACGACGAGGGCGACGTGACGCTCGGCATAGAATTTGATGCCGCAAGCCGCGAGATCACCTTCCGAATGACGGACAAGGGCACGCCGTTCGATCCGCTGAAAAAGCCCGACCCCGACATTACACTCTCCGTCGAAGAACGCGAGATAGGCGGTCTTGGCATCTTCATTACGAAGAAAACGATGGACACGGTAAGCTATGCTTACGAAAACGGCGAAAACGTTCTGACCATGATTAAAAAAATTTAAACTTCAAGGAGATACACACTTATGACTATTGAAATCAAAAGAAATGCAGATGAAACCGTTATCGAGCTTGCAGGAAGGCTTGATACCACCACCGCGCCCGCGCTTGACAAAACTATAAGCACCGATATTGAGGGCACAAAAAAACTCGTTCTCGATTTAAAGAGTTTGGAGTATATCTCCAGCGCAGGACTCCGCGTACTTCTCGCCGCGCAGAAAAGAATGCAAAAGCTCGGCTCTATGAAGCTTAGAAACGTCTGCGAAGAAGTTATGGAAGTATTTGAAATGACGGGCTTTGCCGATATTTTGACGATCGACTGATCAAAGAAGGAGAAAAAATATGAAATCAAACGTATGCAAAATTGAAAAAGGCACGAAATACCTGAACGCGATCCTTGCGGAAAGCGAAAGAGTTGCGGAATATAACGGTCTTACCCACAAGCAGACCTTGCAGCTGCGCTTGCTTTGCGAGGAGCTTGACGGAATGCTTCCCAATATCATAGACGGCTTTAACGGCGAGTTTTGGATAGATTTTGATAACGGAGTATGTAAGATAAACGTTTCCATCATCATTCCCGAGCTCACCACCGACAAAAAGAATAAGCTTATCGGCATTGCAAAAAACAAGAAAAACGCCGCGGTCGTAGGCATCGTCGGCAAGATCCGCAACGCTATTGAGAATTTTATGCTGGATGATGTGCGTATGGACGCTTTGGCATTATCCGCAGGCTCGTTCGGCGTAGCAAACAGCTACGGCGAGGGCGTGGATTACGCTTACCTTTGGAGGCTTGAGGAATACAGAAGCACCGTAAGGAAGGAAAAGCACGAGGAGGCTTGGGACGAGCTTGAAAAATCCGTTATCGCCTCGGTTGCCGACGACGTGATAGTCGGAGTAAAAGGAACGTGCGCAGAAATCGTTATTATTAAAAAGTTTGCATAAGGAGATAAAAAATGAAGATCGATTTTACTAAGGATAGCAAAACCCTGACCGTAGCAATGGACGGTCGCCTTGATACCAACACCGCCCCTGAGCTTGAGAGTTTTCTTAACCAAAACTGCGCGGATGCAGAAATGCTCGTCCTTGATTGCGAGAAGTTAGTGTACGTATCTTCCGCAGGTCTGCGCGTTCTGCTTGCCAACCAAAAGAAAATGAAGGGCGCTATGAAGCTTATCAACGTTTGCGAGCTCGTTATGGAGGTCTTTGAAATGACGGGCTTTGCCGATATCTTGGATATCGAGGCATAAACGCTGATCCATTAAAAAATAAGATCCGTGATTTTAAAACCATTCTCGCCGCACGGATGCGGCACGCAAAACAATTTAAAAAAGGAATGATCAAATGAACGTTACTTATCGCATAGACAAAGATATTTTGTATATCGCCGTTGAAGGAAGAATAGACGCGGCCAACGCGGCAGAGGCGGAGGAGAAGATTTTCGGCATCAAAAACGATAACGTGGGAAAGCACACCGTCCTCGATGCCGACAAATTGGAGTACATATCATCCGCCGGTCTGCGCGTGATATTAAAACTCAGAAAAGAAGAACCCAAGCTTGCGATCATCAACGTCGCACCCGACGTTTACGAGGTCTTTGATATGACGGGATTTACCGATATGGTCACGATAGAAAAGGCGTATATAAAAATCAGTATTGAGGGCTGTGAGTTCATTGCGCAAGGAGCTAACGGTGCTGTTTACCGCTACGATGACGAGACCATCGTTAAGATCTATTTTGCAAAGGACGCTCTCCCGGAGATCAAGCAAGAACGTGAAAACGCAAGAAAAGCCTTCGTTCTCGGCATAAATACCGCAATTCCCTACGGCATAGTCCGCGTAGATGACGCCTACGGCTCGGTCACGGAGCTTCTCAACGCCACCAGCGTCACGAAGCTCATACGCAAAAACCCCGACGATATGTCCGAAGCAGTTAAATATTTCGTCGATATGCTTAAAAGCATCCACGCAATTACGGCGGATGACGGCGAGTTTCCCGATATGAAGGAGGTCGCGCTTGACTGGGCGCGGTTTGTTTTCCCCCACCTTCCCGAAGCGCAGGGCAAAAAGCTTCTTGCCTTGATCGAAGCCCTTCCCAAGCAAAACACGGTGCTGCACGGTGACTATCACCCCAACAACGTTATGATACAAAACGGTGAGGCTATGCTTATCGACCTTGACACCTTGTGTATGGGACACCCCGTATTTGAGCTTGGCTCTATGTTCAACGCCTTTATCGGATATTCCGAGCTTGACCATCAGGTAACGATAAATTTCTACGGATTTGCTCACGAAACGGCAGAAAAATGCTGGGATATGTCTCTTAAAATGTATCTTGGAACTGATGATGAAGCAATATGCCAAAGCGTTGCCGAAAAGGCGATGATCATCGGATACACCCGTATGCTCCGCCGTGCCATTCGCCGTCCCAACGAGCCTGATAGCCCCGCCCGAATCGAAAAATGCAAGGAAAAGCTTGCAGTATTGCTTAACACCGTAGACACCTTGGATTTTTGATTCCCCCTAAAAAACCGTAACTTTATAAAAATACCCTTGCATATTAAAATAATAAGTATTATAATAATAAAAAAGTTCGAAGGAGAATGAAATGAAACACATATGTAAGAAAATCATAACCTTTAGCATGGCTTTATGTATAGCGCTCTCTGCTTTCGCGGGCGTTGCGTATGCAAAGGACAACGACACCGTCGTAATTCTTTATGAAAACGACGTGCATTGTGCGGTGGAGGGTTATTCCAAGCTTGCCGCAATGAAACACGAGCTGTCGGAGACCTATGCAAACGTTGGCGTTGTATCCGCCGGTGACTTTGTGCAGGGCGGAACACTTGGCGCAGTATCCAAGGGCGAGTACATTGTGAAGTTGATGAACAAGGTCGGCTACGACGCTATCGCGCTTGGCAACCACGAGTTCGACTACAAACTCAAACGCCTTGACGAGCTGAACGCTATGTCGGACACGAAATTCATTTCCTGCAACTTCCAAAAGATAGGCGAGGATAAGTCTTATTTCGAGCCTTACACCATCGTCTCATACGGAAACGCGGACGTTGCGTATATCGCCATTACCACGCCCGATACCCTTACCTCCTCGTCCCCCACGCAGTTCAAAAATGAAAACGGCGAGCTTATCTACACGTTCAATGCGGAAAAGCTTTACGATGTAGTTCAGGCAAACGTCGACGCGGCGAAAGCGGCGGGAGCTGAATACGTAATAGCTCTTTCTCACATTGGCTACGACGAGTTTGGCGGCTTTACCGACATTACGGATCTGATCGAAAACACGGACGGATTTGACGCGGTGCTTGATGCCCACTCTCATACCGTAATTGAAGAAAAGACCGTAAAGGACAAGAGCGGCGACGACGTTCTTCTCTCCTCCACGGGTACGAAGTTTGCCTACGTCGGCAAGCTCACTATCAAGGATGGCGTGCTTGACACCGAGCTTGTAGCGGTCGATAGCTATACCAAGACCGATCCGACGGTCGATGCGTACATAAAAGAGATCAACGAGAGCTACTCACAGCTCGGCGACCGCAAGATAGGTGAGAGCAAGGTCGAGCTTATCACGCACGATAAGGACGGCAACCGTTTGGTAAGAAACGCGGAGACAAATCTCGGCAATTTTTGCTCGGATGCTCTGCGCGTGATGACCGACGCGGACATAGCGTTTGTAAACGGCGGCGGACTTCGCGCGCCGCTCGCGGCGGGAGACGTTACCTTTAACGATATTTTCTCGGTTTTCCCGTTCAACAATCAGATAGTTACCGCAGAAATTTCCGGACAGATACTCATTGATTATCTCGAAGCGGCTACGATGAGGTATCCCGAGGAGGACGGCTCGTTTCCGCATATGTCGGGCGTTACCTTCTCGCTCAACAGATCCATTCCCTCGTCCGTTAAGATGGATGAGAACGGCTTTTTTGAAAAGGTCGACGGCGAGTACCGCGTGTATAACGTTAAGGTTCTTGATAAGGCGAGCGGCGAATATAAACCGCTCGACCCCAACGGCAAGTACGTTATTGCGGGCTTTAACTATTACCTTACCGACTTTGGCGGCGGTATGGCGATGTTCAAGGATGCAAAGATACTTGATGCCGAGGGAGGGCTTGACGTGGAGATGCTTGAGAACTATATCGTAGAGCATCTTGGCGGCGTTATCGGCGAGGAATACGCCGAGGTAAAAAACAACATCACCTTCACCGACGGTGTGGTTACGGACAATCCCTCGTTGCCTGATACCGCTGATAATTCCCGCGTTGTCGCGTGCGGTCTTATAGCGTTCATCAGCATTTTGTCCCTTGCTACTGCTTGTCGCAGAAAGGAAGAATAATAAAAAGCAAGCGCAGATTTTTGAAGTCTGCGCTTGCTTTTTATTGTCAAAATTTCAAGTCGAGCTTTACTATCTCGCAATCACTACCTACGCGAAGCGGCGGGCCCCAAGTGCCGATACCCGAACTTACTACCGTCTGCATACCGTCCTCGGCGCGATGATAGCCGTAATCCACCGTATACATTGCGGCCGTGATCAGCGAGGCGGGAAACACCTGCCCCTTATGCGTGTGGCCGGAAAGCAAAAGGTCTACCTCTCCGTGATACTCGTCCGCGTTTGCGGGATTGTGGTCCATCACCACTACGGGAAGCGAGGGGTCTACGCCCTTTAAAACACTCGCGATGTCTCCTCTTTTAAGTGCTCCCGCGTTGCCGATGGGACGAGAATCCAAGCGCCCCGCAAGCACGAGCCGCCCGTCTATAATGACGCTTTCGTCCTTCAAAAGCTTGATTTGCGCGCGTGTCAAAAAATCCTCCATACTCGCAAACGTTGCGCCCGCGTCGTGATTTCCGAGACACGCATACACGCCATAGGTGGAGTTTATCCGCTTTAATGCGTCGATAGCGGCTTGCGGGTCGGCGATAGATGCGAAGTTTGAGTCAAATATATCACCCGCGATGCAAACGATATCGGGCTTTAGCGCGTTTATCTCCTCCACTATCCTCGGAAGCTTTGATTCAGACCCCAGCGCACCGATATGCACGTCGCTGATAAGCGCAACGCAAAGGTTTGACGTCGGCGCGGCGGAAAGCTCTATACCGTATTCCACCGTGCGAATGCGCCGTGCGTTGAAAATGCCGTAAGCCGACACCGTAAGCGCAAGCGCAGTCGCGCTGATGCCCGCAATAAGGCGAAGCCTTGCCATTGCGGACTCGGACAAGACTTGAAACAGCCCTGCGACGAGAACTGCAAGGTCCGAAAGCAAAAAGAATATCAAAAAATATATGACGGCTCCCATCCATACGTTGCCGACGAAGGATATACAGCGTTGCAGCACACCCGAAAACGGCTTTACGAAGCTCAAAACCATAAATACCGCCATAACGGCGAAAAACGCAAGCGGCACGGCGATAGAAAGCGTTGGAACAAAGCAACGCACCCACGACCACACGCGGTGAGCCAAATAATAACTCGCCCCGCCGATGAGCGCGATCAGTAAGAGAATAACGAAATAAAACACGCCTTACTCCTTTTAAAACCTATAATATTAATACGGATTCCGTTATCATTATAGTACATAGAGGTGCGCTTGTCAATGCCGTTATCCGCCGCGCGCAAAATCTTTCAGCGGAGAAATTCCCGTCGAGCGCGCTATGCGCGCCGAACTCTCCGCTGTTTCAAATCCATCTATCTTAAGATGCGATAAATCCTCCTTGGGCAGTCGGGTGTCGTTACACCCGACCGCCGTTTGACTTAAGTATTATTTCCACCGAGGATAGCCGTGAGCTGAGAAAGCACGTTACCGTTACCGTTCAGGGAAATGTTGCCTACGTTTTCGCAGATGCGCTCAACGTACTCCAACTCCTTGAGCTTGTAAAGTGTCTGGTTTTCATCCATCAGCTTTGCGGTGTTCAAGAGCGAACGGGTTGAGGCAACCTCCTCGCGACGAGCGATGACGTTAGCTTGAGCGCGCTTTTCGGCAACGAGGACGGTGTTCATTATCTCGCGTATCTCACCGGGAAGGATGATGTCCTTGACACCCGCATCCGTGATCTCGACAAACAAAGCCGCCTCCTTCGCCTTCAGCCTGTTGAACACAAACTCGGACATTTCAGCCTTGTTTTCAAGGATCTCGTCAAGCTTGTATTTGCCAACGTATTCACGAAGCGCAAGCTGTGCCGCTACGTGTATCTGCTCCGCGAAATTATCGATTTCGGTAAGGCTTTTAACGTAGTCGGTAACGCGGTAGTTGCAGACGAAGTTTATGCGGAGCGAGACCTTATCCGCCGTCAATATCTCCTGACCCGTGATATTCATTTGCGTCAAGCGAGTATCAACAAAGTCAACCTCTACATTCACGGGCGTTCGCCAGAAGTAGTAAGTACCCGCATCCAAGACCCTCTCAAGCCTCTGGTTAAAGTAGAGCCTTGCCTTCTTGTATTCAGCAACCTCTATTTTGGTGTAGTAGATGAGAGGAATATGCGAGAATACGTACTTGGGGATCGACTCGTCAACTTCGGGGGTGGAGATATCCGCGATCTTGAACTCGTGCTTGTCTACCGTCGACCAGAACGCATATTTTCCATGACGAAGCACGGATTGGAACTTACCGTTTACGTAGTGAAGCGCAAGCTCCTCGTCTCCCACCTCGACCACAGTTACGCTATCGGCGATCTCCTTGTCCGCAAGCAAGGTCTCAAGCGAGCACTTGCTTGAAAGCAGGGGCAGATTAAGCTCCGCTATCTCGATCTCCTTTCCACCGAAAAGGCGATGCTTACCCGCGCCGAGCAGCTTGATATACTTTCCGTTTTTGAAGAGAAAGCCCTTCTGATTTTCGTTGATGATTACAGTTTTCATTATATGTAGTCCTCCTTAAAGGTTGTAGTGTCGCTTCGTTATCACTCATGCGGCGGCAGCGGCTGAGATCTTGAGCGTTTCCGACGTGGCGCGGAAATTGCTTTTGGCGCCATTTGGGATAACGCGGTATCCGTCCTCAGACAAGGCTTGCCCCGCATTGCTCCGAGAGAAGAACGATGTCCCCTCCCATTGCGGAATGATAACGAACTTCAAATAAGTAATAATTTTTTTCGCACACTTAAGCTGAGTGCCTTTCATAGTTTTTTTAAAATCGTCCGTAAGGACAAATCTCCAAACCACCGGCGATACGCTTTTTGCGCACGGCGGGATTCGAACCCGCGAAAATTAGAGCTTTACAGGCTCATTGGCAAGCATTCTTCTGACATACACTTTGGAACTTCCTCGTGCACCGCTGTGAGTACAATCCATAAACACACGCTTGAAGTAACCTTGCAAGCATATTTTACCATTCACTTTATCATTTTTCACGGAAAAAAAGCTGCGAACTCAACAAAAAAACTCCCAAAAGGGAGTTTTTTTGTCACTTAAGTCCGCAGCTTAATTGTTTTTTCAGCTTTTCGACTATCAATTTTTTGAAAGTCTCCGAGCCTAACACCTGCACCGTCGGTCCGAAGGAAAGAATCCTTATGACCATTTCGGATGTGTCGTCGTAATCGTATTTGAGTTTTACAAGGTAATGCTTTTCATCAAGCCGCTCGGCTTGCTTTTCAAAATGTGCAAAATGAAGCATAAACCGTTCCAGCGTGTTTCGCTCGTCGCACAGCTTGACGGTAAGGGTGTCGTGTACCACGGGCTTTTCCTCGCCAACGGAGCGACGCTCTCCCTTGTAAAGCGCACATGATCTGATCTTGGCAAGGTTGACGGTCGAAACAGCGCGCCACCCCGCAGTGATCAAGCGAAACTTGTCGTCCTTTTCGGAGTATTCAAGCCGCACGGGGCGGCATCTGACGAACATTGACTCGCCCTTGCGGTTTGTCATTTCAAACTTGATCTGCGAGTCCTTGCGTATCGCCTCCAGAATAATCCGAAACTGCCTTACGTATTCCTCATCCTCAAAGGGATCGCCGTCTCCGTATTTATCGTAAACGTAATAATCGTCCAGAGTAAAGAGCGGCACGGTATCCCCAAGTTCGGGGAAGTCCACGCCGAATAGCTTTACGCGCGGGTCAAGCGAAATTGCCTTAAGCCAACGCTTTTGAAGCGTAGTAAGCGGCATCGTCGGCTTATGTTCGAGAGGGGTGGTCATATCGGGGCGCACGAGCTGCCATCTCCCGCCCTTCAAGGACGGCACGATAGTCAATACGCTCTCGCCAAAGGCGCGCTCCGCCACTATGCGTTGCAGCTCCTTTTCGGAATGCTCGCCGTCGATAATGCCCGATATGATCGCGGCGACCGCGTTGTAGTACGCAGAATAAAGCTCACTGAATATCATTCGTCAACCTCACCTCCTATTCCGTACGCCTCGTACATCGCCTTAAGATCGCGTTTGAACTGATCTTCAATACTGCGATTGGAAAAGCTTATTTTCACGATGCGGCAGATAAAGGTTCTGACCCACGGGATCATCTCGCTTGAATCGTAAACGTCCGCAGAAAAACGGTAGGTGTGCTCGTCGAGCCTTTCCACCGTTCCGATGCGCTTTTCGCGTTCAAGACGCGCTACGATAAATTCCTCGTTATCCTCCACCCTGATCGTAAATTCCACGTGTTCAAGGCGCTCGTTCCCGATTTTATTGCGCTTTATGCTTACGCCCCACATCTTGCCTTGCATTTCGTCAAGGCGTGCGCGAAGCTCGTCAAATCGCGGAGTCGGAGCTTCAAGCTTTACGTTTGACAAATAATCCACGCGGTACGCCTGAAACGAATCGTACTCGGGCAGATAAGCCAAAAGGTGCTGTCTGCCGCTTTGTACGCTGATAAATACGCGGAGCGGAACTATGCGGTTTTGCCGCGGCGCATCCTTACTGCGGCTCAAATTTGACACCGTGACCTCGCGTTTTTCGCTCATCGCCGCAAAAAGCGACGCAAGAACACCGCTGTCAATTGCCCCCGTTACGTAATGATGCTTAAAGGTAAAGGCATCGGTGTCCGCCTCTGTTTTGTCGAGAATGAACGAGCCGATGACTCCGCAGGGAGACACCTCCGAAAAATAATGAAGCGCGCAGTTAAGCTCCGATATATCGGTGTCTTCGGCGCGGCGGTAATATATCCGCCTGCCTTCCTTTTCCGTTACGATGATGCCCGCCTCGCAATATTCCTTTAGCTTTTTGCGGACGGTAGACTCGTCAAACACCATCGGATGCTCAAAGCCCGACAGATATTTCCCGTCGATTTCTTCAAGCATTTCTGCAAGAGTTCTCCTTACGCTCGGCGCGTGGAGAACGTCAAAGATAATGAAGTGAAGCGTGATATCGCCATCGGTAAAGCTTTTTGCCTTCCAAGCGTTGTATAAGGGATTATGCCTTATCGTTCTGCTGTCTATAGAAATAAAAACGTTTTTACCCTCGGGAGTGCGCACGAAGCTCATATGGTCGCCAAGCCAGCTTTCAAGGCGGCGGCGCTCGTCATCGTACGAACGTGCGCTCTTTGTCTGATAATCGTCGCGGCTCTTGAAGCCGTAAACGTAGAAATCTCGCACGTATGCCCTGATCTTCTCAAAATTTTTAATAAGCTCGCTATAAGATGACATTTTTACACTCCTTTCTTCGCATTTCTTTGGTTACGAATAAATTATATCATATCAATCGGCAAAACTCAAGCACTTATTTGATAATGAAAAACGGCGAGTGTAAAACACGTTTTCGTGTTTTACACTCGCTGTTTTTCGTATCTCTTTATTTCTTTTTCGCCGCCTCATAGCGTGCGTTTGCCGCTTCGGTTCTTGCGTTTGCCGACGCGATCTTCTCGCCGCGCTCAATTTTCATTTTTGCCGTTCTCTCGGCGGGACTCATATGCGCATCGTCCCAATTCTTCTTCGCGTCAGCCTTCGCCTTGGCGTAGGTGTTATGCGCTCTGTTCTCCTCAAAATTCGCCTTCGCCTCTGCCTTTGCTGCCGCGAACTCCGCCTTATCGACCTCGTGCTGAGCCTTGGCGCTATCCTTCATATCGCTAAACGCCTTCTTTAAAAACGCCTTGATCCCCATTTAAATTCGTCTCCTTATCACTCATTCATGATCTTTTCGCTGAGCTTCAAAATTTCGGCGCTGTATTTTTCTCTGCGGCTGCCGAGAATTTTCTTATACATCGGATAGTTAACGATAGCCATAAGCATTCCTACGACGCCGACAGCGATGCCGGGGATCATCGTGCTTTCCATACCGATGATAGCTCCGATGTCCGTCATTACGAGGCTCATGCCCGCGCCCATAACGATCGCTCCAATACTACCGAAAACGTAACCGAATATGTTTGCGGGACGCTTGACCTTCGCATCGAGCTCGCGGAGCGCGTCAAGCTCGGTGGACTGCTTTTCAACGTACTGCTCGCGGATCTTCTGTGCCATAAACTGCTTGTCATTTCTGTTCATAATAATTTACCTCTCTTCGTTTTGCTTTTGTGCCCTTATTATATCAGCGGTTTGTTTTTGATTTTTTTATGAAATGTTTGAATTTTGTTAAAATGAAAAAGGACGGGCAACGGCGACCTGCGGTAACGCAGGTCAGCCAAGCCCGTCCTTTTTTATTAAGCTAAAGTCAACGCATTTTTGCGATTGACCTGTTTTTCATCACGTTCATAAGGACGTATGCCGCGATGAGAAGCACCACCGTGCCGCCGAGCACCGCGTACATAGCGCCAATGCTTACGTCATTCCCGAAAAAGCTGATATTGCAATCCACGGTCTTTCGCATAGCGTCGACCGCATCGGGCGGAAAGCCGCTACTCTCCATTTCGGCAAAAACGCCGCGCATCGAGTGGTTTCTCACGAGAGCCGTACCATAAGTACCGGGAAGGAGCATCACTACCTTTTGAAGTCCCTCGGAGAACTGCGATATCGGCATATACGCGCCGCAGATAAAGCCGTAGCAGGAGCTGATGATAGTTCCGACGGCGGATATCTGCCCCTGACTTGAGAGGAAAAAGCCGATAACGCTTGAAAGTGCTGTGCCAAACATCACGAGCAAAAACACGTCGAGAACGAGTAACAAAACGTCCGAAACGGCGAGATACCATCCCACGTACCAAACGTAGAGAAGGCAGATGGCGGTTGCAGTAAAGCAGATAACGAGCGTGCTGATAAGGGTTGAAAAATAGTAGCTCAGCGCAAGCGTGGAGCTTTTCACGGGAGATACCGTGATATCCTTTATCGAGCCGTTTGCCCTATCCTGAACCATAAGCATATTGGAGCAAAACGCCACGGTCACGCACGAAACGGCAAGGATGGATGACATAAGCTGTGCGCCAACGCAGCCGTCTATCAGCTCCTCGGCAAAGGAAAGTCCCTCGGGCAGAGCCATCATAAACGAATCCTTATAGACCTCGGAAAGAAAGGTCGCGTAAAGCACCAGAAGAATAGCGGGAGTGATGAGCGAGGTCAGGAACATCCCCTTGTCCTTGAAAAACAGCTTGGTATTCCTTTTTATAAGTATAAGCATCGTCATTTTTCGTCCTCCTGCGCCTTTTTGCCCGTAACGGTAAGAAAAACGTCGTCCATTCTTCCCTTCGTTATCTCGTAATCGGTAAACACCTCGGGGCGTTTTATAATAAGACTCGTTGCCGCGGCGGTGTTGGGAACGGAAAATCTGTACGCATCGCGTAGCTTTTCGTACGGCACGCCGAGGGATTTCGCAACGTCCTCGGTAATTCCGTAAACGGTGATAAAATCGCCCGCGTAGGTGTTTTTCAGCTCCAGCGGTGTTCCGCGTGCAATAAGCTTACCGCTATCGATCATTACCACGTAGTCGGCATCCGCCGCCTCCTCCATATAGTGGGTGGTGAGAAGCACGGTCATATTTTTGGTCTTGCGAAGCTCGGAGATAATGCTCCAGAGCGTCGCGCGGGTCTGCGGGTCAAGTCCCGTCGTCGGCTCGTCAAGAATAAGTATTTCGGGATCGTGGATAAGGGCGCGCGCAATGTCTATCCGTCTGCGCTGACCGCCTGAAAGCTTACCGACGGCGCGCTTCATAAGCTCGTCAAGATCAAGCAAGGCGCTAATCTCCGAAAGCCTTTTTTCAAACGCCTCGCCCGTTATGCCGTAAAGCGCCGCGCGGCTTTCAAGGTTATCCCTGACGTTGAGCGCCTTATCGAGAAGCGAGGACTGAAATACCACTCCAAGCCGTCTTTTTACAGCGTCGGCATCCTTGTGGATATCCTTGCCGTTTATAACAACGCTTCCGCCGTCCGCCGCAAGCTGACCGCATATTATATTAATGGTAGTGGATTTTCCCGCGCCGTTAACGCCGAGAAAAGCAAAAAGCTCGCCCTTGCGCACCTCAAAGCTGATGCCCTTTACGGCTTTAACGTCGCCAAAGGACTTATTAAGATCCTTTATCTCAATAACGTTCATTTTCTTTTCCTCATAAATTATTTTGTATATGCAAGACGAAATCGCAAATCTGATATCAAAATGATATCATATAAGCCATAAAATGTCAATACTTTTTTAAAATTTAATACATCTTT
>JAZPZM010000172.1:0-63157 GCA_045544735.1 Eubacteriales bacterium
CGTACTTTTGTCAAGAGCTTTTTGCACATTTTTTGATTTTTGGGAATAATGTCATTGACTTATTTAGAATTTGATGATATAATAAATACCAACATAATGATTCGTCACCGGAGGCTGTGTACCGTAGTACCGTAATGCCGGATTAGGTGTCCAAGTGAGCTTGGGTTATTGTTTAGCAATAGCCGAGGCTCTATTTTTGTTTTTTAGGAGGTTTTACACTATGGATTCCGAGATTTTTGAAAAACTATCGCCAACGAAGCTGTTCTTCAATTGTGCGATACCATCTATGATAACAATGGCGTTTGGTGCGCTCTATCAGATTGCTGACGGGTTGTTCGTTGGTCGGTTTATCGGTGAGGATGCACTTGCTGCCGTCAATCTCATTATGCCGATCATTATGATTGTGTTTGGCTTTGCTAATTTAATAGCCACGGGAGCATCCGCACGTATCTCGATTTTGCTTGGAGAAAAGAAGCGTGAAGAAGCATCGCAGGTGTTCACCTTCACACTAAAACTCATTTTCTTGATTTCCTGCATTGTAGGTGCGGTTGGATTTATATTTGCCGAGCCCTTCGTGCGATTTCTTGCACCGGGTGCTACCGAGCAAGCAATCGAATACGGTATTACGTACACGCGCGTTTATGCCGCCTTTGCTCCCTTGATGCTGATCTTTCACGCTACCGACAACTACCTCCGTGCTTGCGGCAAGGAACGGCTTTCTATGTGGTTAAGCATAGGAACACAAGCATTCAACATTGTACTTGATGTAATTCTCATCGTTTTCCTTGGTCAAGGCGTATGGGCGGCGGCATTTACAAGCTGTCTTGCAATGGCTCTTGGTTCGGTCATTACGCTTATCCTTTTCCGAAAGAAGCGTATGGATTTGTACTATACCAAAGGCAAGATTGAAAAGGCAGTGTTCTTCCGCATCCTCGCCAACGGATCAAGTGAATTCTTCAGTAGTATCTCGATGTCGATTATGTCTATCGTGTATAATTTCTTTTTGCTCAAATACGGTGGCACAACCGCTCTTGCTGCATTCTCGGTTATCATGTACGTGGATAGCATCATCGGAATGCTCGTGTTCGGTATGTGCGACTCACTCCAACCTGCCATCAGCTATTGCTACGGCGCAGGACTTATGAGTAAAGTAAAAGCGATATTCCATCGCATTATTCTCGGAGCTATCGTTCTATCCGCAGCTTCACTCCTGTTTATGATGTTCGCAGGTCAGTATGTAGCGCCTTTGTTCGTCAAACCCGAGGATACCGAGCTTTTGGCGGTCAGCATCATCGGTATGAAGCTATTCTCCCTTTCTTATCTTACGGGTTGGGTGGATATGTGCTTCTCGTCCTATTTCACCGCACTCGAAAGACCTGTTCGTTCAATGCTTACATCATTCTTCGGTACGCTTGTTTTCCCGATTGGAGCATTGTTTGCCTTGACACCTTTTCTTGAACTCAATGGTGTTTGGCTCAGTGCGCTTGCATCGTGTACGTTAAGTGCAATATTTACGGTTATGCTTTATCTGACATTGAATGCCAATATCAAAGCAAAGAAAACTCAATAAAATTTTGGAGGATTGACTATGATTACAACAGAAAGACTGATACTTCGTCCGTTTACGGAAAATGATGCGGTGGATTTGTTTGAATATCTGCACGAGCCAACGGTGCATTGCTTTTTTGATATGAAAATATCCTCGATGGATGAAGCCAAAGAGGAAGCTGTCAAGCGCATGGAAACCGATTGCTATTTTGCCATTGAGCTGAAGGATACCGGCAAGGTGATCGGCGAGATCTTCGTTCACCCCGACGGAGAAGGTATGGAGGAAGACTGTTCGGAGGGCGGATATTCCGATGATACGTATAGCCCTTGTTGGATGCTGAATAAGGATTATCACGGCAAGGGATATGCATACGAAGCGGCTAACGCTGTATTCAACTATCTTTTTAACGAGAAAGGCGCACGTAGGCTCTATGCATATACGGAGGACTATAATATTGCAAGTCAGAAACTCTGCGAAAAGCTCGGTATGCGCCAAGAAGGATTATTTATGGAGTTCATATCCTTTGTGAATGACGAAAACGGCTATCCTATCTACGAGAACACCTATCAGTATGCGATACTGAAAAAGGAATGGGATAAGCGCGGTAAATAACTTTTGAAATGTTTGAGGGCTGACGGAAATCAATCCGTCAGCCCTGTTTTGTGTTGTTTATACCGATAAATTGGAATTTGACTACTTGTTATTCTGATTCTATTTTTATTTCAAGCAACCTTTTTTTCGTGCGAACATTGTACTTCAACGTATACGTTGCGATCCCATTCACAATTGCATTGTGGATTTCCATAAGCTCTTTTGAAATATCCTCTTCGTTTGCATACCAACCTAAAAAAGTGGTTGGTTCTTCACCGAATAATCCTTTTCCTTCATTTTTACCGAAAAGTGCATACTGTGGCGATGCTTTTCCACCAGACATTTTTTGAGAAGACACAACCTTATGACAAGTAGCAATTACACGTTCAATTGGTGATGTTATCGTGATTGTTCCTGTTACATTCTGCTTTTGGGTATTGGATTTTTGCGCAATCTCCGTTTCCATTAAACTGTCCAGCGAAACACTCAATTTACTTGAAAGCAACAACAACTTTTCCACTTCCGGGTAGCCAATTCCTTGTTCCCATTTTGAAACGGCTTGACGACTCACATCAAGAATCTCCGCTAACTCCTCCTGCGATATTTGTTTCTCTTTTCTTAGTTGTTTCAGATTTTCTGCAAAGCTCATATACCTTACCTCCTTTACACAACTAATTATACAACACAGACAAAGCGAAATCTACCAACCTATATTTGCGTTTTGGCAACTTAAAGTTGCAAACTAATACAATTATGGACATTGCTCCATAAATTCTTATTTATCGGTGAGTTTATTATATCATATTTCTATGAACTTATCAACCGTTCAAACCTATAAGGGCTGACAGCTTTTTCTGTCAGCCCTCGTGGGCTATTCAGTTAATGTTTCTATCGCGATCTGCATTCCGAGCTTGAAAGCGTATGTAAAGATGGCTTCCTCGGCGCAGCTCACGTATTCGCTCCAACAATCGTCGAACTTTTCAAAGATTTCCTTTTGTTCGTCGGTCATTGTTTTGAGCAGGTCATCGTGATGCCGCGCCATAAATTCCATAAGCTGCTTCATTTCGGGAGAGTTGTTTCGGCTATCGGTCTGAGAGCAGATATTTCCGTGCCACAGTTCTTGCAGGATTGACCTCATACGTAGACCACCTCCCGCAAAACGATTTCTTCCGCGCTTGCTTTGATGTTGTTCATCTCGGCAACCCAACGGAGCATATCGTGAGATTTCAAGTTTTCATCAATACCTCTTTCGGTAGCAACGCGAGAGATAATGTTTTCCACCATCGTTTTAGCTTCAACGTCAATCTCATAGAGCCGCTGATTGAGAGCACCTTCCGAGAGAAGATTTGTGTAACGACCTTTGCGATGCGCTTTGAGATATTCGAGGTGCAATCTTCCGTACTTGCCGATTTCCTTTTGTTCGGGAAGTTCAAGCAAGGGGTAATATTGCTCGCCTCTGAGTTCGTAGGTAATTCCGTTTTCTTTAATGTACTTTTCCATATGTTGCACCTTCCTTTCCTTTGGTGCTTTAAGTGTACTATAAAGACGGAAAAACTACAAATGTGCAAAAAAAGAAAAATACGAGAAACACCGAAATGTTCTCGTATTTTTCTTCGCCTCCGCAATGCTCGTAATTCTTAATTCTCAGAAACTGTCCTTAAGAACGAGCAGCAGAAAGCCCTTTATTTTTTTTCGTCAAGCTGTGCCTTGTGCTTTTTGCCTACGTTTAATTCACTTTTATACGACGAGCCGCGAACGATGGTGTCCGAGCCGTATTTTCCGCGTATCTTGTCGACCGCCTTGTCCACCGCCCGCGCCTTTGAGCGCTTTTCGTTTCCGAAAATAGACAGTTGCTCGTTCCCCTCGCGCGAAACGTCCGTCAGCGAAACGCCGATGAGGCGCAAGGGCGTGTGATAATCCCAAAGCTCCGACAGGAGCTTTTTTGAAAGCGCGTATATCTCGTCGGTTATGTCGGTGTCCATATCAAAATGCCGCTGGTGCGAGCGGTCGCGGAAGTCCGCGGTGCGTATCGTAACCGACATACAGGACGCCGTCGCGCCGTCGGCACGCATACGCGACGCCACGCTGTCGCAAAGGGCAAGAAGCACGCGGTGCGCGCTTTCCTTGTCCGTTACGTCCTGCGAAAGAGTGGTAGAGTTTCCGTACCCCTTTGCCGCATCGTGATGCTGTAGCACGGGGGAATCGTCAATGCCATTTGCAAAGCTGTGTATCTGCTCGCCAAGCTTTTTGCCGACGGTGTATTGCACGGAGCGCAATTCGCGCCGCGCAAGGTCGCCTATCGTTTTTATCCCCGCCGCTTCAAGTCTGTCGGCGGTCGCCGCGCCGACTGTGAAAAGCTCGCGCACGGGGAGCTTCCACATTTTTTCCTCTATTTCGTGCGAAAAAAGCGTGTGTACCTTGTCGGGCTTTTCAAAATCACTCGCCATTTTTGCAAGGAGCTTGTTTGAGCCGATGCCGACGTTTACGGTAAATCCGAGCGTGTCGCGTATCTTGTTTTTTATCTCGTGCGCGGTCGCTATGGGGTCGGGGTATATCGTTGACGTGCCGCTCATATCGAGAAAGCACTCGTCGATGGAGTATTTTTCGACCACGGGCGCATACTCGCGGCAGATATCCATAAACGCACGCGAATTCTTTTCGTAAAGGCGGAAGTCGGGGCGCGCCAAAACAAGCTCGGGGCATTTGCGAAGTGCCATTCCGATTGGCTCGCCCGTCTTGACTCCCATCTTCTTTGCGGGGATGGATTTGGCAAGGATGATGCCCGTGCGCCGTTCGGGGTCGCCGCCGATGGCGGACGGAATAAGGCGCAAGTCGCTCTCGCCGCGAGAAACGCGCCGCGCCGCTTCCCACGAAAGAAACGCGCTGTTGACGTCTATGTGAAAAATAAGTCTGCCCGATGCCATTTCTCGCCACCCCCTTTTTATTTCAGTATAACCTATTTTTTGTGAGAAATCAAGAAAGTATTTCATTTTTTTAAAAACGCACGCCTATATCGCGCTTTTTATTGCAATATCGACGGCTATATGATATAATAAAAGAATAAAAAATAAAGGAGCTGACTATGGAAATTTACCACGGAAGACCTGTTGATATATCGGACAGAGAAGCGAAGGAGATAAGAGTTTACGATCTTCTTGACTCGCTCGGAGTAGAATACGAAAGAGTAGACCACGAGGCGGCAATGACTATGGAGATATGCCGCGACATTGACGCGAGCCTCGGTGCGGTAATATGCAAAAACCTCTTTCTTTGCAATAGACAAGCAACGGATTTTTATCTGCTTATGATGCCCGACGATAAGCCCTTCAAGACCAAGGACATCTCGGCGCAGATAGGCTCGTCACGCCTCTCGTTTGCGACGGCGGAGCATATGGAAAAATATCTTGATATCACCCCTGGCTCCGTCAGCGTTATGGGGCTTATGAACGACAAGGATGGGGCGGTGCGCCTTCTTATCGACGAGGACGTGCTCGCGGCGGATTATTTCGGCTGTCACCCCTGCGTGAATACCTCAAGCCTTAAAATAAGCGTTGCAGACCTCAAGGAAAAAATAATTCCCGCACTTTCTCATCCTTATACGGTGGTTAAGCTATAAAATTTTATAAAAGGTATTGACAAATTCGGTTTAATGTGCTATCATTTTAGCATATTAAAGGATTAAAGAGGATTTGCTATGAAAAATCATCATAAGGAACGCACCTCACAGCTTTGGAGGGCGATACTTTCGCTTGAAAACGAGGATGAGTGCGCAAGCTTTTTTGGCGACCTTTGCACCGTTGCGGAGCTTGAGGAAATGGCAAAGCGGCTTGAGGTCGCAAAGTGCATTGACGGCGGAATGTCATACGGCGACGCCGCAGAGCGCACGGGCGCAAGCACCGCTACCATAAGCCGTGTAAAGCGCTCGCTTTATTACGGAAACGACGGCTATCGCACGGTGATAGACAGACTTAAGGACGAAGAGGAAAACTGATGAAAACACTTAACGAGCGTGTGCTTGACACACTTAGCGAGCTTTATCGTGCGTACGGATACGCAAAATATAAAATGAGCGGCTTTGAGGAATACGACCTCTACGCCGCCAACCGTGATTTTCTCGTAAGCGGACAGATACTTACCTTTACGGGAGCGGACGGCAGACTTATGGCGCTCAAGCCCGACGTTACGATGTCCATTATCAAGGACGCGGAGAATGAAAAGGGCAGAGTGGATAAATATTTTTACAGCGAGAACGTCTACCGCGTTCCGTCGGGCGCTCACGAATTCCGCGAGATAATGCAGACGGGCATAGAGTGCGTCGGTGATATCGGCGACTACGACCGCGCGGAAGCCGTTTTCCTTGCTTGCCGCAGTCTTGCGGCAGTCAGCGAGGATTTCGTCGTCGATATTTCCCACATGGGACTCGTTTCGGGCGTGCTTGATAAGGCAGAGCTTGACGAAACGGAAAGAGCGGCGGCAATTGAGGCGTTGAAGAGTAAAAATCGCGGTGCGCTTGCCGCAGTTTGCGCAAGGCTTGACGACGATATGAAATACACCGTTATGGGACTCGTTGACGTTTGCGGCGTGCTTCCCGACGCTATCGAGGCGGCAGAAATGCGCGGAATGAACGTTAATGAAAAGACCGCCGCGGCACTTCTTACCCTGCGCCGTATTGCGGATGCGGCGGGCGAGAGTGCCGACAAGCTTCGCCTTGATTTTTCCGTCGTTCACGATATGAATTATTACGACGGTATCGTTTTTGCAGGATACGTCCTCGGCATTCCCGAAAGCTTACTGCGCGGCGGTGAGTACGGTTGCCTTATAAAAAAGATGGGCAGAGTGGGAAGCGCCGTCGGCTTTGCGGTTTATACCGACCTTATCGACCTTATTGACAAGGGTGAGCGCGGTATTGACGCGGATATTCTTCTTGTTTGCGGCGACGATGCCGAGCCCTGCGCCGTTGCCGACGCGGTCGAAAGACTTCGCGCGCTTGGCAGAACGGTGCTCGTTCAGCGCTCCCTTGCAGGGCGCGAGCGTTGCCGAAAGGCTATGAGACTTTCGGGTAGGAGGTTTGAGGAAATTGAGTAATAAATATTGTCTTAACGTAGCTCTGCCCAAGGGCAGACTTGGTGAAAAGGTCTATTCCGTGTTCGAGCGTGCGGGATTTTCCGCCGAGGGAATACACGACGGCGGACGTAAGCTGATATTTGAAAATGCGGAAGGCACGCTCAGATTTTTCTGGGTAAAGCCCTCCGACGTTGCCGTGTACGTTGAGCGCGGCGCGGCGGACATCGGCGTTGCGGGCAAGGACATTCTTCTTGAATACCGCCCCGACGTGTACGAGCTTCTTGACCTCGGCATCGGAAAATGCCGAATGGCAGTTGCCGCCAAAAACGGCTTTTGCGACGATACGAGCCGCACTCTGCGCGTAGCAACGAAGTTCCCGAATATCGCGGGCGGCTACTATCGCAGTATGGGCAGAAAAATTGATATAATCAAGCTTAACGGCTCTATCGAGCTTGCGCCCATTCTCGACCTTTCCGACGTTATCGTCGATATCGTCGAAACGGGAAGCACGCTTCGTGAAAACGATCTTAGCGAGTATGAAAAGATATGCGATATCAGCGCGCGACTCGTTGCAAACAAGTCAAGCTGGAAATTCAAGCGCGAGATGATGGAAAAGATATGCCGCGCATTTGAAGAGGAAATGAAATGATACGGATCGTAAAAAAGAATGAGATAAGCGACGGCGAGATATTCGACAGAATGAGTGGAGGCGCGGACGTTTCAGCCACCGTTGCCGATATTATTGCCGACGTAAGAGCGCGCGGCGACGAGGCGCTCATAGAATACGCGGCGAAATTCGACCGCGCAGAGATAAGCGAGGTCGAGGTTCCCGCCGAGGAGATAGATGCCGCAGTAGAGGCTGTTGGCGAGGAGTATATGAATATGCTCCGTCGCGCCGCGGCGAATATCGAACGCTTCCACAAGGCACAACTACGAGAGGGCTTCGTTATCAACGATAAGGACGGCATCGTGATGGGGCAAAAGGTTCTGCCGCTTGCAAAGGCGGGACTTTACGTTCCCGGCGGAACTGCCGCCTACCCCTCGTCCGTGCTTATGAACGCGATCCCCGCACGCCTTGCGGGAGTCGGTGAGATAGTTATGGTCACCCCCCCAAGCGGCGGAGCAATACCCGCGCAGATACTTGCCGCCGCCAAGGTCGGCGGCGTTGACCGCGTTTTCCGTTGCGGCGGCGCACAGGCAGTTGCCGCGCTTGCATACGGAACGCAGACCGTTCCCGCCGTTGATAAGATAGTAGGCCCCGGTAACGCCTTCGTTGCCGAGGCAAAGCGTCAGGTTAGCGGTACGGTCGGAATTGATATGATAGCGGGCCCCAGCGAGATACTTGTAATTGCCGACGGTGCATCCGACCCCGTCATCGTTGCCGCCGACCTGCTCTCGCAGGCTGAGCACGACAGACGCGCGTCTGCCGTCCTCGTTACGACGAGCGCGGAGCTTGCCGCCGCCGTCAGCGCACAGATCGAGCGTCAGCTTGCCGTTCTGCCGCGCGTTGAGATAGCCCGCGCCTCCATCGACGACCACGGACTTATAATAATCGTTGACACTATAAAGGAAGCTATCGAAATGTCAAACCGCATAGCCCCCGAGCATCTTGAGATATGCCTTGACAATCCCTTTGATTATCTCTCCGAGATTAAGAACGCGGGCTCGGTATTCCTCGGCAGAAATTGCCCCGAGGCTCTCGGCGACTATATGGCAGGCCCGAACCACACCCTTCCCACCAGCGGAAGTGCAAGGTTCTCAAGCCCCTTGTCCGTTGACGATTTCGTTAAAAAGATGCAGTTTACCTACTTTACCGCCGACGCTCTCGCAACTCTTGCCGACGACGTTGATGCGTTTGCGAGAAGCGAGGGACTTGACGCCCACGCAAGAAGCGTTACGCGCAGATTTGGGAGAAAATACGAATGAGCAGATTTTTGAGCAAAAAGCTCTCCTCACTTGAGGCGTATACGCCGGGTGAGCAGCCGCGAGATAAAAAATACATCAAGCTCAACACCAACGAGTTTCCGTACCCTCCCGCGCCCGACGTTATTTCGGCGGTGAACGCCGACGAAATGCGCGCGCTTCGCCTTTATCCGGACCCTACGGGAGCAGAGCTTAAAGCAAGGCTTGCCGAGTTCTACGGCGTTGGAAGTGAAAACGTGTTCATCTCCAACGGCTCGGACGATATACTTAATTTTTCATTTATGGCGTTTTGCGATGGCGGTGCGGCTTACGCCGACATAACCTACGGCTTTTACCCCGTGTTTGCCGAGCTTTACGGCATAAACAGCAAGATAATTCCGCTTAAAGACGATCTTTCGCTCGACGTTGACGAGTTTTGCCGCACGGATTCCACCTGCGTTATCGCAAACCCCAACGCACCCACGGGACTTGCAATAAGCCTTGCGGACGTTGAAAGGATAGTCAGCGCAAACGAAAACAGAGTGGTAGTCGTTGACGAGGCGTACGTTGATTTCGGCGGCGAGAGTGCCGTCGCGCTTACGAAAAAATATAAAAATCTTCTCGTTTGTCAGACGTACTCGAAGTCACGCGGAATGGCAGGCGCGCGCCTCGGCTTTGCCATAGGCGACGCGGCGCTTATTGCCGACCTTGAGCTTATAAAATATTCCACTAACCCCTATAACCTCGACCGTCTTACTCTGGCGGCGGGCGTGGCGGCTCTTACTGATGACTCGCGCCGCTATTACGCCGAAAAGCAAGCGGAGCTTATGGCGACGCGCGATAGCGCAACTGCCGCGCTTACCGCACTCGGAGCAGAGGTCATTCCTTCGCTTGCGAATTTCATATTCGTAAAAATCCCGTCCGTCAGCGGAGCAGAGCTTAACGCAGAGCTTCGTCGGCGCGGAATACTCGTGCGTCATTTTAAGACCGAGCGTATCAAGGATTATAACAGAATATCCATAGGCACACCCGAGGAAATGGCGACGCTCGTCTGCGAGATCGAAAAAATCATAGGAGAAAGAAAATGAGTAGATATCATAAAATAGACCGCAAGACCGCCGAAACGGATATTTCTCTTTCCCTGAACCTTGACGGAAGCGGAAAAAGCGAGGTAAGCACGGGCTGTGGCTTCTTTGACCATATGCTGACGCTTTTTGCCCGTCACGGCGGCTTTGACCTCACCGTCAAGTGCGACGGCGATATTGAGGTCGACGCGCACCACACCGTTGAGGACGTGGGAATATGTCTTGGCAAGGCGTTTCGCGCTTCTCTCGGAGATATGCGCGGTATCTGCCGCTACGGTGATATCGTTCTGCCGATGGACGAGGCTCTTATCCTTGCCGCCGTTGATATTTCGGGCAGGGCGTACCTCGGCTACCGAGTAAGCACCCCCGCCAAGAGAATAGGCAATTTTGAAACGGAGCTTTCCGAGGAATTTTTTGCCGCATTCGTGCGCGAGGCGGGGCTTACCTTGCATCTTCGCCGCCTTGCGGGCAGAAATTCGCACCACATCATCGAGGGCTGCTTTAAGGCAGCGGCACGCGCGCTTCGCGCCGCGGTTGCGACGGACGCTCGCTTTGCCGCCGAGATACCCTCAACCAAAGGAGTTCTTTGATGCTTGTTGTTATTGACTACGGAGTGGGAAATCTTTTCTCGCTTTGCCGCTCGCTTGAGGCTATCGGGGAGTCGCCCGTCGTTACGGGGGATGCCGCCGAGATAGCAAGGGCGGACCGCATAATCCTCCCCGGCGTTGGCGCGTTTGGCGATGCCGCCGCGCTGCTTCGCGCTACGGGACTTGATAAGGTAGTAAAGGAAAGAGCCGCCGCGGGCGTTCCCCTTATGGGAATTTGCCTTGGTATGCAGCTACTCTTCGATAAGGGCTATGAGTTTGGCGAGCACGACGGACTCGGACTTATTCCGGGTAAGGTCGTTACGCTTAACGGATATATTCCGAAGGAGCAAAAAATACCGCAGATGGGCTGGAACGCGCTTCATTTTCCAAGCCCCGAAAAGAAGGCGGCTTGCCCCGTATTCGCGGATACGCGCGAGGGCGAATACGTTTATTTCGTCCATTCCTACTACGCCTCCGAGTGCGAGGCTGATACCGTCGCCGTCTGTGATTGCGGCGGAGTACCCGTTACCGCCGCCGTGGCGCACAAAAACGTGGTGGGCTGTCAGTTCCACCCCGAAAAAAGCTCGGATGCGGGCCTTGCAATGCTCAGGGGCTTTTGCCGCGGCGAATTCAAAGGAGAATAACAGATGCTTATCCTTCCCGCAACAGATATATACGGCGGACAGGTAGTACGCCTGCTCCGCGGAGATTATAATAAAATGACCGTCTACGATGCAGACCCCCTCGTTCCCGCGCGTCGCTTTGAGGCGGCGGGTGCGGAGTGGCTTCACACCGTTGACCTTGAGGGCGCAAAGGAGGGCACTACGCCCAACCTTTACGTTATCGAGCGCCTTGCGCGTGAGACCTCGCTGAAGGTCGAGATAGGCGGCGGAATACGCGACATCGCCACCGTTGATAAATATATGGACGCGGGCGTTGCGCGCGTGATCCTCGGCACGGTGGCAGTTACCGAGCCACAGCTTGTAAGAGAAGCGGCGAAAAAATATCCCGGCAGGGTCGCCGTCGGTGCTGACCTTCGCGGAAATGCCGTTGCGATAAAGGGCTGGCTTGAGGATGCTCCGCTTGACCGCGGCGCGTTCTTTGGTTCGATGCTCGACGCGGGCGTTGACACCTTCATCGTTACCGACATCAGCCGCGACGGCGCTATGCAGGGCGCAAACACCGCGCTTTACAGAGAGCTTACCGAGGAATTCCCCGAGGCGAATTTCATTGCGTCGGGCGGCGTCAGCAGCTACGACGACGTTATCGCGCTTGCCGCCATAAAGGGCGTTTGGGGCGCAATAATCGGCAAGGCTTGCTACACGGGCGACATTGACGTTGCGCGTGCCGTTGAGCTTGCGCGTTAAGGAGGCAAAATGATTACGAAAAGAATAATCCCTTGCCTTGACGTGCGCGACGGCAGAGTAGTAAAGGGCGTGAATTTCGCATCTTTGCGCGACGTTTCTTCCCCCGTCGAGCTTGCCGAGTTTTACAGCTCTTCGGGAGCTGACGAGCTTGTTTTTTACGATATCACCGCGTCAAGCGACGGCAGAAGGCTTTTTGCCGACATACTGCGCGAGACCGCAAGCCGCGTTTTCATTCCGCTGACGGTTGGCGGCGGCATTCGCGAGGTCGAGGATTTTGACCGCGTGCTGAAATGCGGTGCGGACAAAGTCAGCGTAAATTCGGGCGCTATCACGAACCCCGATATCATACCGCGCGCCGCCGAAAAATACGGCAGTCAGTGCGTGGTTTTGAGCGTTGATATCAAGCGCGTCGACGGTGCTTTCCACGTTTTCAAGAACGGCGGAAGGATAGATACGGGCATCGAGGCTATCGAGTGGATACGCCGAGGAGTAGAGAACGGCGCGGGCGAGATAGTAGTGAACTCCATCGACACCGACGGCGTCGGCGGCGGCTTTGACATTGAGATGCTTCGCGCCGTGTGCGACGTTGTAAAAGTTCCCGTTATCGCATCGGGCGGTGCGGGATGCACCGAGGATTTTATAAAGCTGTTTAAGGAAGTCCCCGACGTTGACGCGGGACTTGCCGCTACGGTTTTCCATTTTGGACAAATAAAGATTCCCGAACTGAAGCGAGTGCTTCGCGCCGAGGGAATAGATATGAGGTTGTAAAATGTTTAATAAGAATGAACTTAAGTACAATAAGGACGGGCTTATTCCCGCCATCGTAACCGACGTCAAGGACGGCGCGGTGCTTATGCTCGCGTACATGAGCCCCGAAAGCCTTGATATCACCCTTGAGGGCGGTAAGGCTTGCTTTTTCAGCCGTTCGCGCGGCAAGCTCTGGCTCAAGGGCGAGACTTCCGGAAATTATCTCAACGTAGTCAGCATAAAGACCGATTGCGATGCCGATACTCTGCTTATCACCGCACGTCCCGACGGACCTTCCTGCCACACGGGCGAGCGCTCCTGCTTCTTTAACGACGTTTACGAAAACGAGGACGAGGCAGAGGCATTTTCCCTTGACGGACTTATGGAAATGCTCGTAGGCAGAAAGACCAACCCCAAGGAAGGCTCTTATACCACGTATCTTTTTGAGAAGGGAATTGACAAGATACTCAAAAAGGTCGGCGAGGAATCCACCGAGGTCATCGTTGCGGGCAAGGGCGGCGAGCGCGCCGAAACTATCTACGAGATAGCGGACCTTGCGTATCACGTAATGGTGCTTATGGTCGAAATGGGTATCTCGCTCGACGAGGTAAGGGACGAGCTTGCGTCTCGCCACGTCGTTGACAAAAAGGTCAAGCAGGAAAAAATGAAATAAATTTTCGCTCAAGGGTAAAAAAATAAATCGCAAATATTGACAATTTAATATAAAAGTTATATAATGTATTGTAATTCTTTTTATCCGATATGAAAGGAAGATAAAAATATGGAAAGACTTATCGGAACAGTATCCCGCGGTGTTCGCGCACCCATTATCAGAAGCGGAGACGATATTGCCGCTATCGTTGCTGAAAGCGTGCTTTCCGCCGCTAAAAGCGAGGATATAGCTATCCGCGACCGTGACGTTGTTGCCGTGACCGAGGCAGTTGTTGCCCGCGCACAGGGTAATTACGCAACCGTCGAGCAGATCGCCGCTGATATTCGTGCTAAATTCCCCTCGGGTGAAGCAGCCGTAATTTTCCCCATACTCTCCCGCAACCGTTTCTCGGTCTGCCTTAAGGGTATTGCAACGGGACTTAAGAAGATGACTCTTATGCTCAGCTATCCCTCCGACGAGGTTGGAAACCACCTCGTCAGCCTTGACGACCTTGATGCCGCAGGTATCAATCCTTGGACGGACGTTCTGACCGAGGCTGAATACCGCAAGCATTTCGGTATTCGCAAGCATACCTTTACGGGTGTTGATTATATCGAGTTTTACCGTGAGCTTATCACATCTTGCGGATGCGAGTGCGAGGTAATTCTCGCTAACGATTGCCGCGCAGCTCTTGCATATACGAAGAACGTTCTTTGCTGTGATATCCACAGCCGTCAGAGAAGCAAGCGCCTTCTCAACGCCGCAGGTGCTGAGAACGTATACGGACTTGACGACGTGCTGACCTCCTCCGTTGACGGAAGCGGCTTTAACTCAAAGTACGGACTTCTCGGCTCTAACAAGGCAACCGACGATACCGTTAAGCTCTTCCCCGAGGGCGGCGAGAGCGTTGTTCTTGATATTCAGAAGCGCATCTACGACGCAACGGGCAAGCAGATCGAAGTTATGATATACGGCGACGGCGCATTCAAGGACCCCGTCGGAAAGATCTGGGAGCTTGCAGACCCCGTCGTTGCACCCGCGTATACCGCAGGTCTTGACGGTCAGCCCAACGAGCTTAAGCTCAAATATCTTGCAGATAACGATTTTGCGGGACTTTCGGGCGATGAGCTGAAGAAGGCTATCTCCGAGAGGATCAAGGCGAAGGACGGAAACCTCGTTGGAAAGATGGATTCGCAGGGAACTACCCCCCGCCGTCTTACCGACCTTATCGGCTCGCTGTGCGACCTTACCTCGGGCAGCGGCGACAAGGGAACTCCTATCGTTTGGATTCAGGGCTATTTCGATAACTATACCAACTGATAAAATTAAAAAAAACAGATGGAGTGATCCATCTGTTTTTTTGTTGCCAAATATGTGTTTTCCGACTTGATCTGTAAGAAAGAGCGCACCGCCGACGAACGATGTCGGCGCATTTTTATCAATAAATGTAAAAAAATAACATTTAGAATAATATCAAGAAGTGTAAACACTAATTAACAAGTAATCGGGAGTTATTTTGACATAAAAGGCGAAATTTGCAACAAAAATCGAAAAAATTTTTAACTTTTTTCGCTTAACCTATTGCATTATTTTCAGCTTTGTTTTATAATAAAAACACCGATAAGGTGGAAAGTGGCTCGTGGTGGAGCGTAAGTCACCGAATTTTCATTCTCTGAAAGAGAAATGGCAAGAGTTTCCCACCGTAAAGGGCAGAAAAACTTAGAAAGGAGAGGCGCGATGATACCTGATATTCCTATTACCGGAACGTATCGGCACAACGTCGATTCAAAGAACAGAATATTCATTCCCGCAAAGCATCGCGAAGCGATTGGCTCTCCTTTGGTCGTTTTTCCGAGCATCAGAGATAGGTCTCTTAAAATATATTCGGTAGAGGAGTGGCGCGCCTTTACCCAAAAGATAGAAACCATGGTCGCCAGAGATCGCGAGCAAGCGTTGCGCTATTATAATGAAAGCAGCGACACCCTTACTCCCGACTCGCAGGGTAGAATAGTGCTTAACCAAGATCTCGTTAATCACGCCGGGCTTTCGGGCGGAGCTGTGATCGTCGGTTGCGGTAAGTACGCGGAGATATGGTCCGTTGAAGAGTATGAAAAGAACAAGGCGAGCGTTAACGTGGACGATATCCGCGCCGCACTTGAAAGGCTCGGACTCTGATGAGCGCGCCGCTTGAATTTTCGCATTTTTCCGTTATGCTCCCCGAAGTCATCGAGGGGCTTGATATAAAGCCCGACGGAATATATCTTGACGGCACGGCAGGCGGAGCGGGGCATTCCTCCGTTATTGCCTCAAGGCTTACTACGGGAACTCTTATCGCGCTCGACCGCGATGCCGATGCGGTAGCGGTTGCCACGGAGCGGCTTTCCGTATACGGTGAACGCGCAAGAGTCGTAAGGGCAAATTTCGCCGATATGAAAAACGTATGCCGCGAGCTTGGTATAGAAGCTCTTGACGGCGTGCTTCTTGACCTCGGCGTATCCTCGTATCAGCTTGATACCGCGGAGCGCGGCTTTTCCTACCTTGCCGACGCGCCGCTTGATATGAGAATGGACAAGCGTCAGGAGCTTGATGCTTATAAGATAGTAAACGGGTACGGCGAAGCGGAGCTTTGCCGCATACTCAGAAATTGGGGCGAGGAAAAATTCGCCTCGCGTATAGCTCGCAAGATATGCGAGAGGAGAGAAAAAGCCCCCATAAGCACTACGGGCGAGCTTGTAGATATAGTAAAGGCGGCGCTCCCCGACGGCGGGCGCTCGCAAAAGCACCACCCCGCAATGCGCACGTTTCAGGCGATACGCATTGAGGTGAACGGTGAGCTTGATATAATTCCGCAAACGATAAAGGATGCCGTGTCGCTATTAAAAACGGGCGGTCGCCTTGCCATCATCACCTTCCACTCTCTTGAGGATAGGGCGGTGAAGGAGGCTTACGCTTCGCTTGCAAGCGGCTGCACCTGTCCGCGCAATTTTCCCGTTTGCGTATGCGGAAACAAGCCGAAGATAAAATTCATCGGCAAAAAGCCGATACTTCCATCACAAGAGGAGCTTTCAAAAAACAGTCGCTCACACAGCGCAAAGCTGAGGGTGTGCGAAAAACTATAAAAACGTGTAGCCGACAAGGTCGGCGGAAAGGACGCAGAAATGAACGCAACGTACGGAACTAACAGAGTCGTAAACGACTTTGAATCCTATGAAGATGCGCTCGCCGTATTAAAGGCACGCTATGCCAATCGCGGAGTTGCAGGTGAGGCACAGAACGCAGTAGCCGAGCAAAAAACAAGGGAAGCTGCGTCTGTCAGAGAAAATCCCGAAGCTTATCGCTACGGTGAGATAATGGAGCACGACCGCTACAACAGATACCGCACGGGTAACGGTGGTAGCGTGATGACCGTTGAGGACGTTCAGCGCATATATGAGGATGAAACGGGCAAGAGTGTGAGCGCAGAGGTGCATCGCGCCGCACATGCCGCAGGTAACGATTCGGATGCAAGACCTGCATCCCCCTACCGCGTGCTTGAGACTCGTCAGCCCGATGCCGCCAATTCTTCGGAATTCGTAGGAAAGAGGGCGCTCGTTCAGAACGGCGCGACGGAAACGGTCGCGAGAGTAGAATGCTCCGACGTGTCTGCCTACAGACGTGTTGACGGCATAATCCGCAAGTGGTTCCCAAGCGATAAGATTATAAAAGCAAAGGGCAAAAAGAGCATAAATCCCTTGTCCGCTATCGCAATGACGCTCATTTTTTGCATCGTTCTCATGCTTCCCGTTACGCTTAGCGTAATGCTTCACAAAACGTCAAGTGAGATAGGTGCTCTCGGAGACGAGCTTCGTGAGATCGAAACTATTGCGGACGACTTGCAGGTCAAGCTCGACGATAAGAACGATCTTGCTCTTATCGAAAACCTTGCGATAAACAAGTACGGTATGATCAAGCTTGAGGAGGGCAGCTCCAAGTATCTTCGCCTTAACGGAATGGATATGATAGAGAGCTTTGACTCCAACGGTGACAACGACGTAATGCTTGCTCTGCTCAGCGCGCTCGGTATTCGCGTTTCCGACGAATAAAAAAACGAGTTAAATAATATAATCAATATGACCTGAAGCCATACGGCGACGGGCTGACATCGTGAACCAAACAAAAGCTACGGGGCAGCCCCTATAAACAGCTTTCTCGGCGTAAGCCGTTGCTAATCTGGATGGGACGTTGCATTCGTGCAGCGTCCCATGCTTTTTGAAATGAGAGGATCATGCGCAGAACAAAGATAAGTACGGGACTTACGTTGCGCTCATATTTGGTTTTTTTGGTAATTATCGCAGGCTTTATTGCCCTTGCGATCAGAGTTTTCTGTCTGCAAACGATAAACTTTGATTATTATCAAAAAAAGGTTGTGGATCAGCTTACGACGGAATCCACGATAAGCTCGGAGCGCGGCAGTATATATGATGCAAGCGGTGAGGTTCTTGCTACCAACGTTACCTCTTACCGCATTTTTATTTCTCCATCGAGCATACAAACAGCTATTAATAATGGCAAAACGGGGCTTGATGAATTCATCAGCCGCGGGCTTTGTGAGATTCTTGGGACCGATTACGATACGGTTTATGCCCTTACGCAGAAAAAGGGAAGTCTTGACGCAACGGTAATGCGTGACGCGGATGACGAAAGTGCCGATAAAGTGCTTGATTTTATTGCGAAAAATTCGCTTTCCAACGTTTTATACGTTGAGGCACAAAGTAAGAGATATTACAAGCACGGCGACATTGCTACGCACGTTCTCGGATTTACGGGCGCGGACGGAAAAGGTCTTTACGGACTTGAATATTTTTATAATAAGGAGCTTGCGGGCATTCCGGGCAAATACATCACGGCGCGTGATTCCTACGGAAACGAGATGCCCTATGAGTATCAAAGCTATATCGAGGCGGTGGACGGCTACGATCTTCACACCACCATCGACGTAAAGATTCAGGCAATACTTGAGGAGCAGCTTAAAGCAACCTTTGAGGAATCGGCATCGCAGGCGGGCGTTTGCGGAATAGTAATGAACGTGAACACGGGCGCGGTGCTTGGTATGGCGACGTACCCCGACTTTAATAACAACAGCGCGTGGACGCTTTCGGATTTCTATCAGGCTCAGCTTGATGCGTCGGGACTTGCGACGAGCAGTAAGGAATACTCAAAGCTCAAAGCCTCTCTGCTTCAAAAAATGTGGCAGAATAAATCCATTACCGACACCTATATCCCAGGCTCGACCTTTAAGATAATAACCTCGGCTATGGGACTTGAAACGGGGCTCGTTTCAACGGGTGAGAGCTTCACCTGTACGGGCTCGCACAAGGTTGCCACGGAAACGATAAAGTGCCACAAAAAGGGCGGACACGGTCTGCTTACCTTCGCGCAGGGCTTACAGCAATCCTGCAACCCCATAATGATGATCGTGGGCGGCAGAGTTGGTACGGATACCTTCTATCAATACGTTAAGAATTTTGGATATCTTGAGCGCACGGGAATTGACCTTCCGGGTGAGGCGCGCGGAATATTCTATAACGAAAACAGCTTTGGCATAGTCGACCTTGCCGTTTCGTCATTCGGTCAGAACTTCAAGGTCAACGTTATTCAGCATCTTACCGCGATATCCGCTATCGCAAACGGCGGTAAGCTCGTCTCCCCGTATCTCGTCGATTCAATGACGGATGCCGACGGAAAGACGGTCTGGGAGCACGGCGTAAGCGTTCGCCGTCAGGTGGTAAGCTCCTCCGTGTGCGAAACGGTTTCTTCCATTCTTGAGGAGGGCGTTTCGGGCAACGGCGGTGCGAAGAACGCGTACGTTGCGGGCTATCGCGTGGCGGCAAAAACGGGAACGTCCGAGAAGATCGGTGACGCAAGCGATATGAGAATAGGCTCTTGCGTGGCTTTTGCTCCCGCTGACGACCCCGAAATTGCTATCATCATCGTAGTTGACGAGCCTACCGTGGGAACTCGCTACGGTAGCGTGGTCGCCGCACCTTATATTGCAAACTGCCTTGAGCAGATGCTTCCTTACCTCGGAGTCGAGGCGGTCTACACCGACGAGGAGGCGGCAAAGCTTGAGGTTGAGATCCCCGACTTCGCGGGCGAGGTCTCGTACACCGCACAGTCAAAGCTCAGCAAGCTCGGACTTGATTGCGAGATAGTGGGCGTTGGAACGATAGTTACCGCGCAAGTTCCCGCGGCAGGCACGATGCTTGGCAAAGATACGGGCAAGGTCATTCTCTACGTGGGTGACGCCGCGCCCGAAGAAAATATAAAAGTTCCCGACGTTGTCGGAATGTCGGCAAGTGCCGCCAATAAGGTGCTTATCAACGCGGGACTTAATATCAGCGTAAAGGGCTCGTACAACCACGGAACAGGCGCAGGACCTGAGGTTATCGAGCAATTCCCCGCGGCGGGTACCGTCGTGGGCAAGGGAGACGTCGTAACGGTCACGTTCCGATATCTCGATATAACGGATTAACGTTTATCCCTGACCTCGTCGGGTGTGCGTGAATTATTGTTCGTGTGCATTCGAGGCCGTGTATAATAAAGTGCCACCCGACGGGGTCCGTCCTTTTCAGCATACCGAATGCGCTTCGGCGTGCGTGATACCCGCATATTTGAAAGGAAAAAACATAAAATGAAGGTCAGTTTCGGCAATAAGCCTTTGAAGATATCCCAAATAGCCGAAATGTGCGGCGGAAGTCTGTATCGTGACTTCGGCGGCGACGATGAGATAAAGCATATTTGTACCGATTCACGAGAGGCAGAGAAGAACTGCCTTTTCCTTGCTATAAGAGGAGAAAAGGTTGACGGTCATAATTATATAAACAAGGCGGCAGAGCTTGGCGCGGCGTGTGCCATAGCCGAGCGCGCCGTTGAGGGAGTTGAAATTCCGCTTATAATCGTTGATGATACCCTTGCGGCTATCGCGGCGCTTTCCACGGCGTACGCCGAGGAGTACCACGGCGACGTGCGCAAGGTTGCCGTTACGGGAAGCGTGGGAAAGACCACGGCGAAGGAAATGATAGCGGCGGTTCTCGGCGCAAGTCACAAGCTATACAAGAGCGGCGGAAATTACAACAGTACCATTGGTATGCCACTCTCACAGCTTGAAATTACGTCCGACACGGAGTTTGCCGTGCTTGAAATGGGAATGTCGCAGGCGGGTGAGATATCCGTAATGTCTCGCTGTGCGCGCCCCGACGCAGCCGTCATAACGAACATAGGAACGTCACATATCGAATTTTTTGATTCCCGCGCGGGCATAGCCTCGGCAAAGCTTGAGGTGATGGAGGGGCTTTCAAAGGACGGTCTGCTCCTGCTTTGCGGCGGCGAACCGCTTCTTTCCGAGGTCGGCTCGTGGGATGGCAGAGTCAAGTATTACGCCGCTTGCGGCGACGTTGATATCCACGCCGAGAATATTTCAACGGCGGATGGAAAAACGGTTTTTGACGCCGTGGTTTGCGGCAAGCGGATAAATGCAGTAGAGATTTTCGCCATAGGCAAGCACAACGTCCACGCGGCGCTTTCTGCCATCGGAGTGGCGATGCATTTCGGTATCAGCGAGGCGGATATACGCGGCGGGCTTCTTAACTACCGTACGGTCGGAATGCGCCAGCAGATATTTGAGGTCGGCGGCGTTACGCTGATAAACGATTGCTACAACGCAAGCCCCGAATCAATGCGCGCGGCAGCCGAGGTGCTTTCAACTCTTGCTGCCGAAAAGGGCGGAAGAAAAATTGCGCTTCTCGGTGATATGCTGGAGCTTGGCGATTTTTCAAGTGACCTCCACTACTCGGTCGGCGAGCATTTTGGCGCTTTGGGTGTGAGACTTTTTACATTCGGCGAGAGCGCAGAGCGTATTGCTGACGGCGCGGCAAAGCGTTTGAGTGCGGATATGGTAACTCGCTCGCGCACCACCACCGACGAGGATGCGGCGAGGGTAGCCGCGCTCATCGCAAGCGAAGCGTCGGCGGGTGATTGCATACTTATAAAAGCAAGCAGAAGAATAGCGGCTGAAAGAGTAAGCGCAGCGCTGACGGATATTTTAGGTAAATAAAGAAAAGGAGAAGAAAAGACAATGAAGACGCGCATGCTTATTGAGTTTTTTTCAGTTGTTCTGGGAGTTTTCTTCGCCACTTGGTTGATATTACGAAAGCTTATCCCCGTACTTAAGAGCCGCAAGATAGGACAGAAGATATACGATATCGGTCCTCGCTGGCACAAGGGTAAGGAGGGTACGCCTATTATGGGCGGACTCGGCTTTATCATCTCGTCCGTAATTGCCTTCGCGGCGCTTTTTGCGGTTTACGTTTACTACGGCAGGGCAGAGGAGCTTTACTCCGCCGCGCTGACGCTTATAATGGCTTTGCTAAACGCTCTAATCGGCTTTTTCGACGATTATACGAAGCTGATCAAAAAGCAAAATCAAGGCTTTAAGGCTTGGCAGAAATTCCTTCTCCAGCTCATCGTAGCGGCGGCGTATATCTGGGCTATGAGCGCTTGCGGATTTATGAGCACCGTGCTTTATATCCCGTATTTCGGAATAACCCTTGATCTTGGCGTGGCGTATTACCTGCTTGCAGTATTCCTTCTCACAGGAATGGTCAACGCGGTAAACCTCACCGACGGCATCGACGGTCTTTCAAGCAGCGTTACCGCCGTCGTAGCGGTATTCTTCTCCGTATGCGCGTTCCACCTCGTTCGCCCCGAGCTTGCGGTGCTTCCCGCAACCGTCGTCGGCGGCACGGTCGGATTTCTTATGTATAATTTCTACCCCGCAAAGATATTTATGGGCGACACGGGTTCGCTCTATCTTGGCGGAATGGTAGTGGGAATGGCGTTTATGCTTGGCAATCCCCTCATCATCGTGGTGGCGGGCATTATCTACATCGTCGAGGTGCTGTCCGACATTCTTCAGGTCGGCTACTTCAAGATAAGCCACGGTAAGCGCATTTTCAAGATGGCACCCATCCACCATCACTTTGAAAAGTGCGGTTGGAGCGAGGTCAAGATAGTTTTAGTATTTACCGCAGTAACTATCGTTGCTTGCGTGGCGGCATTTTTCGGTATTCAAGTATAATAAAACGTATGGAGGCGTCGTGTGAATATGGCAAATAAGATAATAGAATTTATGCGACGCAAAAAGGGCGGAAACAAGATGCTTAGCGATTATACGCATCAGGAAATGCCTACCGAAAACGGCAACGTGCTGATGGTTCGCACCCGCCCCGATACCGTATTTTTGGTCCTTACGGTGATACTCGTTCTCATCGGAACGATAATGTCCTTCAGCGCAAGCACGGCTTATGCCGAGAAGCTGAGCGGTAATAGCTTTTCGTTCCTTACCGAGCATTTGAGGCATCTGCTTATAGCGTCCGTCGTAGCGGCACTTGCGACGTTTATAGTAACTCCGCAGCTTGCAAGGCTTGCGGCGGTCGGTGTTTACGCGCTTTCCATAGTGCTGCTTGTAGCGGTGCTTGTGGTCGGAATTACGGGAGGAGGCGCGCGCCGTTGGCTGAACCTCGGCTTTTTCACCTTCCAACCGTCCGAGCTTGCAAAAACGGGCATCATAATGCTTCTTGCGCTTTATATGACGAAGCACGAGGATGCGGTAATGAGCCGTGGCTTTAACCGACGCTCGATAGTACACGGCTTCCTCGTTCCTGCGGCTATTATCGGACTTGTCTGCGTGCTTGTGGGACTTGAAAAGCATTTTTCGGGAATTATCATCATCGGCTGTATCGGCGTTGCGATGATGTTTATAAGCGGAACTAATTTTCTTTATTTCGTTTCATGCATTCCCGTTGCGGGTCTACTCGGCTTTCTCATTATGAAAACGGGATATGCAAGCGCCCGAGTTAATAGCTGGCTCAACAGAGGAGCAGACGCGCTCGGAAGCGACTGGCAGACCACGCAGGGGCTTTACGCCATCGGTACGGGCGGACTTTTCGGACTCGGTCTTGGAAACTCAAGGCTTAAATACGGTTACGTTTCACAGCCGCAAAACGATTTCGTTTTTACGGTAGTGTGCGAGGAGCTCGGCTTCTTCGGAGCTATGGCGATTCTGATACTTTTCCTTGCGCTCGTGTGGCGTGGATTCATTCTCGCGGCGCACGCGGCAGATAAATTCTGCTCACTCGTTATATTCGGACTTTCCTTCAAGCTCGCCGTTCACGTTCTTTTGAACATTGGCGTAGTTACGGGCGTGCTTCCCAACACGGGCGTTGCCCTTCCTTTCTTCAGCAGCGGCGGAAGTGCTACGTTGATACAGCTTTTTGACGCGGGAATAATACTTGGACTTTCGCGCTTCTGCACGCAGAAGCAGTAAAGTGGCGGAGTAATTATGAGAATTTTGATGACGGGCGGTGGCACGGGCGGTCACGTTAATCCTGCCCTTGCTATTGCAAACACAATAAAAGAAAATATACCCGATGCAGAGATAGCCTTTGCGGGAACGAAGCGAGGAATCGAAAACAGCCTCGTCCCGAAGGCGGGATATCCGCTGTATCACTTAAACGTGCGCGGCTTTTGGCGAAAGCTGACGTGGAAAAACATCAGGGCGGCGTATCTTGCGCTCGTTTCGCCGATGTACGCGGGAAAGCTTATAAAGAGCTTTAAGCCCGATGCCGTTATAGGCACGGGCGGATACGCTTGCTGGCCCGTGCTGATGGCGGCGGCAAAGCGGGGAATACCCACCGCGGTGCATGAGTCGAATGCAGTTCCGGGGCTTGCAGTACGCAAGCTTGCGCCCTACGTTGACAGGATATTCGTTAATTTTTCAGCCGTGGCAGACCACGTTGGCTGTCCCGAAAAGGTTATGCGCGTCGGATGCCCGATGCTGAATATGAGCAAACCCATAAGCCGCGCGGAAGCGCGCGCAAGGCTTGATATTCCAAAGGATTGCAAGCACTACGTTCTCTCCTTCGGCGGAAGCCTCGGCGCGTCCCGAATGAACGAGGCGGCGCTTGAGCTGACACGCGACCTTATATCACGCCGCAAGGACGTTATCCTGATACACGCTTGCGGCTCACTTGGATACGAGCAAACGCGCGAGGCGTTTGAAAGGGCAGGGCTTCTTGACCTACCGAACCTTCGCCTTGTTGAGTATATATACGATATGCCCGTGCAAATGGCGGCGGCTGACGTGGTTATATGCAGGGCGGGCGCTATGACGCTGTCCGAGCTTGCAAATCAAGGCAAGGCGGCAGTTCTTATCCCCTCGCCAAACGTTACCGACGATCAGCAATATAAAAACGCCAAGGTCCTCGCCGACGCGGGCGCGGCACTTCTGATAAGGGAGTCCGAGCTTGAGGCGGGCAGAATAGGCAAGGAAATAGAGCGTCTGATATGCGAGCCGTATAGGCTTGAGGAAATGCGGCGCAATATAAAGGGCTTTGCCGCAGAGGATGCCAACGCCGTTATCTTCGACGAGATAATGCGACTTATCAAGGAAAGAGAGGCCGCAGGGAAGTAAGATGAACGATGATAACAAAAAGGTCGGAGGGGAAAAAGCTCCCAACGAAAAGCCAAGGTACGTAAGGCAGTACGTTATGCATAAGCGGCATAAGCGAACGTATGGGGATTCAAGACCCGAGCCGATTTTTACCCAACCTGAAATAATGGAAAAGCCGACGAACACGGAGGAACAAATCGCCAAGGAGCTTGCCGAAAAGCAAAAAAAGCAAAAGGCTAAAAAACTGCTGTTTCTTTGCATAATAGCCTTTATTCTCGTGCTTTTGTACCCGCTTTTCAGGCTCGTTTCCAACGTTTTCGTTATAAACGAGGTAATAATCGAGGGCGATTGTCCCTACAGCGCAGAGGAGCTTCTTGCGGCTTCGGGGCTTGTGCAGGGCGGCGACCTTTTCGGCAACGATTACGACGAGGCGGCGCAACGGGCGCTCCAAAAGCTTCCGTATCTGCGCTCGTGCAAGCTGGAGTCGAAGCTGCCAAACAAGGTTGTTTTCACCGTGGTTTCGGGTGACGCGGTCATTTATACCGAGGTCGCGGGCGAGTATTACGCGCTTTCAGCCGCGTTGCGAGTGCTTGAAAGGAGTAGCGAGCCGACAGCCTTCATAGCAAGCGGACTTGTGTACGCATCAATGCCGCCGATGGCAGTAAGCCTTGTCGGTGAGCACGTAAAGCTATCGGGCGGTCGTGACGGCTCTTATATAACCGAGCTTCTTGATGCTCTCGCCGACTCTGACCTCAACGGGCGCGTCAGCAGAATTTTCTTTGAGGAAAAATTCGACATAGTGATAAGCGTAGACGCGCGATTTCGCGTCAAGCTCGGCGGTCCAGAAGATATGACGCTTAAGCTCCACGCGGCGACAAGAGTTATAGAGGAATGCGGATTTGCGCTTGAGGAAAAGGGAATTATCGATGTAAGCGATCCCCAAAGACCTACGTCGCTAAAAAAGAACGACGTGGATATAAATTCACGCCGTGACTAAATCGTTAAAAAAGATATAATTTTATCAAAACCACTTGAAAATCAAAATAAAAAAAGGTATTATATATATAGTATATATCTTTAATAAATAAAAGTCGCAAAGCGACGTCTTGATATTAAAATATGGAGGAATTTGAAAATGGCATTTGAAAGAGATGAATTAGTTGAAAGCGGTGTAAATATAAAGGTCGTCGGTGTCGGCGGCGGTGGAAATAACGCCGTAAACAGAATGATAAGCACTAATATCCGCGGTGTTGAGTTTATTGCTATCAACACCGATAGCATGGCACTTCGCGTGTCCAGTGCGCCTAATCAGATAGTTATCGGTGAGAAGATAACCAAGGGACACGGCGCAGGCGCAAACCCCGAGATCGGTCAGCGCGCCGCAGAGGAAAATGCCGACGAGATAAGAGCGGCTATTGCGGGCGCGGATATGGTATTTATCGCAACGGGTATGGGCGGCGGAACGGGTACGGGTGCCGCTCCCGTAGTTGCAAGAATAGCGCACGAGATGGATATCCTTACCGTTGCTATCGTTACCAAGCCCTTCCTTTTCGAGGGTCGCCGCCGTATGCTTCAGGCGGAGAAGGGCATTGAGGAGCTCAGCCAGTTCGTTGACTCCCTCGTTATCATCCCCAACGAAAGACTTAAGCAGGTGTCCGAAACAAGGATAACCCTTTACAACGCATTTGAGATAGCCGACGACGTTCTCCGTCGCGGCGTACAGAGCATTTCCGAGCTTATCAACGTTCCCGGATTTATCAACCTCGACTTTGCAGACGTTACGTCCGTAATGCAGAATGCGGGCTACGCTCATATGGGCGTTGGTAGCGCTACCGGCAAGGATAAAGCAGATATTGCCGCAAAAGCCGCGATCTCAAGCCCCCTGCTTGAGACCTCTATCAAGGGCGCTACGGGCATTCTCGTAAATATCACTATGTCCCCCGACGTAGGACTTGAGGATGCAGACCTCGCATCCTCCATCATCGCCGCCGAGGCTCATCCCGATGCAAACGTTATCTGGGGTGTTGCGTTCGATCCTAACCTTGACGATGAGATGAAGATAACCATTATCGCTACTGGATTTGATAGCAACAATGCGTCTGCTACGCCCGATCCCCGTGCAAAGACGGCAAGAAATATTCCCATGCCTCCCTCCCGCAACGCTGCGCCTGCGCCCGCACCCGCACCCGCGCCTGCACCTGCGCCCGCGCCTGCACCCACTCCCGCGGTTGAGGCACAGCCCGCTCCTGCACCCGTAGCTCACACTCCTGCGCCCGCTCCCGCTCCTGCTCCTACACCCGTTCGTACTCCCACCCCCGCTCCCGCAATTCGCAACGATCACTACGATGACGTAGAGGGTGACGGATTTGACGAGATCATGACCATTCTCCGCAACAGAAAGAAGAGAGACGATTTCTCCGGCGGAAGAAGATAATAAAGTAAATAATAAAAAGCCGCTTTCCGCACGGAAAGCGTCTTTTTATTAAAGTATACTTTCAAGAAATTGCTTTGTTCTGGGGTTTTGAGGATTCTCAAAAATCTCTGCGGGCGTTCCCTGCTCAGCGATAACGCCGTCGCACATGAAGATCACGCGGTCGGCAACCTCGCGCGCAAAGCCCATCTCGTGAGTTACGACCACCATCGTCATTCCCTCGTTGGCAAGCTGTTTCATAAGCTCAAGCACCTCTCCGACCATTTCGGGGTCGAGTGCCGAGGTCGGCTCGTCGAAAAGAATTACCTTCGGCTCCATGCACAGCGCGCGCACGATGGCGATACGCTGCTTCTGACCGCCCGAAAGCTGGCTTGGATACGAATCCGCACGGTTGTCAAGTCCTACGCGCTTAAGAAGCGCCATAGCCTTTTCATTGGCTTCCGCCTTGCTCTTTTTGAGAAGCTTTATGGGAGCAAGCGTAAGGTTTTCGAGAATTGAAAGGTGGGGGAAAAGGTTAAAGTGCTGGAACACCATTCCCATCTTCTGTCTGTGAAGATTGATATTTACGTTTTTTGCGGCTATATCGACTCCGTCGAATATTATCTGTCCTTCCGTGGGAAGCTCAAGCAGGTTAAGGGAACGCAGATAGGTGGACTTTCCGCTTCCCGACGGGCCGATGATAACGACCACCTCGCCGCGCTCAATGGTCAGGTCGATTCCGTCAAGTGCCTTTATCTCACCGTTCTTGTAGTGCTTTTTGAGGCCGATCGTTTCAATAATTGCATTATCTTTCATTTTTACGCAATCTCCTCTCAAGTATTTTTACAAGACGTGTAAGAATTATAACTACAACGAGATAAATCAGGGCAACTGCAATAAGCGGCATAAACGCGGAGAACGTGCGTCCGCGTATCAGCTCGCCCGCTTTGGTAAGGTCCATAATGCCCACGTAGCCCGCAACGGAGGTCTCCTTGAGGAGAACGATAAACTCGTTACAGAGCGTGGGAAGCGTAGCCTTTATCACTTGAGGGGTTATGATATAAAGCATCGTCTGGAAGTAGTTGAAGCCGAGAGAGCGTCCCGCCTCGAACTGTCCGTTGTCTATCGACATAATACCGCCGCGGAATATCTCGGCAACGTAAGCACCCGAGTTTATACCGAATGCAAAAACGGCAACTGCAATTCCGTTGCGCGATGAAGCGAAGATGATAAAGTAGAAGATCAAAAGCTGAACTACTACGGGAGTGCCGCGGATTATCGTCAGGTAGAGATTGGATATGAAATTCAGAACGGAAAGAACGACGTAGCCAACACCGCCGTTTTTCTTATAGACCTCGCGGTTTTTATCGTACGTGGAACGGATAATGGCGATGATAACGCCGATGGCAACGCCGAGAAGCAGAGCGAAAAAGGTGATGATGAGGGTGTTTTTAAGTCCGTCAACGAGCCATTTCCACTTTGCGCCATCCAAAAAATTAAGTATAAATTCGTTCTTTAATTCTTCAAAAAAGCTCAAGATTATTTCCTCACAATAGGCGGCGCTTTTACGCGCCGCCCCTTATTCGTGTAATATTATTTTCCGCTGGGAATGTACTTGTTGATGATGCGGTCGATAGTGCCGTCAGCCTTAAGCTCGTCGAGAGCCTTGTTGATCTTCTCAAGAAGCTCGGCGTTATCCTTGGAAACGCAGATGGCGTAATCCTCAATGGCGTACTCGTTGTCACCCTCAAGAATGTGGATACCCTCGTTAGCGGCTACGAAGGACTTAGCGGGCTCGTTGTCGATGATGACCATATCAACGTTACCGTTCTTAAGAGCAGCTACAGCCTCGGCACCGGTCTTGAAGCGAACTACGCGGTCGGTGATAATGGACTCGTCCTCAGCGAGATCGTTGAAGCCCCAACCGCTGATAGCGCTGGAGGAGTAGATGTCACCCGTGGTGTCCTGCTGAACGCCAACCTTGATATCGGTGTTCTTAAGTGCAGTAGGATCACCCTTGTCGTCAAATACGAAGATGTCGTCAAGAGAAGTGATGGGAGAACCATCCTTAACGATGATTACCTGAATACCCGTAGCGTAGGTGTTGGAGAAGTTTACGCTTTGCTTACGCTCCTCGGTAACGGTCATGCCAGCCATACCGATGTCGTACTTACCGGTGGAAACTCCGCCGATGATGGAGCCGAACTCAACGTCAGCGATCTGAAGCTCCATACCGAGCTTCTTTGCGATCTCGGTAGCGATCTCAACGTCGATACCTGCAAAGTTATCACCCTCCTTGAACTCGTAGGGAGGGAAAGCGGCGTTGGTAGCCATGTAAAGAATGCCGTCATCCTTGCCCGAGCAAGAGCCGAACGCAAAGCAGAGCGAGCAGAGCATTACTGCCGCGAGAATAAGCGATGTGATTTTTTTCATGATAAAACCTCCATAAGATTAAATAGATATTAACATTATAATGTATATTTATTCAATTGTCAATACTTTGTGCCATTTTATTTCGACAAATAGCCCTTAAGGTATTTACCCGTGTAGGAGTGAGCGCATTTTGCGACCTCCTCTGGCGTACCCGTCGCCACGACCGTGCCGCCGCCGTCGCCGCCCTCCGGACCGAGGTCGATGATGTAGTCGGCGGTCTTTATGACCTCAAGGTTATGCTCGATAACAAGCACCGTGTTGCCCGCCTCAACGAGCCTTGAAAGCACGGTGAGGAGACGCGCCACGTCGTCGGTGTGAAGTCCCGTCGTCGGCTCGTCAAGGATGTAGAAGGTCTTTCCCGTGCTTCTTTTGGCAAGCTCGGTGGCAAGCTTCACGCGCTGTGCCTCGCCGCCCGAAATGGTGGTAGATGATTGACCTATCTTGATGTAGCCGAGTCCTACGTCGCAAAGCGTTTGCAGGTACTTGCGTATCTTCGGGATGCTGTCAAAGAAAACGAGTCCCTCCTCGGCGGTCATTTCAAGCACCTCGTAGATGTTTTTGCCCTTGTACTTGACCTCCAGCGTGTCGCGGTTGTATTTATGTCCCTTGCAAACGTCGCAGGTAACGTAAACGTCGGGCAAAAAGTGCATTTCTATCTTTTTTACGCCGTCGCCGCCGCACGCCTCACAGCGTCCGCCGCGCACGTTAAATGAAAAGCGTCCCGCGCCGTAGCCGCGAGTCACCGCGTCCTGCGTTTTTGCAAAAAGCGTGCGTATCTCGTTGAAAAGTCCCGTGTACGTCGCGGGATTCGAGCGCGGCGTGCGCCCGATGGGACTTTGGTCGATGTCAATAACCTTGTCAAGATGCTCGATGCCCTCTATCGACGTGTGCTTGCCCGCCTTGCGGCGCGCGCCGTTGAGCTTCGAGGTAAGCACGGGATTGATAACGCCGTTGACAAGCGAGGATTTGCCCGAACCCGAAACGCCCGTTACGCAAACGAAGCATCCGAGCGGAACGTCCACGTCAACGCCGCGCAGATTGTTCACCTGCGCACCTCTTACGCGCAGGAAATTGCCGTTTCCGATTCTGCGCACGGCGGGGAGCGGTATGCTTTTGCGCCCCGACAGATACGCGCCCGTCAGCGAGGATTTGTTTTTTGCGACCTCAGCGGGCGTGCCTGCGGCAACTACCTCGCCGCCGTGAATGCCCGCACCGGGACCTATATCGACGAGATAGTCAGCCGAGCGCATCATATCCTCGTCGTGCTCGACCACGATAACGGTGTTTCCGAGGTCGCGCAGTTTTTTGAGAGTTGCGATAAGGCGGTCGTTGTCGCGCTGATGCAGACCGATGCTCGGCTCGTCAAGCACGTACAGCACGCCGACGAGCGCCGAGCCTATCTGCGTTGCAAGGCGTATGCGCTGTGCCTCGCCGCCCGACAGCGTTCCCGCGCGGCGCGAAAGCGTGAGATATTCAAGCCCTACGCTGTCAAGGAAGCTCAGGCGTGCGCGTATCTCCTTGATTATCTCCTTTGCGATAGCCGCCTCAGTCGCGGTCATTTCAAGCGCCGTGTTGTTGACAAGCTCAAGCGCCTTTCCTACGGAAAGATTACAGAACTCGTCTATCGCAAGTCCGCCGACGGTAACGGCGAGCGACATGGGATTTAAGCGGCGACCGCCGCATTTATGGCAGGGGACTTCCTCTACGAAATCCTCGTAGTATTCCTCAGCGCCGCCGTATTGCATGCGTTGCTCGATAATGGGTATAACTCCCTCAAATTTTGCAAGTCTGCGGTGCGCCTCCTTGCCGAAATAGCGCGTAACGTCGTATTTCTCCTCGCCCGAGCCGTAGAGCAGAACGTTCATCTGCTTATCCGTGAACTCGGAAAGGGGAGCGTCCATAGTAAAGCCGAATCTTTCCGCAACTGCGGCGAAAAGCGGACCGTTCCAGCTCTCCTCCTCGAGCGATTTAAAGCCGTTTACCGCTATCGCGCCCTGTGAGAGCGAAAGCGAAAGGTCGGGAATGACCTTTTCAACGGATATGCGGCGGCTCATTCCGAGTCCCGCGCACGCGTCGCACGCGCCCGCGGGGTTGTTGAACGAAAACATACGCGGCTCAAGCTCGCCAAAGGAAATGCCGTGCTCCTCGCAGGCGTATGACTGCGAAAACTCAAGCTCACGCGCTTCCTCGCCCTCGTCGCGCGGAACGGTAACGATGAGAAGTCTGCCCTCCGCAAGCGAAAGCGCGGTCTCTACTGAATCCGAAAGGCGCGAGCGTATGCCCTCGCGGATAACGAGTCGGTCAACTACGATTTCAATGCTGTGGCGCAGATTCTTGTCGAGCTTTATCTCCTCGTCAAGATCGTACATGCTTCCGTCAACGCGCACGCGCGCGTAGCCCGATTTCTTTGCGTCGGCAAAGACCTTTTCGTGCATACCCTTCTTGGCGCGAACAACGGGGGAAAGCACCATAAAGCGCTCGCCGTCGGGAAGCGTGAGTATGCGGTCGATTATCTGGTCAACGCTCTGGCGGCGTATCTCCTTGCCGCAAACGGGGCAGTGAGGAACGCCAATTCGCGCGTAGAGAAGGCGCAGATAATCGTATATCTCCGTAACCGTACCCACTGTGGAGCGCGGATTCTTCGACGTGGTCTTCTGGTCTATTGATATAGCGGGGGAAAGTCCCTCGATGGAGTCAAGGTCGGGCTTGTCAAGCTGACCGAGGAACTGCCTTGCGTACGACGAGAGCGACTCGACGAAGCGGCGGTGTCCCTCGGCGTATATGGTATCAAACGCGAGCGAGGATTTACCAGAGCCCGAAAGCCCCGTAAATACCACCAGCTTGTCGCGCGGTATCGTTAGATTTACGTTTTTTAAATTGTGGACGCGAGCGCCCGTTATTTTAATTTGCTTTGACATTTTTATTCCTTACTTTTTCTTTGCGCCCTCGTCGCGCAGTATCTTTATGCGGTCGCGCAGGTAAGCCGCAAGCTCGAAGTCAAGCCGCTTTGCAGCCTCTTTCATCTCGCGCGTCATGCTTTCGATAAGCTTTTCGCGCTCTGCGCGTCCCATCTTCGCGGGCTTTGCCACGTCCTGCTTCTTCGCGCTTGCCTCGTCGCTCGGCAAGCCGACGTCGATAAGGTCGCGTATTCCTTTTTTGATGGTTTTCGGCACAATGCCGTGTTTTTCGTTATATTCCTTTTGTATCTTGCGGCGGCGCTCCGTTTCGGCTATCGCGCGGCTCATAGAGCGCGTTATCGTGTCCGCGTACATAATGACCTTTCCGTTTGCGTTTCGCGCGGCGCGTCCTATGGTCTGTATCAGCGAGCGCTCCGCACGCAAAAAGCCCTCCTTGTCCGCGTCAAGTATCGCCACGAGCGACACTTCGGGGATGTCAAGTCCCTCACGGAGAAGGTTTATTCCGACGAGAACGTCGAAAACGCCAAGGCGCAGGTCGCGGATTATCTGCATACGCTCCATCGTGTCGATGTTGAAGTGGATATATCTTACCTTTACGCCGTTGTCGGCAAGGTAGTCGGTAAGGTCCTCCGCCATTTTGCGTGTCAGCGTGGTCACGAGCACGCGCTCGCCTATCTCGGCGCGGCGGCGTATCTCAAGCAGGAGATCGTCCACCTGCCCCTCGATGGGGCGCACCTCTATTTCGGGGTCAATGAGTCCCGTGGGGCGAATTATCTGCTCGGTCACAAGCTCGCAATGCTCCTCCTCGTAGTCACCGGGGGTTGCGCTTACGAACACGGCTTGATTTATCCTTGACTCGAATTCCTCAAAATAAAGCGGGCGGTTATCGTACGCGCTGGGGAGGCGGAAGCCGAAATCAACGAGATTGCGCTTTCGCGCAGTATCTCCGCCGCTCATTCCGCGCACCTGCGGAAGCGTAACGTGCGATTCGTCCACGAACAGCAGAAAATCACGCGGGAAGTAATCAAGCAACGTGTACGGCGTTGAGCCTACGGGTCTGCCCGAAAGCACGCGCGAGTAGTTTTCAACGCCCGAGCAAAATCCTATCTCGCGGAGCATTTCAAGGTCGTATTTCGTGCGCTCGGTTATGCGCTGAGCCTCAAGAAATTTGTTTTGAGAGGTGAAAAATTCAGCCCTCTCCACCATTTCGCGCTCTATCTCACGAAGCGCGACCTCCTTTTTATCGTCGGACACCGCGTAGTGCGTGGCGGGGTAGATTGCGGCGTACGAAAGGCGGCGCAAAAGCTCGCCCGTCACCGTGTTTATCTCGGATATGCGGTCGATGGTGTCACCGAAAAACTCCACGCGGAGTGCCTTGTCACCGCTTGACGCGGGTATGACCTCGACGGTGTCGCCGCGTACGCGGAAGCTGTCGCGTTCGGGTGACATGTCGTTTCGCGTGTAGCTGATAGCGGCAAGACGGCGCAAAAATTCGTTGCGCTCCATCTCCATTCCTGGGCGCACCGCCAAAACGAGGCGGCTGTATTCTTCGGGGTCACCGAGCGAGTAGATGCAGGAAACGCTCGCGACTATGATAACGTCGCGCCGCTCAAAGAGCGCCGAGGTCGCGCTGTGGCGCAGACGGTCTATCTCGTCGTTTACCATAGCGACCTTTCAGATATACATATCCTTACCGGGGATATCCGCCTCGGGCTGATAGTAATCGTAGTAGGAAACGAAATATTCCACCGCGTTTTCGGGGAAGAATTCGCGGAACTCCGTGCATAGCTGTGCCGCGAGAGTCTTGTTGTGCGCGAGAATGAGTGTCGGGCGGTTCATACGCGCAATGACGTTTGCCATGGTAAACGTCTTGCCCGAGCCCGTAACGCCGAGAAGCGTCTGCATACGCTCGCCCGCGTTAAGCCCTGCGACTATTTTTTCTATCGCTTCGGGCTGGTCGCCCGTCGGCGCAAATTCGGAAACTAATTTAAAGCTTGCCATTAATTGAGTCCCTCAACGGTGGTATCGTAGTATTTTTCCTGAAAATTGATTGCCGTCGCCATCTCCTCGACGGTGAAGTGCATTCCCGCGGGCGCGGCAATGAGCTTGTCCTCAACGTCATTCGCGCGGTGAGCGATGCCGATAATGCGGCAGGTGTATTCCGTAACGGGTGTGGAAACGCCGAGAAGATAAACGTCAAGCTCCTCGCCGTCGCCGCCGAGAACGCCGGGGATATATCCGTAGTTTATGGGATAGTGCAGCGAATATTTTTCCTTGTGATGAACGTATCCCACGGGTCTGTCGATGCCTATGGTAACGGTCTTGCCGAGATACCCGCGGACAAGCGCTTTTCTTTCTTCAAAGGTCATTTTTTCTCCTCCGTTTACGAGCCTATTCATAATTATTATATCACAAAATAAAAGCATATGTAAATAGATATAAAGAAAAAACACAGCTCACTGCTGTGTTTTTTGAAATCTGTCAAGCTTTAGCTTTTCGTACCGCAAAAGAATCGAGGCGATTGCCGCGCGCTACGTGTGATCCAAACGTTAGCGTCGAAAAGTGGAAAATGCAGATTGATGAATTTGCTTATTTATGATATAATACCTTTGAAAATCAAAGTAAAACTATACTTTGCCTCAACAAACACTTCGTGGAATAATTCCTGAAATCTGATATAATAAAATCACAAAAGCGCTTTTGAATAATTTTTGGAGGACAAAAATATGTCTATTGGTTCTACCATTAAACGTTTGCGTCGTGAGAAGGATATTACACAGGAGCAGCTTGCCGAATATCTTGGAATCACCTCGCGTGCAATCTCTCAATGGGAGTGCGATAGAACCGCCCCCGATATTTCCCAACTTCCCGCACTTTGTCATATCTTCGATGTTTCGTCAGATGTTTTGCTTGGAATCGATATCGAGAAGAACAATGAGGAAATAAAGAAATATTTGAGCGATGCGGCTGAATTGGGCTATCAAGGAAAGGGTGCAGAGCGTACTGCACTTCTCCGCGAAGCAAACAAAAAATTTCCACGAGACTATAAGATTATGCAAAGCCTTGCTGATTCGTTGGTATGCGAGTACTCTCGGAAAGGCATCAAGGAATATGACGAGGTGTTTGACCTTTGCAATCGAATCCTTGCGGAATGTACCGATAGCACCACGCGATACGAAGCAATTGGTACTCTTGGAACTGCCTACGGATATGCAGGCAAAAAAGATGAAATGCTGAAACTGGCTAAGGAAATGCCACGAGCTCATTTTTCGTATGAAAACTTTATGATGTACCGTTGGAAGGGTGATGCTGACTTCGAAGAATTTCAAGGCTTTTTATCTTATTTAATTTACCACACAGCTGAAATGATTGAATGTGCAGTCCATCAAAAGCACGATAATGGAGAGTTTATTTATCCACTTGAAGACAGAATTCATTTGTGGAAAACCGAAGTAGGTTTTCTTGACTTGCTTTTCCCCGACGGTGATTATCAAATCAAAGCTCAACTTGGTGAAGTTGCTTGCGGTTTGCTTTGTACCGCATATTTGAGAAAGCAGAACCATGAAGAAGCGTGGAAGTGGCTGGAGAAAAGTGCCGATTTTGCTATTCATATGGACACATATGATTTTGATGCGCCGCACACCTCGCCAATTCTTCGCGGATACTCGAGTGGCGGATGGATTATGGAGGCGGATGGCAATCGTTCGCAATCTCTGCTTGAATGGTTGGAAATTAATAATGAAGTTGCCGTTTTGCGTTCCGATGCTCGTTATGAAGTACTTGTTGATCGCCTGAAAGCAGTTGCAAAAAAGCCGTAAGTTATCGCCCCGCCTCGCGCGGGGCTTTGCTTTGTTTTTCTGCGTATGAAAAAGCCACCACTTCAAAAAGTGATGGCTAAATTCAATTTTACCGCTAATTTTGCAGAGGCTCACGGCTGTGTTTTTTGAAATCTGTCAAGCTTTAGCTTTTCGTGTCGCAAAAGAATCGAGGCGATCGCCGCGCCTATCGTAACGCCCAAAAAGTTCAGGATAACGTCGTCGATATCCGTCGCGCGCGTGGGAAGGCAGGTCTGGATAAGCTCGATGGCGCACGAAAGGATAAGTCCGAAAAGTGCGCTCTGCCACAGACGGCTTCGCACGGTAAGGCGGTGGAAAAAGCCGAGCGGGACGAAAAGCAAAACGTTTCCGAGAACGTTCACGGTAAGAAAATACCTGAAATCCTCGCCGCTCATTTTTGACAGCCGCGTGAATACCTTGAACGGTATGACGTTTATCATATCACGGCTCAATTCGGGCGCGGAAAAGCCCAACGAATATATGCTTCCGTCGCGTGTGAGCGTTTGCGAAAGAATGGCGATCAGAAACAGATGAAATAGGAAAAGCGCACCCTCTCGCGCAAGCGAGGTGTTTTTTCTGATGGTCAGCCCCCTGATTCCTATATAAAGCAGGGAAAAAATGAGCGCGAATGGAAGTATCTTTTCACAGTACGAGAGAATATAATCCACACTAAAACCTCTTATTCTTCGTCCGAATCATCGCCAAATCTTGCGGCGGCGCGGGCGGGAGCGCGTTTTAACGGGTCGTAGATAAACGCACGGCAAACGTGGTCGGCGTTAACTACGCCCTTCTTGTCGCAAAGGACGTTGTTGCCGTCGCCGTAAAGTGAGCGCGCGTACTCGCAGTACGCACAGCAACGCTCTATCTGCGCCTCTTGAGCGTTATTTTCTTCCTCGTCCTCCGTAGCCTCAAGAGCCTTTATGTGTCTGCGCTCGATCTCATCCTTGCGTATCTCTTCGGGCTTTTTGTTAGCAAGGAAGCAAAGGAAGTAAACGATGATAAAGAGCGCAAGGAGCGCAAGCGTTATAAACTCAACCCCTGACTCAGTCACAACGGGCGGCAGGGCGGAGAGGAACGGGACGCGGTGGATAGAGGCGCAAACGCCCTCTACGGCAGAGGAATCGGTGCAAGCACCGACCTCGGTAAAATATACGATTATTGCGGAGGCGGCAAGAATAAGCGTGGAAAATATAATATTTACGGTAATGCCGCTCTTTCTCATAATGCCCGCACCGCAGATGAGCACGCAAAGCTCAAGGTAGAGCATACCCGCCGTCACGGAGAGCATAAAGCCCACGAGGTCGTGCCTTACGATGCCGAGCATTTTTGCCGCCCACTCGAAAAGAAAAACGGCGCAAACCACGTATACGGCAGAGGAGACGAAAAACGTTATCAGCTTTTTTGCCCCCGATGCGCGTCTCAGGGCTACGAACACCGCAAGCGCGGCGAGCAGCGGAAATAATACGGCGCACGCGGCGTTCCACACCGAGTACGGAAGTCCGAGGTCAGATACAGATATTCCCATTTTTATAACAGTTCCTTTTGATAGGCTTTAGAATAACTTTATTATACCAAATCAAGCGTATTATGTCAAGATTTTTAGAATATTCGGGTAAAAAACAAAACGGCGGCGGCGAGCGCGGCGGCAATGGCGCTTTGTCCGAGCTTCGCGGTAAAATAGCGGCGCAAGGGGAGCTTCAAGCCCTCGGCGGCGCATACGGAAATTACCTGCAAATGCACCGAAAGCCCCGACCACGCGCCCGCGGCGGCACTCATTATAAAGCCGAGGCTTCGGTTTTGCACGAGCGAAGCGGACGCCGCCCCCGACGTAAGCTCGAAAAACGAATATATAAACGCCTCCGCGGTTTCCCCCATACCACCCGCGGCGAACGCGCGCGACAAGCACCCGACCACGCAGGAAAAGAAGGCGATATACGCGCATACGTTCAGGAGCGAGAGCGCCGCCGCCGTTATCGACTCGCCGATAACGGCAATGCCTATGCGTGTCTGCCGTGGGCAGTAAGGAGTGAGCTTTTCGCCGCCGCGACGGTGCAAAAGCCCCCATATCGCACCCGCCGAAATCACGCAGATATAAAGAATTCTGCCGATTCCCGCATCGTTCCACAGCGACGCTCCGACCGCGCTTATCATAAAGGCGGAGGATGGGTAATTGCAAAAGCACAGCACCCGCACCGCCTCGTCCTCACTCATCTCGCCGCGTCGGTAAAGCCCCGCCGCCGTCGACGCGCCGACGGGAAAGCCGCATACCGCGCCGAGAAGTATCGCAACGGCTCCCGCGCCCGACGTGCCCAACAGCGCGCGCATCGGTGCTTCAAGCCGCTTGCCGACTATCGCGCCGCACCCCGAACGAACCATAAGCTCCGAAACCGCCATAAACGGAAAAAGCGTCGGTATTACCGATGAGGTGCAGATGCGCAGTCCCCGACTCATATATTCTATGGCAAGTTCGGGCATCGAGGTAAGGATTATTATAAATCCCACGCCGAGAACGCAAAAAGCCCCCACCTGCCAACTTATCTTACGCCTTGAAAATGTAATCTCCGCCGCCTCCTCTGCATAAAATCAAACAGTAAAATATATTCTTTGGGGGAGGAAAAATGAACGATAAACCGAAAAACAAAGAAAGCATAGGCGAGCGATTTTGCCGCCGCCTTGACCTGCCCGCCGATATCGCGTCGGGCGGACTTACGCTTGAGCTTCGCGGCAGGAGCAATCTTTTGCTTTGCGGCTGTCGCGAGATACTTGCCTATTCGCCCGAACGCATACGCCTGCGCCTTTCGCGCGGACAAATTGAAATATGGGGCAGAAGCCTTGTAATGACCGCGTATTACGAGGGGCAAACGGGCATTGACGGCGAGATATACGGCATAAATCTCTGCCCCGACGGCGAGGAGAATAATGAACGTAAATGAATTTTTAACGGGCAAGTGCAAAATAGAAGTCTCATCGGAGCATACCCTTGCCGTGATGAATATCCTGCTCGCCACGCGCACCGTATACAGACGGCTGTGCGTAAACGACGACCATCTTTGCTTTGAAGCCTCGCACGCCGCGGCGAAAAAGCTTTCGGAGCTGTGCGGAGCAGAGGGGATAGAGCTTCGCGTGATTTCCGTTTGCGGTCTGCCGCATTTGTGGCGGAGATACAAATATCGCTTTGGTCTGTGGCTTGGACTCATACTTGCCGTAGGTGTTTTGGCGTGTGGGAGCGGCGTGCTTTGGCAGGTCAGGGTAGAGGGCAACGAGGAGATGAGCGACGGCGAGGTATGCGCCCTGCTTTCCGAATACGGCGTGCGCGTGGGCGCGGATATTTCGGAAATAGACCTCGATACCGTGCGTGCGCTTATCGAAAGGGACAGCGACAAGGTCGCGTGGCTTGCAATAAACGTGCGCGGCACGGTCGCGGAGGTTCAGGTGCGCGAGGAGCGCGCACCCGACGCGACAGAGGCGGCAGAGGGTGACGGAGTCAACCTCGTAGCCGACAGAGACGCGCTCATAATCGGCTACGAGCTTACGGCGGGCGAGATGATAGCGCCCGTCGGAAGCACGGTAAGGGCGGGCGAGCTGCTCGTCAGCGGACTTATCGAAAGCCGCCGCTTCGGCTGGCGTGCGGTGAGAGCCGAGGGGCGAGTCTGGGCGCAAACGCAAAGGAGCTATACCGTAAATATTCCGTACGAATACACGGTCAGCACGCCCGTGGAGCGCGAGATACTTGAAATTTCGCTGATTTTTTTCTCAAAAGAGAAAAAACTTTTCAAAAATAGTGGAAATTATATTGATGATTGTGATAAAATAAAATCGGTTAGTTATGTGTACTCGTCAGACGAGCATACCGTCCCCGTCGGCATATCCACCGTAAGCCGCCTCGTTACTACGGAAACAACGGCGGTGAGGAGCGTAGCAGAGGCGCGCGAGGCGGCGTATTTTGAGCTGGGAAGGCTCATTTCCGCCGAGGGAGACGGAGTGAGGATAGTACACAAAAATATCAAGGAGATCGAGGGCGAGGTGGCGTTTACGCTTGAATGCACCCTCGTTTGTACGGAGGATATCGCGCGTCCCGTTGCGTTTTATATGCAGGACGCGGATGAGAAAGGATAAAAATGGAACAAAGGATAGTAAGGATAGGTGAGCCGAGCGTTACCGCAAAGATATTCGGCACGGCTGATATGAACGTAAAGCTCATCGAGGATGCGTTCAAGGTCACGGTATACAATAGGTCGTCGGGCGTTGACGGCGAGGACGCTCTGCTCGTCAGCGGCGAGTCGGAGGACGGTGTCGGCGCGGCGGCGCGCGCCATTTCCTGCCTTGCGCGAATGGCGGCAAGGAGTGACGTGCTTGGCGAGCAGACGGTGATATACGTCATAAATATGGTAAGGGACGGCAGAGAGGGCGAGCTTGATGCGTTTGATGAAAACTGCATCTGCCTGACGAGCCGCGGCAAGCCGATAAAGCCGAAGACCATAGGTCAGCGACAGTACGTTGACGCGATAAAGAAAAATACGATAATTCTCGGCACGGGCCCTGCGGGAACGGGCAAGACCTTCCTTGCCGTCGCAATGGCGGTAAAGGCACTTCGCGACAAGCAGGTCAACCGCATAATCCTTACGCGCCCCGCAATCGAGGCGGGCGAAAAGCTCGGATATCTCCCTGGGGATCTGCAAAGCAAGATAGACCCCTATCTGCGCCCGCTTTACGACGCGCTTTTTGAGATGATGGGGGCGGAGAACTATCAGCGCAATCTTGAAAAGCAGATAGTTGAGGTCGCGCCGCTTGCGTATATGCGCGGACGAACGCTTGACGATGCGTTTATCATTCTTGACGAGGCGCAAAACGCCACCTTCGAGCAGATGAAGATGTTCTTGACGCGCCTCGGCAATAACTCAAAGGCGGTCGTAACGGGCGACCTTACGCAGACCGACCTGCCGCGCGGACAAAAAAGCGGACTTTGGTCGGCGGTAAAGATACTTGAAGGTATCGAGGGCATAGCTATACACAATTTCACCGACCGCGACGTAGTGCGCCACAAGCTCGTGCAAAAAATAATTCTCGCATACGATAAATTTGAGCGCGAGGCGGCGAAAAAGGACAACGAAAGGGGCAAGGCAAAATACCGCCGCCCCGATAAAGCTAAGGAGTAAAAATGGAACTGTTTATGGAATCCCATAACTCACAGCGCAAGGAGGCGGTGAGCGCGGAGCTACTTTCGCTTATTCGCCGCGCAGTCAGCGAAACGCTTGATTACGAGGGCTACGACGATGATTTTGCGGTGTCCGTTACTCTCGTTTCAAACAACGGCATCCGCCGCTATAACCGCGAGTACCGCGGTATCGACCGTCCCACCGACGTGCTTTCGTTTCCGATGGCGGACGGCGACCTCTCCGACGCATTTGACGGCGAGAAATATCAGCTTGGCGACATCGTCCTCTCGCTTGAGAAGGCAAGGGAGCAGTCCGAGCTTTACGGACACAGCTTTGAGCGCGAGGTAGCATTCCTCACGGTGCATTCCACGCTCCACCTGCTCGGTTACGACCACGAAACGGGCGAGGAGGACGAGCAGGATATGCGCCGCCGTCAGCGCGATATAATGAAGAAAATGCAGCTTGAAGTAAAGGAATAATAAATGAAAAGGACAGCTTTTATATCTATCGTAGGCAGACCTAACGTTGGGAAATCCACGCTTATGAACCGCATCCTCGGTGAAAAGGTGGCGATAGTTTCCAATAAGCCGCAGACCACCCGTAACTGCATCAGGGGCATACTTACCGAGGGCGAGGATCAGTTCGTTTTCTTTGACACCCCAGGCATCCACCGCCCGCAGAACCGCCTTGGCGATTATATGGCAAACGCCGCCACGGCAGGTATGCAGCAGGGCGACGTGGTGCTTCTCGTCGTTGACGCGGGCAGGAGCGTTTCAAACGTTGAAAAGGAGGTTGTTGAATATCTTAAAAAGAGCGGCACGCCCTGCGTGCTGGTGCTTAACAAGATAGACACCTACCGCCGCGAGATAATAGCCGAGACTATTGCCGCATACGCCGCAATACACGATTTCGACGCGGTAGTGCCGATCTCGGCAAAATCGGGCAATCACGTTGACGAGGTGATGGACGAGCTTTCAAAATTCCTTCGTGAGTCAGATTGGTTCTTCCCCGAGGACGCGGTTACCGACCAGCCTATGCGCCAGTACGCGTCCGAGATAATCCGCGAAAAGCTCCTTCGCGCGCTTGACCGCGAAGTTCCGCACGGAATTGCCGTGGTCATCGAGGAATACACCGAGGAGGGCGGACTTACGCGCATACGCGCCGAGATAATGTGCGAGAGGGCGTCACACAAGCGCATAATCATAGGCAAGGGCGGCGAGATACTTAAAAAAGTCGGCTCGTATTCAAGACAAGAGCTTGAAAAGGTCACGGGAACGAAGATATATCTTGACCTTTGGGTAAAGGTCAAGGAGAATTGGCGCGACAGCGCGGGACTCGTCAGCAATTTCGGCTACAACAAAAAGGATATCAACGAGTAAATTTTTGAAAGGAGTGAGTATATGGCAGTTCGGGATATCAGCGTGGATGCCCTCGTTATACGGGAGCTTCCGCACGGCGACCACGATAAGATACTCACTCTGCTTACTGCCGAGCACGGCAGAATAAGCGTTATTGCCAAGGGCGCGCGCTCGGTGCGAAGCCGCATTCTTGCGCCCACGCGGGCGTTTGCGTATTCGAATTTCGAGCTTCACCGCAAGGGCGATTTTATGTGGGTGCGCGACGCATCCGTTATCGAGGCGTTTTCTGCGCTTGAAAGGGATATTGAAACGCTTTATATTTCGCAATATATCGCGGATATTTGCTATGAGCTGAGCGGCGAAAACGTCCCCGCCGAGAGTGTTCTGCGCCTTGCGCTCAACTCCTTTTTTGCCCTCAACAGCGGACGCTACGAGCTGAAAAAGGTCAAGGCGGCGTTTGAGCTTCGCGCGGCGGCAGAGGCGGGGTACTTGCCCGAGCTTTCCGTTTGCGCAAGTTGCGGCGCGACGAGTGCGGATGCCGTGTATCTTGACGTAATGAACGGCTCGCTTAAATGCTCCGAGTGCATAGCCAAGGGCGGCGGCGCGGTGGCGGACGGCGAGATGATAGCCGATGCATTCGGCACTCGGCGCATACTTTTGCCGCTTCCGTCGGGTGCGCTTGCCGCTATGCGCTACATAGCCGAAGCACCGCTCAAGCGCTTGCTTGCGTTTGATATAAGCGGTGGCGCGGCAGAGGCGCTTTTCGACGCTTGCGAGAGCTATATATTAAACCACCTTGAGCGCGGCTTTTCCTCGCTCAATCAGTATCACGAGCTTGAAAGGCTCGCTAAAAAATTAAAAACAGGTCAGAAAAATGATGTATCTACCCGAAAAAACGATAGCAACACTTGAATTTGATAAAATAAGACAAATGCTCGCAGATCTTGCGCGTACCGAGGGTGCGAGGGCGGCGGCGCTTTCGCTTATGCCCGAGTCCGACCCCGTGCGAGTTCTGCACCTTCAGCGCCGCACCACCGACGCAAAGCGTCTCGCCTCGGATAAGGGCGCACCGCCATTTGGCTCGGTCAAGGGGATAGGCGAGCATTGTGACAGAGCAAAAAAAGGCGCGGCGCTTACACCGCGCGAGCTTCTTGACGTGGCAAACGTCCTGCGCACCTGCCGCAGTCTGCTTGATTACAGCCGCGTTAACCGCACCTACGAAACGGTGCTTGACGAGGTGTTTGAACGACTTTTGCCCGACCGAAAGCTTGAGGATAAGATACTTCGCGCGATAATCTCCGAGGACCTCGTTGCCGACGATGCAAGCCCTGCGCTTGGCGACGTGCGCCGCAAGATACGCGCGACCGCCGCAAAGATAAAGGACCTTCTTGCAAAATACACGGGCGGCGCGTATTCAAAATATCTGCAGGAAAACATCGTCACCATACGAAACGGCAGGTACGTTATCCCCGTGCGAGCCGAGTGCCGCAACGAGATAAAGGGTCTCGTTCACGATACCTCCTCGTCGGGCGCGACTATTTTCGTCGAGCCGATGGCGGTGGTCGATGCGAACAACGCTCTGCGCGAGCTTGAAGCAAAGGAAGCCCACGAGATAGAAAAGATACTCTACGAGCTTTCCTCCGACGTTGCGAGGATTTCGGAAAGCTTGCTCTACAACGCTGATAATATCGACGAGCTTGCGTTCGTTTTCGCGTGCGCCGCGCTCTCCGAAAAAATGGACGGCGCGCAACCCGCTATTTCCTTTGACGAGCGAGTAATTGATCTGCGCCGTGCGCGACATCCGCTCATCCCGAAGGAAAAGGTCGTTCCCGTCAGCGTTCACCTCGGTGACGGCTTTGATACGCTCGTCATCACGGGTCCCAATACGGGCGGAAAGACGGTAACGCTCAAAACGCTCGGACTTTTCACCATTATGGCTCAATCGGGACTTCACATTCCCGCCGACGAAAGCTCCACCGTGGGCGTTTTCGGCAGAGTTCTCGTTGACCTCGGTGACGAGCAGAGCATCGAGCAATCGCTCTCCACCTTCTCGTCACATATGGTAAATATCGTGTCGATAGTAAACGACCTTTCCGCCGACGCGCTCGTGCTTTTCGACGAGCTTGGCGTGGGCACTGACCCCATCGAGGGTGCGGCGCTTGCTATCGCCATAATCAGCGAGGTCAGAGGTGCGGGCGCGCTTTGCGCCGCGACCACACACTACGCCGAGCTTAAATCCTACGCGCTTAATACCAAGGGCGTTACGAATGCGTCCTGCGAGTTCAACGTGGAAACGCTTCGCCCGACGTATAAGCTGACCATAGGCACACCCGGTAGGTCAAACGCCTTTGCAATATCCAAGCGACTCGGCTTGCCCGAACATATTATCGACCGCGCGAGCGACGTAGTAAGCTCCGACGACAGACGCTTTGAGGACGTTATAGACAAGCTTGAGGCGGCGCGTGTCGAGATGGAGGCGAAGCGTGCCGAGGCAGAGGAGCTTCGCGCCGAGTGCGAACGATTTAAGCGCGAAACTGAGGCGAAGATGCGCCGCAATCTTGCGGAGTCCGAGCGTCAGCTTGAGGCGGCAACGAAGAAGGCGGCAACGATGATAGAGGGCGCGAAGATATCAAGCGAATTCGTGCTTTCACAGCTTGAAAAGGCGAAAAAGGCAAAGGACACCGACCGTCTTGCCGAGGAGCTTGCCGACACGCGCCGCCGCATACGCGAGCATATGAAGGAAAACGAGGATAAATTCAATCCCGTGGACGAGGGGCTCGACGAGGAATATACCCCCTCTCGCCCGTTCCGCAAGGGCGACGCGGTCTATCTTATGAACGTAAAGCAGGAGGGCGTTCTCCTTGCCGACCCCGACCGTTCGGGCAACGTAAGCGTTCAGACGGGCAGTATCCGCACAAAGACCAAGATAAAAAATCTCAAGCTGATGGACGATATCGTCACCGTTACGAATTCGCAGGGAGAAAAGCGTCCCGTAGCGGAGTTCAGAAAGACCGTGGTAAGCCGTAGTTGCTCCGACGAGATAGACCTGCGCGGTATGACGGGCGACGAGGCGTGGCTTGCCGTCGACAAATATCTTGACGAGGTAATGCTTGCGGGGCTTCACACCGTCCGCCTCATTCACGGCAAGGGAACGGGCGCTCTCAAGGCGGCGCTCTGGCGAATGCTCAAGGGCGACGGACGCATTTCCTCGTACCGCATCGGACAGTACGGCGAGGGCGACGGCGGCGTTACCGTGGTTGAACTAAAATAATAAAAATTTGGTAATAATGCCATATTTATTTAGGTGTTTTTACAAAAAAGCAAAGCCGCTGAAAATATTCTGAAAAAACGTTTGCATATATTGAGTTTTTGTGTTATAATGTGTCTATAAATGTTTTCTTGGGGGATAGTATGAAAGAACTGGTTTACGGCGATCTTGGTATTATCGGAATGCGCGGTTGCGAGCATTTCGTCGAGCAGGTTGACAATTACATAAGGAGAAGTCGCGGCACGGACAAGAGCTTCTTGGTTTCTGCCGAGTGTCCTCGTTTCGGTAGCGGAGAAGGCAAGGGTCTGCTCCATCAATCCGTTCGCGGACTTGACATCTTCATCATTTGCGACATTTTCAATTACGGTGTAACGTATAAGCTTCGCGGCGCGGAAATTCCTATGACGCCCGACGAGCATTACGCAGACCTTAAGAGAATAGTCGGTGCTATCGAGGGCAAGGCGAGAAGAATTTCGGTCATTATGCCCATGCTCTACGAGGGCAGACAGCACAAGAGATCCATGCGCGAGTCGCTTGACTGCGCTATGATGCTCCGTGAGCTTGAGTTCTACGGCGTTAAGAACTTTATCACCTTCGACGCTCACGACGACAGAGTTCAGAACGCTATCCCGCTTTCGGGCTTTGATAACTACCGCCCCACCTATCAGATGGTCAAGGCGCTCGTTCGCGAGGTTCCCGATATTGCGTTTGACAAGGATCAGCTTATGATCATTTCTCCCGACGAGGGCGCAATGGGCAGAAGCACGTATATCAGCTCCATTCTCGGACTTGACGTCGGTATGTTCTACAAGCGCCGTGATTATTCCAGAGTGGTAAACGGCAGAAACCCCATCGTCGCTCACGAGTACCTCGGAAACGACCTTACGGGTAAGGACGCCATCATCATCGACGATATGATAGCATCGGGTGAGTCGCTCTTTGACGTTGCCCGCCAGATAAAGAAGAGGGGCGCAAAGAGAGTATTCAACTTTGCAACCTTCGGACTTTTTACCAACGGACTTGAAAAGTTTGATCAGGCTTATGCTGACGGACTTATCGACAAGATATTCACCACCAACCTCGTTTACGGAGATCCCGAGCTTGCAAGCCGTCCCTGGCACGTAAGCGTAAATATGTGTAAGTACGTGTCCTACATCATCGACACGCTCAACCACGACGAGTCCATAAGCGTTCTTATTGACCCCGTCAAGAAGATCCACAACCTCGTTGATCGCCACAAGGCAGAGCTTGGCGGTCAGATGAGCATCGATTTCGGAGCTGACAAAAAGAACGTTTGATCAGAATAATAAAAAGCAGAGAATTTTCATTCTCTGCTTTTTGTTGTTTTTAGGATTTTAACACGGCGACTGCGTAAAGCAAGTCGGAGGAGGTAGCCTCTCCGTCGCGGTTGAGGTCTGCTGCGCGTGCGGCTGATGTCTCAAATCCACCGACAAGACCTTCCGAAATGGCAAGCGCGTCTGCGCTGTCGATAGCGCCGTCGCCGTTTACGTCACCGATTACGGCAACCGTAACGCTTGCCGTGCTTCCGTCTACGGCAGAGGTCACGATGCAGCCCGTGCTTACCGTGCCGCTTGTCAGCGCCGCGCCGCTTGCGGTGGTTACGGTGATCGTTTCATTCGGGAAAAGCGCCTTTATTGCGGCAACCGTGGAGAATGTGTCGAGCGTGAGGATATCGCTTTTTGCATCAAGCTCTGCACCGTCAAAATGCGTGGGCAAAGCCGCGATAGCGTGGGTGGGAATGGGAACGCTGACAGCCGTTTGTTTCGCGTTTGGTGTCGTTCCGTAGTAATAAATGATGTTATCAAGTATCATATCGAAGCCGTAGATATTTCCGCCGTTCAGCGCGGGCGTAAGCTCCGTGCGAACGTCGCCGTTTTCGATGCCGATGCTCATTATTGCGGTGGGGGTATTGAAGTACAGTCGGCTGTTGTAGAGCGCAAAGCCCGAAAGCGCGCCTAACCAAGAATAGCCCGGTTTGCTGAGATTCTTCCAGCTTTCGTTTATTTTATAGAAGGGTGTGTACGAAAAATCGGATATATCGTAAACGCCTATGGTTTTGTTGGTTTTATCAATGCTGAACCACTCGTTTCCGTATTGGAGCATCGACATTTCGCTTTCTGCAAGCGTTGCATTGTAGTATTTAGTACCCGTCGCGCTTATTGCGGGAGCCCAGCTTGAGTGACCGCCGCCGTCTGCGGAGTTCAGCGCGGCAAGACGCTCGTCGCTCAGCAAAAAGTAGTCGTGTTCATTTATTCCGCCGCCGTAGGTGAGTGGGTCTGCCCACGTTACGTCAACGTGGTACCATTCGCCGTCGAGTTTTACCACATTCCAGCAATGGTGTTCAGACTCGTCAATTACCGTGTCACATTCTACGCCGAGGTGCGTAAGCACTGCCTCGTACAATATCGAAAGTGCCTCGCAAACGCCCTCGCCGTAGAGGAGGAGCTCGTAGGTGCAGTCGATAACGTAGGTGTCATCGTAGGCAAATGAGGAGCACATCTTATCGTGTACGGCAAGCGCGCGCTCGTACTCGCTGTCATCGGGGGTTACGTTGCAGGAGCTGACGAAGGCGTTAAAAAGATTTACGTACTCCTCGCGCATTTCGGGAATGTCGTCAACGTCGTAGCGATATTCGAGAAGCACCCTCGTAACGTATCCTGTAGTGGAGCTTCGGTAGTATGACCAGCTCTGCGCAAGGAAAAAAAGCTCGTGATGCTCGTAAACGACAATCTCCATAGCGTCTGCAAGCTCCGTGGGAGTAAGTTTGTAGGCGCTTATATTTATATCTTCAGAGTAAGCGTCAACGGCTTCCGCTATATCGTCAGCGGCGGCGGCAATTCTGTCCTCTGCCGCGACGGCAGGGACGGAGAAAATGCAAATGGATGTAAGTAGTAACGCAAGCGCAATGAAGAAGTAAGCGACTCTTAAAAATCTTTTAATCATAATGTTTCTCCTTTATCGTTTTTGGAATACTCTACTGATTATATTTTAGCGCGTTTTTTTGAACTTGTCAATCAAAAAACGAAAAAAGTGTTATTTATATTATGCTTTGTGTTCACACTATATTCACAAATATAGGTTATAATAAATTAAATATAATTGTAAACGGTGATAAAATGAGTAAAAATACTTGTGAAATAAGAAAAAAGACCTCGATCGGCGGACAGGCGTTGCTTGAGGGTATAATGATGCGTGGGCCTAAAAAGACCTCGCTCGCAGTAAGAAATACCGACGGTGAGATCGTGGTGGAGACCAACGAAAACACCATAACCAAAAGACCGCGCTTCTTCAAGTGGCCTATTTTTCGCGGCGTTTTCGGCTTTGCGGACTCGATGATATGCGGCTATAAGGCGCTTATGCGCTCCGCCGAGCTTTCGGGACTTGAGGATCTTCTTAACGAGGAGACCGAGGAGGAAAAGGCAAAGCGTGAAAAGAAGGAAGCCAAGAAGCGTGCAAAGCTCGCTAAAAAGGGAATAATTGTTGAGGAAGCCGCACCCGTAGAAGTTGTTGCCGAGGCGACCGCCACTGATGAAAGCCCTGCCGAGCCTCAAAGCAGTGAAGAACATACCGAGGAAAACGCTGAAAAGGCGGAAAAACCCGCGAAGAAGGAGGAGAGCAGCGCGCTTATGACGGGAATTATGATAGTTTCCGTTATCCTTGGACTTGGACTTGCGCTGGTGCTTTTCAAGGTCATTCCCGAAACGCTTTGGGAGGGACTTACGCGCCTTCTGCCCTCACTGAACGGCAGCGGCTACGTTTTCAACATCCTTCGCGGTGCGTTCACGGGAATTATAAAAATAGCCATTCTCGTCGGCTATATGGCGGCTGTTTCGCTTATGAAGGACATCAAGCGCACCTTTATGTATCACGGCGCGGAGCATAAGACCATCTTCTGCTACGAGCAGGGGCTTGAGCTTACCGTGGAAAACGTGCGCAATCAGCGCCGCTTCCACCCCCGTTGCGGTACTTCTTTCCTAATTCTTATGCTGCTCGTTTCCATTTTCGTGTCAATATTCATTCCTGCAAAATTCGTTGATAACGGCGTTCTTAACGTAGTCATCCGCACGGGTATCGGACTTCTTACGCTCCCCGTTATTATGGGTATCGGTTATGAGCTTATCAAGTTTGCGGGCAGACACAATAATCTCTTTACGCGCGTTATTTCCGCCCCCGGCGTATGGCTTCAGCACATAACCACCAAGGAGCCGACCGACGATATGATAGAGTGCGCTATCGCCGCGATGAAGGAAGTTATCCCCAACGACGACAGCGATGCGTGGTAATAAATAAAAAGGAGCGAAAGCTCCTTTTTATTTTAGAAAAGTATTGAAAAAACACGAAAATTATGCTTTAATATATGTATATTGCTTTATAAGGGGTTCGTTATGGCTAATAGATTGACTACAAAGCAACGGCTTTTATCGTTTTTCTGCTGCTTTGCATATTTTACAAGTTATATGACGAGGATAAATTACGCCGCGGTGCGCCTTGCTATTGCGGACGAGCTCGTCCTTACGTTTCCCGAACTTGTGGCGGAGCTTGGAATCGCCATCTCCGCGACATCGGTGACCTACGGACTCGGTCAGTTCGTCAGCGGCGTGCTTGGGGATAAATTAAAGCCCATTCCGCTCGTTTGTCTGGGACTTGGCGGAGCGTCGCTTTGCAATCTGCTTATGCCCCTGCTTTACCCCTCGGTATACGTTATGGCGCTCGTTTGGGGAATCAATGGATTTTTCCAAGCACTCATCCGCCCGCCGCTTGGCAGAATTATTGCCGCCAATTACGACGAAAAGGGCTATATAGATACTTGTGTTGCGGTTTCCAACTCCTCGCAGGTCGCAACCGTTCTTACTTATCTCATCATTCCGCTTTGTCTGCGCTTGTTTGATAATGAGTGGCGGCTTGCCTTCTATCTGCCCGTTATTATGGGAGTTATCGCGCTTGGCTGTTGGATATTCCTCGTTCCGAGGCTGATGAGCGCAAGCGGTGAAGCTACCCCGAGTGAAAAAAAGGACACCGAGGTGCGCGAAAACGCCCCCGAGCCTCTACTGCGCATAATCTTCAAGTCGGGACTTTTCATCTTCATCCCCGCAGTTCTCATTCACGGTCTGCTTCGCGACGGTATTACCGCGTGGATGCCGGATTTTATATCCGAGGTCGGCGGACTCGGCACGGACGTTTCTATACTTACCACGGCTATTTTGCCCATTTTCTGCATAGTATGCGTGCTTATCGCAAAACGCATATGCTACGCGCTCCCCGCGGACGGTAAAAGCTCTGCCATACTCTTTGGAGTGTGCGCCGCCGCCGCGCTTATAATCATTCCGCTTTTGAGCTGTGTAAATACGCTTACGTTTATCGTTATCGTCGTGCTGATGGCGCTTATCACGGGCTGTATGCACGGTGCAAACCACATATTTATAACGAGGATACCCGGCGCGTTCAAAAAGGAAGGGCGCGTCAGCGGTGTCGTTGGTATTTTGAATGCTCTTACTTATATCGGCGGTGCGCTCTCGCCCTACGCCGTAGCTCTCGTGGCAGATGCGGGCGGCTGGGGAATGGCGGTACTGCTTTGGGCGGTGCTTGCCATAGTCAGCGTGGTGCTTTGCCTTGTTGCGTCGGGCAAATGGAACGCCTTTAAGAAAAAGAACGCTTGATCTTGGAGTAAAAATGCAAGCAAAGGACGCAAAAAGAATATTTTCAAAAATCCCCACTCTGACCACGCCGCGCCTTACGCTTCGCGCTATGCGCCCCGCTGATTCTTACGATATGTTTGAGTATGCGCGCCGCGCCGACGTTACGAAGTATCTGACGTGGCAGCCGCATCCGAGCAGGGAATATACGCGCGACTACCTTGATCTTGTCGGCAGGTGCTACCGAAACGGCGAGTTTTTCGATTGGGCGGTAGTGTGGCGCGAGGGCTTCTTCTTTGAGAAAATGATAGGCACGTGCGGCTTTACAAGGTTTGATTTTGCCAACAACTCTGCCGAGCTTGGCTACGTTATCAATCCCGAATACCGCGGACGCGGCATTGCGCCCGAGGCGCTAAAGCGCGTTATCGAGTTTGGCTTTTACGAGCTATCGCTCAATCGGCTTGAGGCGAAATACATCGTCGGAAACGATGCTTCGCGCAGAGTAATGGAAAAGGTCGGTATGCGATTTGAGGGCATCAATCGCGGCTCGCTTTTGCTCCGCGGCGAGTATCGTGACGTGGGCGTTTGCTCGATTCTTGCGAGCGATTATGTAAAATAAAAAAGGCAGTTGCGTTCTCTGTGCATTCTTAGCGGAGAAATGACAGGCACGAAATATCGGCAGAGAACTTGTTTTCTCTGCCGATTTGTGATAAATTGTGGCCTCCCTTGTGCAAAGGGAGCCTTGGGATGCGCAAAACAATAGGGGTATGGGCTTTGCCCAAGCCTTTGTAATACAAAGGCGAAACTGGCGATAAAGCAGAACGATAAATAACAAATTCGTTGAACGGAGGTAGTAAAGTGAAATCGGCAAAAATCGTCGGCATTGTTTTTGCTGTATGCGGTATTTTATTTGCAATCATCGGAACAGTTTCAGGTATTGTTCGCTTGATGGAAAAAGATGATTGTAAATATGCAACAGCTTACATTGTAAAAATCGATGAGAAAAAAACAGGAGATCCCGAATTTCCTATCGAACATACAACATATGTTGAGTGTGATATAAACGGAAATCGAATTACAACTAAATTGAATACGTACAATTCAAGTTTCTATATTGGAAAAGAAATTGAAGTGTACTACTTTGAAAACGATTTGCAGACGGTATATGAAAATGGGAGTGAAGCTCTTTTCATAGTTTATGCATTAGGTGGAGTGGTATTTGCGGCAATAGGGTTGCTGTTAATAATCAAAAATAAACATTCAATGCAAGAGTAATATATGTTTCATACATAATAAGCGATCCCCGACAGATCTGTCGGGGATCTATTTGTTTTCTGCGTATCAACTTTTGATTATCCGTAGGGGAGACCTGCGGTCTCCCGCGGGCGAACGCAGTTCGCCCCTACCGTGTGTTAGGTAAATATTTTGTGATTTCCCCGCTAATTTTGCACACCCTTGCAACTGCCTTTTGGTTTTGTGAAATTACTCTGCGTCGTCCTTCTTGGCAGAAACCACGAGGTTTACGATAATGCCGATGATAAGTGCGCAAGCAACTGCGGTAAGAGTTACCTTGCCGAAGGTAAGGCTGAGTCCGCCAACGCCCGCGATGAGAATGGAGGAAGCAACGAAGAGGTTCTTGTTCTCATTGAAGTCGATACCCTGAATCATCTTGATACCCGAAATGGAGATGAATCCGTAAAGCGCCATACAAACGCCGCCCATTACGCAAGAGGGAATGGAGTTTACGAATGCAACGAAGGGAGAGATGAAGGATATTGCAATAGCACCGATAGCGGCGGCGATAATGGTGTAAACGGAAGCGTTTTTGGTAATTGCCACGCAACCGACCGACTCGCCGTAGGTGGTGTTGGGGCAACCGCCGAAGAATGCGCCCGCGAGCGAGCCGATACCGTCACCGAGAAGAGTGCGGGAAAGTCCAGGGTCCTCAAGAAGATCGCTCTCAATGATGGAGGAGAGGTTCTTGTGGTCTGCAATATGCTCCGCAAATACTACGAATGCAACGGGAACGTAAGCGACTACGACGGTAAGGACGTATGAGCCCGAAAGCTCGCCAAACGCGCCGAATGCGGTAAGGAAGGTAAAGTCGGGAACGGCGAGGAAGGATGAGAGGGAAACTCCGTCGGCAAAAAGAGCCTTGAGCGCGGAGTAGTCAACTACCTTCAGAGCGTCGATGCCTGCGAGGTTACCGATAACGGTAAGGACGGAGGAGAACGCATATCCCGCGAGGATTCCGTAAACGAAGGGGAAGAGCTTGCCCGACTTCTTGCCGTATACCGAAGCGATAACGATGGTAAGAAGCGTAACGAGACCGCAGAGAACTGCGATGGGGGCGGAAGCGACGGAAAGGTTGTTCACCTTAAGACCGCCGGAGGTCATATCGCCAACAGCGTTACCCGCAAGGGAAAGACCGATGATGGCAACGGTAGGGCCGATAACGATGGGTGGCATCAGCTTGTTTATCCAGTTAACACCCGCAACCTTAACGACGGCGGCAATGATAACGTACACCAGACCCGCGCAAGCCGCACCGATGATGATTCCGAGGTATCCGAGAGATACGCTGGCAGCACCCGCAAACGCCGCACCCATCGAGCCGATGAATGCAAAGGACGAGCCGAGGAAAACGGGGCTCTTTTTCTTAGTGAAAAGGATGTAAACGAGAGTACCGACACCTGCACCGAAAAGGGCAGCGGCAGAGCTCATTCCATGACCGACGATAACGGGAACGACGAGCGTTGCCGCCATGATGGCAAGGAGCTGCTGGATTGCAAAAACGACGAGCTTACCCGCGGTAGGTCTGTCGTTTACGTTGTAGACGAGCTTCATAAAAAATTCCTCCTGTGAAGTTTTTTGCAATTTGTTGCTAACTAATCATAACACAAATAAGTCGAATTGTAAATACTTTTGTAACAATTTGCCCTATTTAATTTCATAAAAATCCACCTTGCTTTTATACCTTTATTATGTTATAATACAGCTTGTAATATTAAATCACGCGGAGGAATAACGCTGATGCTTTCAAATCTACATACGCACACGATACTTTGCGACGGGGCAAATTCCGCCGAGGAGATGATATGCTCCGCTATAGAAAAGGGCTTTTCTTCGCTCGGTTTTTCGGGTCACGGCTATACGGATTTCGACCTGAGCTACTGTATGAAGGATATGGATGCTTACGTTTCGGAAATACGCCGACTTTCTGAAAAATACAAGGATAAGCTCCGCGTGTACGTCGGTGTAGAGGAGGATGCCCGCTGTCCGCTTGACCGCGCGCGCTTCGACTATATCATAGGCTCGTGCCACTACTCCTTAAAGGACGGCGTTTTTTACTCTCTTGACACAAGCCCCGAGCATTTTGCAAAATGCCTTGATGCGTGGCACGGCGACGGCGCGGCACTTGCCGAGGAGTATTACGGTAGCTTTTGCGATTATATATTGAAGCGTCGCCCCGATATAATAGGGCACTTTGACCTTCTTACGAAATACAAGGAAATAGGTGTTTCGGATTTTTTTGCCTCGGCGGAATATCAGCGCATAGCGGAAAAGTATACGAAGGTCGCGCTTGGAGCTGATTGCATTTTTGAGGTGAACACGGGCGCGATGGCTCGCGGATACCGCACGTCCCCGTACCCCGATGTCGAGCTTTTGCGCATCATAAAAAACGAAGGCGGGCGCGTTACCCTCTCGTCCGACAGCCATGGCGTCGATACGCTTGATTTTGCCTTTGACGAGGCGCGCGCGCTTCTGCGCGAGGTGGGCTTTAGGGAACTTTGGGTGATGTCCGACGGCGTATTTAAGCCCGTGGCTACTTGACAAAAAAGAATATAAGATATATAATAATATGTAATTTATAAAACACGTTGCGGCGCGACCGCACGGGAGGTTTTAATGAAAAACAGTCTCCTTTCCTTGATAGAGGAGAAGATGCCCGCCTTTTCGAAGGGACAAAGGGCTATTGCAACGTATTTGCTTGAAAACTACGATAAGGTAGCATATATGACCGCCTCAAAGCTCGGTGGGATAGTCGGAGTTTCCGAGTCCACCGTGGTTCGCTTTGCCATTGAGCTTGGCTTTGACGGATACCCCGATATGCAACGCTCCCTTCAGGAGCTTATCAGGATGCGCCTGACCTCCGTTCAGAGAATGGACGTTACCGATCTGCTCATTGGCGACGGCGACGTGCTTGACAAGGTGCTTTCGTCGGATATTGAAAAGCTCAGATACACGCTTGAATGCGTTGACCGCGCGGCGTTTGATGCCGCAACGGATGCGCTTATCAGGGCAAAGCATATTTATATTATGGGTGTTCGCTCGTCCTCCGTGCTTGCGAGATTTCTCAATTTCAACCTGCGTATGATATTTGACGACGTAAAGCTCGTTCAAACCACGTCGGGAAGCGAGATGTTTGAGCAGATACACCACATCGGAGAGGGCGACGTGCTCGTTGCCATCAGCTTTCCGAGATATTCCAAGAGGATAATCAAGGCAGTAGAGTACGCAAAGGAGGTCGGCGCGCAGGTGATATCCATCACCGACAGCGACCGCTCTCCCATAGCACCGCTTGCCGACCAGCTCCTTATCGCAAGGAGCGATATGGTGTCCTTCGTGGACTCCCTCGTTGCCCCCCTTTCGATAATAAACGCTATGATAGTGTCCGTAGCCCGTAAAGACCCCGCCACCGTCCGCACAAAGCTCCAGAAGCTTGAGCAGATATGGGAAGAGTACGAGGTCTACGACACCGCCTCAAACTGATATGGCGGGCGTAAGCATTGCCGTCATAGGCGGCGGCGCGGCAGGAATGCTCGCCGCGGCAACTGCCGCACGCGCGGGCGCTGACGTTACGGTTTTTGAGCGCAACGGCAAAAACCGTATGGGCAGAAAGCTCGGTATCACGGGCAAGGGAAGATGTAATCTTACAAACGACGCCACGCGCGACGAATTTCTTGAAAACGTACCGCGCAATCCGAGGTTTATGTTTGCCTCGTTTGCCGCATTCGAGCCGCGCGACGTTATGGCTTATTTCGAGTCGCTTGGTGTCGAGCTTAAGGTCGAGCGCGGCAGGCGCGTTTTCCCCGTTTCCGACAAGGCGGCGGACATTGTGAACGCCCTCGCGCGTGAGGTCACGGCGGCTGGCTGTCGCGTTATCGGTGAGCGCGTAAAAGCCGTAAAAAAGAACGACGACGGCACGTTTACCGTTGTTGCCGATAAAGAAACGAGCTTTGACAAGGTCATTATCTGCACGGGCGGAATATCCTACCCGCGCACGGGCTCGGAGGGCGACGGATACCGCTTTGCCCGCGAGCTTGGTCATACCGTTACGGAGCTTACCCCCTCGCTCGTTCCGCTCGTCTGCCGTGGACACCTTTGTCCATTGATGCAAGGGCTTTCCCTCAAAAACGTAGCGCTTACCGTTGCCGATACCGCATCGGGCAAGGCGGTATGGGAGGATTTCGGTGAGATAATGTTCACTCACTTCGGGCTTACAGGACCTATGGCGCTTTCCGCCTCGGCGCATCTTTCCGATATCTCGTCGGGCAGATACGAGGCGCAGATAGACTTAAAGCCCGCGCTTGACGAAAAGGCGCTTGACGCAAGGCTTCTTTCGGATTTTGAAAAATATAAAAACCGCGACCTTGTAAATTCGCTGTCCGAGCTTCTTCCGCAGAAGATGATAGAGCCCTTCATCGAAATGACGGGCATATCTCCGCGCACGAAGGTCAATTCTATCACCAAGGAGCAGAGACGGGCGATGATTTCCTGCCTAAAATGCTTCAGGGTGCAGATATCGGGCTTCCGCTCGCTTGACGAGGCTGTTATCACGCGCGGCGGTGTTTCCGTTAAGGAGATATCTCCGAAAACTATGGAATCCAAAATATGCGACGGACTATATTTTGCGGGCGAGATAATAGACGTTGACGGATATACGGGCGGCTATAATCTGCAGATCGCTTGGTCGACAGCCCGCGCCGCAGGTATTGCCGCGGCTGAATATTAAGGAGATGCTATGATGAAAAAGCATTTGAATATCGCTATCGACGGACCGAGCGGAGCGGGAAAGTCCACTCTTGCCAAGGCGATAGCCAAGAAAATGAATATATCCTACGTCGACACGGGCGCTATCTACCGCACGGTCGGCTACGCCGCACGCCGCGAGGGCATCGAGCCTACGGACCGCGACGCGGTTTGCGCACTCCTTCCGCGCATCAGCGTGGAAGCGCGTTTTGAGGACGGTGCGCAGTATATGTATCTTGACGGCGAAAATCTCGGTGAGCGCATACGCGAGCACGAGATATCCCACTACGCTTCCGCCGTTTCCGCTATTCCCGAGGTTCGTCAGTTTCTTTTCGATATGCAACGCTCCATCGCCGCCCAAAACAGCGTGGTAATGGACGGACGCGATATCGGAACTGTAATACTGCCCAATGCCGACGTTAAGATATTCCTTGTCGCGACCTCGCGCAACAGAGCCGAGAGAAGATATAAGGAGCTGCTTGAAAGAGGACAGAGCGCCGTTTTTGAAAATATACTTGCCGATATCGAGGAGCGCGATGCACGCGACAGCAGCCGCGACGTAGCTCCCCTTAAGCCCGCAGACGATGCCGTTTTGCTTGACAATTCGGGCTTTACTCCCGATGAATCGCTCGCGGCGGCTTTGAAGATAATTGAGGAAAGGCTTGATCTCGGAGGCGGCGATGAAAAGTAAGTTTTACGCGGTCGCGCATTTTCTTATCGCGTGGCTTGTCAGAATAGTGCTTTTGGTCTTTTCTAAAAACCGCAAGAACGAGCCCAAGCAGAGCGAAGGACCTTATCTCGTTTGCGCGAACCACATATCGTTTCTTGACCCCGTATACATCTGCGCGGTAATGCGCCGCCAGCAGCCGCGCTTTATGGCAAAGGCGGAGCTTTTCAAGAACCCCGTCCTCGCGTGGCTCTTGAGGAGTCTCGGTGCGTATCCCGTTGAGCGCGGAGGCGCGGATGCGGGAGTGCTTAAAAAGAGCATCCGTATGCTGAATGAGGGCTATTGCGTCGGAATGTTCCCGCAGGGAACGCGCCGACAGGGCGTTGATCCCTCTACCACCACCGTTAGGGGCGGCGTGGGACTTATCGCCGCTAACGCGAAGGCTACCGTTCTTCCGGTATTTATAAAATCCAAGGGAAACCGCACGAGATTTTTACGCCCCGTCCGCGTTATCGTGGGCGAGCCGATAAGCTTTGAGGAGTACACGGCGGGCGGCGAAAAGGCAAGCGATTACGCATATATTTCAAATTACGTTTTCGAGCGTATATGCGCTCTCGGAAAGGACGAGGACAAATGAGCAGGGTGCGCGTTGCCGCACACGCGGGCTTTTGCTTTGGCGTACGCCGAGCCACCGAGCTTATTGAGGAAAGGCTCAAAAGGGCGGACGGCGAGCGGATATACACACTTGGCAGACTCATCCACAACGATACCTATAACGCGCGTCTTGACGCGGCGGGTGTCGTGGCAATAGAGGCAGAGGATATATTGGCAGTTGCAAAGTCCACCGAAAGCAAGGGCAGGGCAGTAGTCTTTGCACGCGCCCACGGCATTCCCAAGCAGACCGAGCAGCTTCTTGCCGATTGCGCAAAACGGTATCCCGATTTTTCCTACGTTGATTGCGCTTGTCCGTACGTTAAAAAGATACATAGGATAGCCGCAGAAAACTCACCGCGCGAGGGCGACGAGAAGGAAAAGATATTTATCCTTATCGGCTCTGCAACACACCCCGAAGTCATAAGCATTATGAGTTATTTTGAGGGGCGGGGCTTCGTTTTTGCAAACGCAGACGAGCTTGAAGAAGCGGCGAAAAGTAAAAAAATTCCATTAGGGGAAGAAATTGTAGCCATTTTGGCGGCACAAACCACACAAAATCTCTCAGAATGGAAAAAATCTTTGGAAATTATCAAAAAACTATATACAAATCCAATTATTTTTGATACAATATGTAATGTTACGGAAACTCGCCAGCTTGAAGCGGCGCGTTTGGCATCGGAGTGCGATGCGGTTGTTGTTATCGGCGGTAGCAGCAGCTCAAACACATCGAAGCTTTACACGATATGCAAGGGTGTTTGCAAAAACACCGTGCGTATCAACGACGCAGACGAGCTTGACGATAGATTTCCGAGCATCCACAAGAACGTGGTAATTGTTGCCGGTGCATCAACGCCCGACGACATAATAGAGGAGGTATACAACAAAATGAGCGAAATCAAAGACAAGGCTGTTATTGAAGAAAGCTTTGACGAAATGCTCAACTCAGCGTTCAAAACATTAAGTTCAGGAGACACCGTTACCGGTACTGTTATCGCGGTAAACGACGTCGAGCTCAAGCTCGACCTCGGCGCGAAGGTTACCGGCATACTGACCGCCGATCAGATATCCGACGATGCTTCCCTGAAGCTGAGTCGTGAGTACAAGATCGGTGACGAGATAGATGTTTTTGTTATCAGAGTCAGCGATGTTGACGGATGCGCAACCGTATCTAAAAAGCGCGCAGACCTTGACAAGAACTGGCACAAGGTAATCGAGGCTAAGGACAACGGTGACACCCTTGAGGGTAAGGTCACCGAGGCCGTTAAGGGCGGAGTAGTAATTCCGATCTACGGCGCGCGCGTGTTTGTCCCCGCTTCTCAGACCGCTCTGCCCCGCGAGGCAGACCTGTCCACTCTCGTTGGACAGACCGTAAAGTACAAGATCATCGAGATCAAGCCCCACGGCAAGAGCGCTATCGGTTCTATCAGAGCCGCAAGCCGCGAGGAGCGCCGTGCTCTTGAGGAGCAGTTCTGGGCAGAGATCGAGGTTGGCAAGTACTACACCGGTAAGGTTCGCGGAATGACCGACTACGGCGCATTCATCGACCTCGGTGGAGTTGACGGTATGCTTCACAAGAAGGAAATGTCTTGGAGACCCATACATAAGCCTGCCGACATTCTCAACATCGGTGACGAGCTTACCGTTTTCGTTAAGTCCTACGATCCCGAAAAGCGCCAGATCTCCCTTGGCTATCGTACCGAGGAGTCCCGCCCCTGGAACGTATTTAAGTCACAGTTCAACCTTGGCGACGTTATCGACGTTACCATCTCCAACATCATGAGCTACGGTGCATTCGCACGCGTAACCGATGACGTTGACGGTCTTATTCACGTTTCCCAGATTTCTACCGAGCGCGTTGAGAACCCCGCCGACGTTCTCACCACGGGTCAGCAGGTTACCGTTAAGATCATCAAGATCGACGATGACCAGCAGAGAGTAAGCCTTTCCATGCGTGCCCTTGTTGAAGGTGACAACGCTGACGAGGCTGATGCCGCAACCGAAGAGGCTGCAGAGTAAAAAATCAAGGCTGTCCGCAAGGACAGCCTTTTTTAAAAAAATATATACAAAATACTACTTTATATGTTGCATTTTTTCACTTTTAATGCTATAATATATATAACCAAATACATAAATGGAGGATTTTCTTATGAAACTCACGGAAACCTATGAGAGCCTGCCTAAGATCGCTAAGATCATCATTCAGCTTCTTCTCGGCGCTTTTGTTGGCGGCGTTTACCGCATCGTTCGTTATACCGAGACCAAGAACGTCGTGACCCTTGTCGTTGGACTTCTCGTTCTCTTCACGGGTGTTGGTAACGCTATCGCATGGGTAGTTGACCTTATTACCGAGGCTACTGCGAACCGCATCACCGTACTTGCTGACTGATTGCAATATAAAAAACAGCCGCTTGGGCGGCTGTTTTTTATATTCCGAGAAAATTCTTGGCGTTAAAATAGCATATTTTGTCAAGCTCCTCGTCCGTAAGTCCGAGGGCGTAGAGCCTTTCAAGCTCGTGATTTGCAAGCATTACGGGGTAGTCCGTGCCGAACATCACCTTGTCCACGCCGAGCTTGTGTATCTGCTCTGCGGCAAATTCGGGCGTTATCGCCCACAGCGCACTTGACGTATCGTAATAGACGTTTGGCGCACCGATAAGCACGGAAGCCTCGTCCCACGCGGAATATCCGCCGAGATGTGCCGCGCCGACGGTAAGGTCGGGGAATTTTTCAAGAATTTTTACGAGCTTTCTCGCCTCCGAGAAGCGATATTCGGGGCGATCGTCGCCCATGTGGAGATATACGGGGAGCTTTTCGCGCTCGCAGATGGCGTATAGGGGAAGAAGCCTTTCGTCGTCGATATCAACGCCCTGAATGTCGGGGTGTATTTTAAATCCGCGAATGCCCATGCCCGTGGCGTGTGCAACGACAGCCTCGGTATCAACGCAGTCCTGATGGTATCCGCCGAAGGCGTAAGCCTCAAAGCCGTTTTCGCAAGCCTCGCGGGCGAGGGCGGCTATCCAATCGTTAACGTGCTCGACCTGGCGGGCGTTCGTCGCGGTAGCAAGCATCAGAGCGCCCGAAATGCCGTTGTCGACAGAGGTCGAATAAAGCTCGGAAAACGTGCCGTTGCCCTCTGGAACGAAGTTGTAGAAGCGTCCGAGGCTCACGACCGCCGCGTTTGATATCTTTTCGGGATAAACGTGAGTGTGAATATCTATTATTTTTCTGTTTTTCATCTTGATTTGCGCCTTTTGCGGTGGTATAATTTATATATCAGCTAAAAAAGGAGATATAAAAATGGATTGTCTTTTTTGTAAAATAATTGCGGGGGAGATCCCCTCGTCCAAGGTGTATGAGGACGATTACGTCTACGCCTTCCGTGATATCGCGCCCCAGATGCCCGTTCACGTTCTGGTTATTCCGAAGCTTCATCTCGCCTCTGCGGACGAGGTCAGCGAGGTCAACAGCGTTTACGTTTCAAAGATATTTGAGGCTATTCCGAAAATTGCCGCGGAAGAGGGTCTGACGGGGGGATATCGCATAATCTCCAACTGCGGAGACGATGCGTGCCAGTCCGTAAAGCATTTGCACTTCCACATCCTCGGCGGCGGACAGATGTCCGAAAAGATGGCTTGACGTAATTTAATCAGAGTGGAGCTTGCGCGCCACTCTGTTTTTTATTGTAATAGCCAATCTTTTCAAAGAAAAGGTTGGCGTGAAAACCACCAGCAGTGCTGG
>JAZPZM010000173.1:0-10693 GCA_045544735.1 Eubacteriales bacterium
CGATGCGAACGATCAGGACGGTAAGCGTCCCGACAGCGTTACCGTAAAGCTCCTTGCCGACGGTGTGGAGATAGACACCGCGCAGCTCGCTGCGGACGGTTGGACGCACACCTTCGCCGCGCTCCCCAAGTACCGCGACGGCGGTATTGAGATTTCTTATTCTGTTCTCGAAGTCGTCCCCAACGGCTACACCGCGAGCTACGACGTGGGCGAGGGACTTGTGACTATCACGAACACCTACACGCCCGAAACCACTTCTCTTACCGTCAATAAGGTATGGAACGACGCTGACAATCAGGACGGCAAGCGTCCCGAAAGCGTTACCGTCAAGCTCCTTGCCGACGGCGTGGAGATCGAGAGCGCAGAGCTTACCGCCGACGGATGGGCGCATACCTTCGCCGCGCTTCCCAAGTACCGCGACGGTGGCGTTGAGATCGCCTACTCGGTGCTTGAGGTCGTCCCCGACGGCTACACCGCCAGCTACGACAAGGGCGAGGGCGTTGTGACTATCACGAACACCTACACGCCCGCAACCACTTCTCTTACCGTCAACAAGGTATGGAACGACGCGAACGACCAAGACGGCAAGCGTCCCTCAAGCGTGACGGTGAAGCTCCTTGCCGACGGCGTGGAGATCGAGAGCGCAGAGCTTACCGCCGACGGATGGGCGCACACCTTCGATGCGCTCCCCAAATACCGCGACGGCGGCATCGAGATCTCTTATTCTGTTCTCGAGGTCGTCCCCGACGGCTATACCGCGAGCTACGACGTGGGCGAGGGACTTGTGACTATCACGAACACCTACACGCCCGAAACCACCTCTCTTACCGTCAATAAGGTATGGAACGATGCAAACGATCAGGACGGCAAGCGTCCTGACAGCATCACCGTCAAGCTCCTTGCGGACGGCGTGGAGATAGACACCGCGCAGCTCGCTGCGGGCGGATGGGCGCACGTTTTCGATGCGCTCCCCAAGTACCGCAACGGCGGCATTGAGATTTCTTATTCTGTTCTCGAAGTCGTCCCTGACGGCTACACCGCGAGCTACGACGTTGCCGAGGGCATTGTGACGATCACGAACACCTACACGCCTGAGCTTACGTCGGTCAACGTGACGAAGACTTGGTATGACGAGAACGATAACGACAACATCCGCCCCGCGAGCGTTACCATTCGCCTTTACGCGGACGGTGTTCAGATAGCGGTTTGCGAGCTGAGCGCGGCGAGCGATTGGTCGCATCTGTTCGGCGAGCTGCCGAGATACCGCGACGGAGGAGAGGAGATCGTTTACACGATAGGCGAAGACCCCGTTACCGATTACGAGACGGTATACGACGGCTACGACGTATTCAACTCGCACGATCCTTACCGTTGCGATATAACCGTCAACAAGGTTTGGAACGACGAGGACAACGTACACGGACTTCGCCCCGACAGCGTGACGGTACGCCTTTTTGCCGACGGCGTGGAGATCAAGAGCGCAGAGCTTAGCGCGGAGAACGGCTGGAGCGTTACGTTTGACGGACTACTTGAGTTCGCCTACGGCTCGGCTATCGTTTACGAGATACGAGAGGACGACGTTGCCTCTTACTCGTCGCGCATCGAGGGAAGTGCAGAGGACGGCTTCACGGTCGTGAATACCGTCGAGTACGTCCCCCCTACGGGTGACGGCGCAAGCCTTGCCGCCCTCGGCATCCTTGCCGCGCTTTCGCTTGCCTCGCCCCTTGCGCTGAAGCGTAGGAGAAGAAGCGATGCTTGACAACCTTTACTTTAAGCTGCTTGCCCTTGTACCGCCGGAAAGTGCATTTCTGGCGGTGACGGGAGTGAGCGTGGACGTGGGCGAGCTTCTTGCCGAAGTCGTAAACAGGGCGTGTGCCTTTTTGATGGCATCAGCCATTCTGCTTGCAGGATGGCGCATTGCAGAGGCGCATTTTGACCACTCACCATCTGCAAGGAAAAAAGGCTATACAACTATCATTGGAGGAACGCTTATGGCTTCTCTGATATATGAAATATATAATTTAATGTTTGTTTAATCGAAAGGAAAAATAAAATGATGAACTTTCTTAATTTGCTTAAAATTGAAATAATGGCAGCTACGGGCGGATTGCCGCAAATGAACCCAATTGATTTTAACGAGGTACTCAAAATTATAGCGGTGTCCGTATCAATCGGTATCGTAGCGGTTGCCATAGTAATTTCAGGTCCAACAATATACGAAGGTTACAGCGACCACAACCCCGCAACCAAAAAACACGGAATTAACCAGCTTATAGGCGGAATTTTAGCCGCGTCAATGATGTGGGGACTTTTGACACTCTTGTTCGGTATTACGTGGTAATGAAAAAGCGTATAATACGTGCCGCGCTTATGGCGCTGGCGGTAATAACCGTATTGTCCGTGGCTTTCGTTTTTCCTTCGTTTGCTGAAAACAATGAGGAGGCTGAAGCTTCAATACTCGCCTCGGATGGCAGCGCAACAGAGGAAGTTCTTGCTTCAGGTTCTTTGCCCGAACTTGCGGAGGCTGGTGATGGTAGTGGCGACTTCCCCTTTCCTGACATTGATTTTGATAGTAGTGATTTTTGGGAAAATTGGGATAAGGTCGGTGAGTGGATTGAGCAGATGAAGTTATACGTGCTTAGCACGGGCGGTAGTCATTACGTTAATTCCACGTTTAATAAGGCGATAACGAAGATGCACGAGGTTTTTCTTCCCCTCGGATACTGCATTATGTTTGTCTGTTGGATAATCGGTATGTGCAAATGTGGAGTATCTCTCAACTTCGATCCCGGCGCTAAGGATGGCATTATATGGTCAGGACTTTCGCTGCTTCTCGGATTGTTTCTGATGGAGGTATCTATGGAGATTATGGAAAGCCTTTCCGCGTTGTGTTGGGAGTATTGTAAAAGCGTTTATGCACATACAGGCATAACTACTAACTTGCCTAAACTCATTGGCTCTGTATCAAAAGACAGTGGTATTTTGGGTTTTTTGGCGGAGATAGGAGTGGATATAATTGCTCTTATTGTAGAAGCCGTTCTTTTGCTTAACATTGCATATATGGGACTGCTTCAATGCTTTTCGCCCGTTTTCGTTGGATTCGCCGCAGGAGGAGATGGAACGAGAAGGTTTGCTACCTCATTCTTCAAGGAATATCTGAGGGTATGCCTTGTCCCTCCCGTGCTTGCCGTATACGTCGGATTGTGCTTTGAGCTTTTCAACGCATCAAGCGTTGGCGTATTCCTTTGTCTTGTTCTCGGCATATCAATTTTTGGTATCAAAAACAAGATTGACAAGATCATCACTTAAAGGAGGCAGAAAATGAAAAGACCTTTAATAAAAAACGCCAACAACTATGACGACGGCAGCTTCCGCCTTGGCTTTGACAAGCGCACCTTGATCGCCGCACTTGTTGCGGCAGCCGTTGCCGTGGGCGTAGGTGTGATCTTCAGCTCGATCTATCCTGCAATAGTAGCCTTCGTTGCCGTGTTTATGATGTCCGTCGGGCGCATCGAGGGGATGTCTATATGGCAGTATATAGCCGAAGATAACCGTCAGATACGGCGCAAGGACTACGCCCACAGCGAGGAGCGTTTGCTCCTCGGCAAGAAAAATACGAAAGGAAAGTGACAATGCTTTTTTCAAAAAAGAAAACAAACGACGAGAGCGCGTATCGCGGCAGCTCGCGCCGCCGCAGCTCGCAGTCCGTGATACCGTTTGACGAGTGGTACTCAAACGGCATCTTCCGCATCGGAAAGAACAGATACAGCATTATCTGCGAGTTTGACAACGCGGGCTACCTCTCGCGCACGGACGCGGAGCAGGAACGCAAGTACCGCGCGTACCACCGCGCCCTATGCGAGCTTCCCGACTACGTGACCTACGAGGAGTGCATCTACAACATTCCCGTTGATACCGATACCTACGTCGAGGCTATAGCGTCGAAGTCCGAGGGCTTTGCCGACGCGACCGAGGCGGATTTCTTCAGAGTTCAGCGCGGCTTTGCCGAAGGGCTTGACCGCGAGTTCTCGCTCAAGCGTTATCTCGTCGCTCTCTCCACCTACACCGAGGACGGCGAAGACCCGACGAACAGACTGCTCGATGCCGTCAGCGCGCTTGTCCCGCGCTTCCGCGAGATGGACTCCACGCTTCGCGTGCTTTCGCCCGAGGAGGTGTTCTCGGAGCTATACAAATACTTTAATCCCCTCGGCGGCAGTATCCCGCCGATCCCCGCAGATATCTACAAAAAGGGACTTACCGTGCAGGACTTCATCTGCGCCGACTCCTTCGAGTTCAAGAAGGACTATATCCGCATCGGCGACGCCTACGTGCGCATCCTTTCCGCGACGTCTTACGGTGCGGAGGCGGTAGACATCCTCACATACCGTCTTATGAGCCATTCGCTCGCGGCGTTTATGACCAAATACGTCGAACACGTCGAAAAGGACAAGGCACTTGCGATGATAAAGGCGGATCTTGACGATGCGGAGGTCAAAAGGGATAAATCCCTGCGCCACTCAAAGAGGGACGGAGGCGCGGCATTCGTATCGCGCAACGTGCAAGGTAAGATCGAGGCTTGCGGAGAGCTGCTTGACGCTCTCGGCGGAAACGAGGAGCTTTTGAGGCAGACCGTATACGTTATGGTCGCGGCAGAAAGCCTTGAGGAGCTGCGTCAGGCGACCAACCGTATAAAAAACGCCGCTATAAGCGTACATACCACGATGCGCACGGTGAACAGCTTCCCCGAAAGGACGTTTCAGGCTATGCTTCCGCTTGCCTGCAGCGCAGAGAAGCCCGCGCGCCATCAGGTGCTTTTATCCAGCTCTGCGGCGGTAATGACTCCGTATTCGTACGAGAGTCGCTTTGATAAAGACGGCTTCTTCTACGGCTACCACAGCCACAGCGGAGAGCCGGTCATTATAAACCGTACGCTCGGTACGTCCTGCCACGGCTTCGTGCTCGGAGCTACGGGAAGCGGCAAAGGTATGTTCGTCAAGCACGAGATCAGTAATATCTTCTATCAGCCGTTCTGCCTAAAGGACAGGATCGTAATAGTGGATGCGGTCGGCGAGTACGTGCCGCTTGCCAATGCCTTTGGCGGCAAGGTCATAGATATCTCTCCCGCATCTGACACACATCTGAACCCGCTGTATCTGTCGAAGCAACGCAAGAAGGAGCTTGGCGATGCGAAAGCAAGGGCGGAGAAAAGTGCTTTCCTTATAGCCCTTCTGTCAAGGCTCAAGGGCGACGGCGGACTCGATGCCGCCGAGAAGACCGTGGTTGACACGGCTTATGCCGCCGCGTGCAAGCACAGCTCCCCGACGCTTGAGACTCTTGCCGAGGAGATAGGAAAGATGGCGGCGGGGGGCAACGTAACGGCAGTTACGATGTGCGAATGGCTCAAACGCTATTACCAAGGAAGCGTAACGCTCTTTCAGGGCAAGGACACCGCCGACGAGGGAGAGGACAGGCTGACGGTATACGACCTCAAGGGGCTTTCTTCGGGAGATCTTCTCGATGCCGTAATGCTTGCTATGCTTGAGCGTATCGAGGAGACGGTTATGCGCAACTTTGCGGGAGGGCATCGCACTTATATCTACATCGACGAGCTTCACCGCTACTTCGATGCCGAGCGCAACCCGTACGCCGCCGCAAGGCTCGCTCGCTTCTTCTCGGAGCTTCGTAAGTTCGGCGCGATAATAACGGGTATAACCCAGCTTCCGAAGGCGGTAGTAGACTCCCCCGACGGAGCTACGATGCTCTCGAACTCCCGCTTCATCGTAATGGCGGAGCTTGATGCACGCAACGTCGAGGTAGTAAGCGAGCTTTACGATCTTAACGAGGATATGCGCCGCACGCTCGCCGCGCCCGACGTCGGGCAGTACGTTATCCGCACGTCAAAAGCTCCTATGAGCGTAAGGCTTCTTTATCCCGGCAAGGAGGAAGCACAGCGCAATCTTATGTACGACTTGTTCAACACATCGCCCGACTACGACAAGGGCAAGGAGGGTGAAGATGCGTAACGGCAGGGAGTCGTCGAACCCCGTATCGGGAAGAAAGCACGGTAGGCTTTCAGCCTTTATATTTCTTTTCTTGTTTATGAACGCGATCCTCACCTTGCTCGTGTGGTCGTATTTCAGCACGGGAGCAGATAGCTGGATGGCGTGGTTTTCACGCGTCTTTTCAGCGGGCTTGTGCGCTCCCTCGCGCGCTCTCTTGTCCTTTATCGCGGGATGCTGGAAGCTTTATCTTGCGGTTAACGCTGTTACCTTGCTTTTCTTTCTGTTGGGCGGTACGCACGGCAACTTCGTTGGAGTTACGCAAGGCTCGGCGCATTGGGCTGAGGGGAAGGAGCTGAAAATATTTGCCGAGCGCGGAACGAATATGCCTCTTGCCGACGGCGTGTATCTCACGCCAGAGGTGAAGGCGGCAAATAAGAACGTTTTCGTCCTCGCTTCTCCCGGCGGCGGTAAGACGTTTACCGTTATAATTCCCGCGATCGAGGCTCACACGAGGGAGGGCGGCAGCTTCTTTTGCACAGACACGAAGGGCGCACTTTACCGCGACACTGCGAAGATGGTACGCGAGCGCGGCTACCGCGTGTATCTTATCAACCTATCCGACCCGTGGTACTCGCACCGTTACAACCCACTTTTTAACGTTCACAAGGAGCGCAGAGTAACGGAGATCTCAAAGCTCGCGCTCTCGTACACGAAGAACGTGCGCGACGAGGAGGCGGCAATAGGTGACTCCATTTGGGAGGAGACCTTCAAGCAGCTTATAACTGCCGTGTGGCTCTACCAATACGATTTTGACGTCAACCCCGTAACGGGTGAGCCTGAGAGCCGCGCGATGTGGCGCACGGCGGAGCTTATTAAGGAGCTTCGCGCAGACGATGACGGCGGTATAGACCTCGGCTGTGAGCTTGCGCGGATCGTTGAGGCTATACGCGCGAGCGACCCTCTGCATCCGACGGTAGCGGGCTTTGACTTCGTGGCGGCGGGTGCGAAGGAAACGGTAGCCTCCGTTATCTTCACGGCGGGCGGCAAGCTACAGATCTTCTCATACCCCGAAATCGAGGCTATGACGAGGGATAACGACGTTCCCATCGACCGTATCTTTGAGGAAAACACGGCGGTATACCTTAACTTCGAGGTCGGATCACCGTACAAGGCGATAGCGGCACTTTTTATAGAGCAACTATTCGCCAGCGCGTACTACGTTGCCGAAACGAAGCACGGCGGCACGCTTCCAAAGCCCTTCAAGCTATACTTTGACGAGCTGCCGAACCTCTGCCGCATCCACTCGCTGCCCGAACGTCTTTCCACGTCGCGCTCGTATAACGTAGATATCCTCGTTTCCGTGCAGTCGATGCAACAGCTTCGCCGCACGTTTAAGGACGCGGAAAAGACGTTGATGAATAACTGCGTTGTACACGTATATCTCGGATCGGGCGAGGCTGATGCCTTAAAGGAGATATCCGAAGCACTCGGAAAGACCACCACGCAGGAGATATCCCACTCTCGCGCGAGAGGACTTGCAGGAAACGGCGGAAGCAACAGCGACAGCGACCGCGCCCACGGACGAGAGCTTGCTCTGCCGAGCGAGCTGTACTCAATGCCCGGACGTTACGCTATCGTTAAGATCCAAAACCACCCGCCCATATTTGCCGAGAAGTTCCACACGGAGCGACAACGCTTTTACAAGCTCCTCGGCGGGCAGGGAAACCCGAACAACAGTTGCGTAATTACCAAAGACTTTGAAAAAATGAAGTTGCTTGGCGAGAGTGAATACGAGGTCGAGCACAGAGAAAGAACCAACAGACTAAAGAAAAGGAGGACAAGTTAATGAGCAGAAACGTAGGCATTATTTCTTTCGTTACGTTGAAAAACAAGAACAGCGAGCTGAGGGCTGCTATAGAGCGGCGCGAAACGCTTGAGCGTGCGCTTGTCGGCAAGAAGGGCAAGGCGCGCTTGAGGGCGGCAGAAGCAGATATCTTGAAGGCGAGGGAGAAGGAGGAGGAGCTGATGCAGGACGTTCTTTATCTGCGAGATGCGCTTAATGCTACGGACGGCGCGGGAGGCTACGCCGAGACCCCCGACGAGCAGCCCCTTCCCGCCGCCGAGTGTGTCGGATACGCTTACGGCTATGCTGTCTACGTAGACGATGCAAGACACATCAGAGTGGAAAGGACGGAGGAATGGAACGTCGCCGTCGGAGAGCTATATCCCGACGATGCGCAGGACTGCGCGCTCCTATCCGAGCTTCCGCGCGGCGAGCAGGAGATGATATTGCGCTATCTTAATGAGCAGCCCACCACTCCCGATTGGTTCAAGGGGAGGATGGCGATATGAGCTACCGCGTCTTTATTGATATGGACGGCACGCTGGCACGCTTCCACGCCGAGAATAACTACCTTGAGCGTATGTATGAGCCGGGCTTCTTTGCCTCGCTTGCGCCGTATGAAAACGCAGTAGAAGCGGCGGCAAAGCTTGCCGAGAACGGCGAGGCTGAGGTCTTCGTTATCTCTTCCGTTATAGAAGGATATCCACCCGGCGACTGCGCCGAGCAGAAGCACGCTTGGCTCGATAAGCATCTGCCGATGATAGACCGCGCCCACCGTATCTTCCCACCGATGGGGGCGAATAAGACCGAGTACGTGACGGGCGGTGTACGCGCCGACGACGTTCTCGTTGATGATTACAACAAGAACCTTGAGGAATGGGAGTCTGCGGGCGGCACGTCCGTAAAATTCGTGAACGACATTAACGACCGTGGGCTTGTCGGCAAGCGTTGGGAGGGCGAGAGAGTCTACTACAGCGCGAGTGCCGAGGATACTGCGGCAAGGCTTGGGGATATAGGCAAGGCGGACAGAATTGTTGTTTATCAAACCGACGACCGCGAGCTTGTCTTTGAGCCGTACGAGCGTTTGCAAAAGATGGGTAAGAAAGTTAGCGCGCAGAACTACCGCCGCGTATATTCGGGCATTCTTCAGGAGGGTGAAACCTTGGGAGATATATACGAAAGGTTTAATATCGATCTTCCGAAGGATTACGAAGCGCGTAGCCTTAGCATCAGCGACGTTGTAGTGCTTCAGAGAGGCGGGAAGGTTAGCGCACATTACGTTGACAGCGTGGGATACGTAGATCTTCCCAACTTCCTTGAGCCTGCGCCTGAGCTTCAGGAAGCCTCGCCCGTCATAGACCTTGAGGAGCTTCTCGACGAAGCAAAGGAACGTATCGAGGAGAAGGCTGCCCTTGAGGGCGAAGCAACAGCTCCCAAAGCTCCCGCACCGACCGTGCCGAGCATAAAACGTGAGGAGCTGCCGAAGGAAAAGGACGAGCTGGAGGCACATCTTGCGGCTCGCATTGAAACTCTTGTATCGGGCTTCGCGCTCGATCCCGACAAGCTTATGGAGCATATCCGCTTCTCGGCTCGTTTTAACAAATATTCCTCGCGCAACCTTATGCTTATAGCGGCGCAATATCCGACGGCATCCTTCGTTACCTCTTTTTCAAGATTTGCCAAGGGCATACCTGACGATAGGGGAGTCCCCTTGACCGATAAGAACTGCTCCGTCAAAAAGGGCGAGCACGCTATCTACATATACGCCTACAGAAGCACGGATTACGTAGTAGATCCCGACACCGGGCGCGAGCTTGCCGTGCGGCACTTGAGCGATAAGCTGGCGGCACGCGCAAGGGCTGAGGGGTGGGAGAAGCGCACGAGGACGTATTATCCTCTCGTCCCCGTGTTCGATATCTCGCAAACGAACACGCCGCCCGAAGTATACCCCGCTGTGATGGGCTTTGGCGGTATCGAGAACCGAGATGCGGATGCGCAGTTCCGCGCGGCGAAGAACTACGCCGAGAACGTTCTCGGCTGCAGCGTGGAGATCTGCGATATGGGGGCACACAAGATAAGCGTGCGAGGCGACTTCACGCCCTCGGAAAACGCAATAAGGATCTCGTCGATGCTGTCGGGCGACGGTGCGCTGTCAACTCTCCTTCACGAGATAGGACACGCCGAGCTTCACGCCGACGAGGAATACCTGAAGGACAAACCGCTTTCTCAGATCGAGCTTGAAGCGGATATGCTTGCCGTAATGTACGAGGATCATCTCGGCATAGCTCAGACCGACGCACGCAAGGCACATCTGCACGCACACTATACGAGATACCTTGATCAGCTCCGCGCAGAGCAGGGCGAGGGCTACGACCTTCTCGGCAAGGACTCACCGTTTGAGCACGTGGTCGCAAAGTATCAGGAGCGCATCGAGCTTTTCGACGAGTTCCAGCGTTTGCAGGAGGACTTCGACCTTGAGGCGAAGGCGGCACAGAGCCGCGCCGTGGCGGTAGCACCCGAATTGAAGCCCGCCGAGAGCGAAAACAGAAGTGCCAAAACAAGCGGCACAAAGATATAAGAATGAAAGGAGCTTTTACTATGAGCATTTATGAAAAGGACTTTTTCCCCCGTTTTTGCGATACGCCGCCTTTGGCTTTTATTAAAGGAGTATCCGACGCGATAAGCGCAGAGCAAGAACGGCTGCTTACCCGACTTGCTGAACTTGAAAAAAAGAGAGAAAGCATCATCGGGCGAATTATGGGAGAGTCACAAGAAGACGCTGATGAACGTAGAAACATCGCGGCTAAGCATTACAAACTGATTTCTCGCTATCAGGAGTCCGTGTCTG
>JAZPZM010000174.1:0-3751 GCA_045544735.1 Eubacteriales bacterium
CGTGAATATGGATAAATCCCTTTTCGTGAAGCTCTCGCCATTCCTTCGGCAAGGATGAAAGAATCTCATTTTTCTTCGCACGCTCACCGACCGTATATACCTCGCCAACGTAGCTGTAACGGTTTGCAGCGTTCTCATTGCACTTTTGCATTATCTTAACCTCCTGAATTCTTGATTTGTTGAGCCAACAAATGGCTTTACGGTAGTTTTCAGCTCTTCCTTAAACGATCCTGTTTTGATATAGTTGATGCGCTCAAGCAGCTCCTGCGGCACGTCGCAAAGCTCGTGCCCCGTATAGACTGCGATATCAAAGCCTTCAAGCAATTTGACAAGCTCAATTAAGCCCTCTGTCTGCATCAAGGGTTCACCGCCCGAGAAGGTGATCTTCTTGTTGCACACCTCTTTTTTGAGAAGAGTGGCAAGCTCAGCAACCTCCACCTCCGTGCCGCTTTTCATATCCCAAGTGGATTTATTCTGACACCCTTTGCAGTGCAGGTCGCATCCTTGAAAGAATACGACCGTTCGCACGCCGGGACCGTCAACAAGACTGCGGTTGAATTTAATGGAATTGATATAAACCTTCACGCGCATTCACCTACCTTTAAATAGCTTTTAAGAGCGAAGTCCGCTTCGTATGTAGCGATCTCGATGAGCCTTCTGCGGAAACTCTTATCGGTTTTCTTCTCTGTGCGAAGCTCGCGCTTGTCATCCACAACGCGCTTGTCAAAATCGGGTATTTTTCTCTGTTCCTGTACATTCTTGCAGTGCAGATACGGATCGGCATCGTTTGCCGCCTTGATCGCGATAAACTCTTCAAAATCAATTTCCTTTGTCGAACGAATAGCGTCCTTGTGATCGTGCTTCACTCTCTTGAAATCGCGCACCTTTCTTGCGGCTTCTTTGCCGTTATCCGCCACGGTAGCGAATGTGATCCATATGCACTTGCCGTGTCCTACGTGTCCGCATTTTGCTTCAACCTTGAAATATCTCTTTGTCATTTTTCTGTCCTCCGTTTTCCTTTGTGACTACATTATCTCACATTCGAAGGAAGGTTTCGAGGACCGCTTTTGTCCTCTTCCTATCTCCCTCTGTTGTGATTTCATTATCGCATAACGGAGAAACAAAAAACAGGACAGGTTTTGCCCTGTCCTGCGCGAAATATATTGAATTATTCACAAAATTGTGATATAATGTTGTTGTTTCTGATAGAGATCTCTGGAGCATTGCTTCGGCTAAGCAAAGGAGGTTGATATTATGAAACAACAATATCAAAGCCTCAGCTTAGTTGCCGGGGCGAATTTAAAACGACTGATCAAGGAAGCGAATATGACACAGGAGGAAGCCGCTGAAAAGCTGCTTCTCAGCGAAGGAAGCTGTATTCGCAGACTCGTTCGCAACGGCATCACAAAGATTGACGAGATTCAAAGAATCGCCGATATCCTTGGCGTTCCGATTACCGAGATGTTAAAGCCGCTTGATTAAGCCGTTTCCATCCTCCCCCTCGCGGGAGGATGGTTTCTAATATGAGGTAAAAAACGATGTTCGAAAAATTAACCTTTGCAAGTCCAAGAGAGAAAGAGGACTTTGAAAAATACAAAAAGCTAAAGGGCGTATATCTTCACAAGCAGGTCTATGACATTTTGCTCGAAGCGAACGGCGGAGAGAATGTCACATACTACGAGCTTAGCTCAATTATTCGCTACGATAAGAATTTAAGAGATACGCTTTATATTTATCTTGCTACTGCCGAGGAATACTTGCGCGCATTGCTTTGCGAAAAATATGACGTAGCGGCAGAATGCAAGCCCTTTGAGCATCATTGCTATAAGCCTTTAATGGAAGCAATGCACGACAAGGATGATGAAATATCCTCTAACCTATATTTCAAATTCGAACCCGATTTTTCCGCCTTAATGGATGTCTGCATTGATAAAGACGTAATCAGCATATCCAAGACAACCAAGCAACGGATCAAAGATTTGCGCAACAGTACGATGCATCATTCACTATTGATATTTGGAAAAGCTACAAAGCCTTCCGCTTTAAACTCTCATTTCGAAGCACTTGAAAACAGAATCAATGCTTTAATGCAAATTCTTCCCGAGGAATACCGCGCAGGCTTTATTACAAGCATCAAGAAAATTAACGGCTATCCAAACAAACAGTATCTGACAAAATATTATTTGGAGATTCAAGATGACAAAATATGTATCAGCAAGTGAGTTAACTCCATACAAAACATTATTTGATAAAGCATTCAGAAAGGTTCAAAGCGAAGCGCGAAAAAGCGGATTAACGTTTGAACATCATTTGGTCGGAAGCGCAAAGCGTAATTTGGTCGTAGATCACCATAACAAAGGCTTTGATTGTGACTATCAACTATATCTACAAAAGAACACTCAAAACCTATCCGCAAAGCAGATCAAAGAATTGCTGATGAAGTTGTTTGATAAGTACATCCCCAACTCATTTTATGAATGTGAAAACTCGACCTCATCTATAACGATCTCGAAGGTAAATCCCACCGAAAGCAAAAAGGTATTTACTTACGACATTGTCATTTTGAAAGATGTTGACAGCATTCCTCAGATCTTGAGGGTTGTAAAGCAAGGCAACTCTTTGATGTATCAGTGGAATAAACTACCCGAAATGAAACACTTTATTGAACGCTTTAAGCTTATTCAAGGAACACAAATGTGGGATGATTTAAGAGAGCGCTACTACAAAAAGAAAATGGATAAAATCAACGGTGTTAGATATCACGACAAAAAATCCTTTCAGATTTTTCACGAAGCAGTAAACGAAACCTTGCAAAAATTCCATATTTGAACGACAAAAGGGGCGAAAATCGCCCCTTTTGTTATTGTAAATTATTTCTCTTCATAAAATCCTTCAAAAGATGATATTCGATATCATTTTTATCATCCACGAAGTGCAATTGATAACCATAAATCGTATTATCTTTGAATGGCAACCACAGTACGGAACACAAAATTATCATCACGTATCCCGCAATTTTCCAAAATCCTTCAAGGAATATGAGCATTTCTGCTCCCAAGGCAATGGGAATTAACCAAAGCACTATTCTAAGTGCAATAACCCACCATTTGTCTTTAGTCGCACACACGATATCATTGTCGTCCAATTCTGCATGTTTCCAAAATGACGGTATTTGAGAATACTGCAATTCATAGTCGCTGGGTTTCATTTTCAAAAACTGCAAAATTGCTTGTCCAATGCAAACAAAGCAACCAATTATCGGCAATATCCATCCCAATGGCTTTGTTACAAAAAAGAACGGAATGATAAGATATATCGCAAGCAAAAAGAATGCAATAATGCTGCGCTGCTGTTTTTTCTTATTTCTTCGTTTAAACTCGCTTTTATCTCCGTAATATCTCCAAACTCGCTTTGCGTTTTTCACAAACTCAATCACTGCCGGATCGTCATTCGCCAATTGCTCAACAAGAGTACGCGGCTTGTTAGCTTCGTTAAGCTTTTCTTTTAATTCCTCAAGCTGCTCATAAACGTTTTTAGTATCAGCCATTGTTTATGCTCTCCTTTGCCTTTTCAACGTATGTCTTGAACCTCTCGCTTCCGCAAATAGTATCACCAACCGCATAGGAAATTGCACGATTTTCAACCACGGACTCTTGCAGTGAAAGAAGCATTTCAATAGTGCGATTAAGCTTGTTCTCCATCGAAGAAAGCTTGATATCCTTTAACTTGCTGATCTGCTTATGCAGCTCGG
>JAZPZM010000175.1:0-16538 GCA_045544735.1 Eubacteriales bacterium
TACTCTATAAGAGTGACTTTGTCAAGCCTTTTTTGAAGAATTTTTGCCAATCTTGAAAAATAAAATTTCTTTTGTTTTTCAAGGCGCATAAAACATCAAAAAAACTTAAAATAAAAATCTTTTTTTACTTTTTTGCCTTGCTTTTTAATTATAATAGTGTTATAATTAATATAAATATTATAATAGGGGAATATGTTGAAAGTTTAATTTTTTAGGCGTAATTCCCATATTTTTCAGTAAAAATTGTTTATGAGGTGGTTCAAATGACTAACAACGGTGCAGATAAGAAGAGTACTCTTCGTGCCGTCACAGCCGAAAGACTTACCGAAATGCTCAAGGATAGCGACGTATCCGCGGGCAAGGTAAAGAATGGTGCTTATTCGGCGCGTGAGCGCATTAACGCGCTTTTTGACAGAGGCACTTTTTCCGAGGTCGGTGCTTACATAAACCGCTCGCGCTCATCCAACCCCGACGAGTTTTCGGGTGTTATCTGCGGATACGGTGCGATAGGTGGAAGGCTCGCCTTCGCGTTCGTTCAGGACAGAGAGCGTATGGGCGGAGCTTTCGGAAGATACTCCGCTAAAAAGATAATTTCTCTTTATGAGATGGCGCAGAAAAACGGTGCGCCTATCATCGGTATTTTCGATTCCGACGGTGTATGCGTTTACGAGGGTGTCCGCGCCCTCGCGGGACTCGGAAATACGCTCGGTGCATCCGCAAGAGCCGTCGGCTCCGTCCCCAGAATCGCCCTTATCCCCGGCGTTTGCGGCGGAAATATGGCTGTTCTCGCATCAAGCTTTGATTTTGTAATAAGCACCGCTCCCGGTGAAAAGACGGGAAGCGAGATTTTTGCGATATCTCCCTTTGTCAACGGCGTTACGGTTACTGCCGAATCGGGCGTTACCTCCTACGAGGCAAAGGACGAGGCAGAGCTTTATTCAGTTGCAAGAAAGCTGCTTGAATTTTTGCCCTCCAACAACACCGAGGGAACGGTTGTTTCTGACGGAGATCTTACCTCAAGCCCCGATATTACCGGACTTACGGGCGAGTCTCTCGTTGCCGCGATTGCCGACAACAAAAATTACATCAGACTTTGGAGCAGATACGCTCCCGCTCTTGCCGCGGGCTTTGCCGTGGTCGGCGGAGTTTCCTGCGCGTTTATCGCTAACGACAGAACGCACAAGAGCGGCGCGCTCACCCGTGAAGCTTGCCGAGTCGTAGCAAAAATAGAGAAGTTTGCAGACCGCTTCGGTATTCCTCTCATATCCCTCGTCGATTGCCCCGGCTTTGACAACGAGGAGACCAACGATGCCGAATATATTTACTCAGCGTCTGAACTTATTGACGCTATGCAAAACTCCACAAACGCAAAGATTTCCGCCGTTGTGGGTAATGCGTACGGTGCCGGATTTATCTATATGGCATCCAAGTCCTGCGGCGGCGATATCGCCTTCGCAACGCCTGATTCTTGCATAAGCGCACTTTCTCCCGAAGCGTCGGTTGCTCTGCTTTGGAACGATCGCATCGGCGCGGCAGACATCAACGCAAGCCGTGAGGCACTTGAGCGTGAGTGGTGCGAGCAGTATGCGTCTCCCAACGACGCGGCTCTTTGCGGCGAGATAGACGATATAGTCCCCGCAAGCGAGATGCGTGCAAGAATAGCTTCCGCGTTGCAGATGCTTCTCGGTAAAAACACCCTTTCGCCTAAAGCGAAAAAGTGAGGTGCTAAATGAGCGTCTTTTTACAAGCGGGCTTTGTTGACCGTATAATCGAGGGCGGCAAATACGCATTTCTTGGCTTTGCTACAGTTCTCACCGTGCTGGCGCTGATATGCGGAATCCTTAGCATATTCGGACTTGTTTTCGGCAAGAAAAAGGAAGCGAAGCCCGTCGCTACGGCAGTTCCCGAAGCTCCCGTCGAAAAGGCGGCAGTCGCAGACGACGGCGCGATAGTTGCCGCAATTACTGCCGCGATCTCCGCTATCCTTGCAGAAGAAGCGGCAAGCGAAAACAGAGAGCCTGACGGCTTCCGCGTGGTTTCGTTCAAGCGCGCGGGCAAAAATCGAAAATAATTAAATTCAGAGGTAATAGTTATGAGAAAATTCAGTGTTAAGGTAAATGGCGTCGCTTACGACGTTGAAATAGAGGAGCTTGGCGCAGCTGCAAGCTCTGCCCCCGCGGCTTCCGCCGCTCCCGCTCCCGTTGCTACTGCCGCTCCCACGGCTCCCGCAGCCCCCGTTGCCGCAGGAAACAGAGGCGCTGAGGTAGTTAAGGCTCCCATTCAGGGAACTCTCGTTAAGATTCTTGCGAAGGCAGGAACTAAGGTAGCCAAGGGCGATTGCGTTTGCATTCTTGAGGCTATGAAGATGGAAAATGAGATAGTCGCCCCCGTTGACGGCGTTATCGCAACCGTAGAAGCATCCCAGGGTGCTGCCGTTGAAGAGGGAAGTGTCCTCTTTACAATGAATTAAGATAGCTGAAATGTTGGATCTTATCTATTCGATTCTTGAAACAACGGGCATTTATCGGCTCTTTAATTCGGCTGACCCGTGGATGCCGCTTAAAGCGCTGATAATGTACGTGATCGCGGGCACGCTCGTTTACCTTGCCGTTGCAAAAAAATACGAGCCGCTTCTTCTTTTACCCATAGCGATCGGTGTACTTTTGGCAAATCTTCCGGGGGCTAATCTTTACCATATGGAGTTTTTCATAAGCGACGATCCGAGCTTTAAGATGAGCATACAAAACATCATCGAAAACGGCGGACTTCTTGATTATTTGTATCTTGGAGTTAAGCTTGGAATCTACCCCTCGCTTATATTTATCGGAATTGGCGCGATGACGGATTTTGGTCCGCTTATCTCCAATCCCAAAACGCTTCTTATCGGCGGTGCGGCACAGCTTGGCGTATTCGCCGCATTCTACGGAGCGTACGCTTCGGGCTTCTTTACGTTGCTTGAAGCCGCGGCTATAGGTATCATCGGCGGCGCCGACGGACCTACCGCAATACTTACCGCAAAAACTCTTGCTCCTCAGCTTCTTAGTGCTATCGCTATTGCCGCATACATATATATGGCTCTCATTCCTATGATCCAGCCGCCCGTTATGCGCCTTCTGACCACGAAGAAGGAGCGCAAGATCAAGATGGAAGCTCCCCGAAAGGTCTCAAAGCTTGAAAAGGTGCTGTTTCCCATCGTCGTTATGTTCGTCGTTTGCCTTATCGTTCCCGACGCCGCTCCGCTCGTCGGATGCCTTATGTTCGGTAACATACTCAACGTAAGCGGCGTTACGGACAGACTTGCGGGAACCGTCAAGAACGGACTTATGAACGCAGTAACCGTTATGCTCGGACTTTCCGTTGGCGTTACGGCGGGTGCGGCTAACTTCCTTAAGCTTCAAACGCTTCTCGTTATTGCGCTCGGTGTCGTCGCGTTCTACATTTCCACTATCGGCGGCTTGCTTTGCGCAAAGGTTATGTGTTGGGTAACGAAGGGAAAAGTAAATCCCCTCATCGGCTCTGCGGGCGTTTCCGCCGTGCCTATGGCGGCGAGAGTTGCCAATCTTGAGGGACTCAAGACCGATCCCACCAACTTCCTTCTTATGCACGCTATGGGACCCAACGTTGCGGGCGTTATCGGCTCTGCCGTTGCGGCGGGAGTGTTCATCTCCTGGTTTAGCGGTATGCTTTGATTAGATAAATGAGGTATTTGATATGTCTGATATTAAAAAAGTAAAGATAACGGAAACTGCTCTGCGCGATTCGCACCAGTCCCTCGTTGCTACGAGAATGACGACCGAGGAGATGATCCCGATCCTTGAGGCGATGGACGCTATCGGCTATCACTCGCTTGAGGCTTGGGGCGGAGCGACCTTCGACGCTTGTATGCGTTTCCTTAACGAAGACCCGTGGGAGAGACTTCGTACCATTCGCAAGCACGTTAAGAACACGAAGCTTCAAATGCTTTTCCGCGGTCAGAACATTCTTGGCTACCGCCACTATTCCGATGACGTTGTTGATTATTTCGTTGCAAAGTCTATTGAAAACGGAATCGATATTATAAGAATCTTCGACGCGCTCAACGATGCGCGCAACCTTGAGACCTCTATCGCCGCCGCTAACAAATACGGCGGTCACGCTCAGGCTGTTATCTGCTATACCACCAGCAAGGTGCATAGCATAGAGTTCTTTGCGGGATATGCCGCACAGCTTGAAAAAATGGGCGCTGACTCCATCTGTATCAAGGATATGGCGGGACTTCTCCGTCCTTACGATGCCTACGAGCTCGTTAAGGCTGTAAAGGCTGCCGTTTCCGTGCCCGTTCAGCTCCACACCCACTACACGTCGGGTCTTGCGTCTATGACACTTCTCAAGGCTATCGAGGCGGGAGTTGACATCGTTGATACCGCCATCTCCCCGATGGCACTCGGCACGTCCCAGCCCCCGACTGAATCCATCGTTGCAACGCTTCAGGGAACGCAGTACGATACGGGACTCTCTCTCGATTCTCTCCAGCCCATCACCAAGCATTTCTCGGCTCTGCGCGCAAAATACCGCGATGCAGGTCTGCTTGACGATAAGGTGCTTACCGTTGACGTTAACGCGCTGATGTATCAAGTCCCCGGCGGAATGCTTTCCAACCTCGTTTCCCAGCTTAAGAAGCAGGGCAAGGACCACCTTCTTACAGAGGTTCTTGAGGAAGTTCCGAGAGTCCGTGCAGATGCGGGATATCCGCCTCTCGTAACCCCCTCGTCGCAGATCGTCGGCACTCAGGCGGTGCTTAACGTTCTTGCGGGCGAGAGATACAAGATGGTGACCAAGGAATTCAAGGGACTCGTTAAGGGCGAATACGGAAGAACTCCCGCACCCATTTCAGAGAGCTTTGTTAAGCAGATCGTGGGTGACGAGCCTCGCATTCTCGTGCGTCCCGCCGACCTTCTTGAGCCCGAGCTTGATAAGCTCCGCGAGGAGATCGCGCCTTACTACGAGCAGGACGAGGACGTTCTCAGCTACGCACTCTTTGAGGACGTTGCAAAGAAGTTCTTTGAGTACCGCAAGGCTAAAAAGTATAATCTTGACGCTCCTCACGCCGACGGCGCAAACGGAGTACATACGGTATAATTTGAAAATACGGCATATCTCTTTCGAGATATGCCGTATTCTTGTATTTATAAATCGCATATTTTACGCGATTTTGTATCAATTGCTTGAGGGCGGAGCGATAGTCGGCTATGCGTCAACGCTCAAATCAGAAGGAAATATGGAGCGACGCTCTTCCTCGGTAAGTTGTATTGTGCAAATAAGTTCGTCGTTGTTTGTAATCATTACCGCGCCACAGTTGCAAATCGCAAACCGATAATGCCAAGGAATATTTTCGCGTTCATTATCAAACATATAGATATAACGTGAAAATACACATTCCGGAGTGTCCATAATGGCATCCTTCCCGTCCGTTGCTTGGAAGATAGATGTCAAAATATCGTGGTTGTCATTGTAAATCATTCCTTTTGACATATCGCTGATTGGAGCATTGGAATATACGATGCACGGGGTAGTTGCAATTCTTTGAAATCTGAACTTACCGTCTATGACCTTCAAATTCAACATAGCCTCATATGGAACGTGGTCGTGAAATTCATCATCGGATTTGCTTGATTGATTTGGCGTTGTTTCATCATTGCTTGATTGATTTGGCGTTGTTGCCTCTTGTTGTCCTTGCGTTTGCTGACCACAACTAATCAAGGAAAACACACAAACGAATACCAAACCTAAAGCTATTAACTTTTTCATAGCGCTGACCTCCTTATACTTACCGTTCAGATCTTCACCGTTTATCATTTAGCCTTCTTTTTCTTTATTATTGCTCTAACTATGATCAGCGCGGCTATTCCGAGAACGGCAAGAACGATGAGCGTAGGAAGTGCGGCTACCGTAAACACGGCAAAATCCATACAGAATTCGCCAAACGCCTTCCAGCTTTCCGAGAACGCTTTGCCGATGCGTTCAAAAAAGCTCGGCTCCTCGATGGTCTTGGGGGTGTATTCAATGACCTCAAAAAGCGTAAGAGTTACCGTCGAATAGCTTACCTTGTTGTCGTAAATATCTATCTGCGCCTGATATTCGGCAAGCTGCTGCTCGATCTCGGATATACGCTTTTGGAGCGTGTACCAAAAATCGTAGTCCGTTGCATTATTTATCGAGCCCATCATAGCAAGCAGACTTTGTCTTTCTGCGTTCAGCGTTTCCATTCTTGCCGTTATGCTGTAGTACGAATTGCTTACGTCCTGCTCGGCGGACGAGCTTGACGTTACGTTCATCGAGCCGTCAAGGCTTTGAATGAACTCGTCTGCCTTCTCTGCGGGAATTCTTATTACAAGCGTAGCCTCGCGGTTGTATTTTTCACCGTATTGGTTATAGCTCTTGCCCGACACCTTCGACGAGCTAACGTATCCGCCGTGTAGGGCGATAGCGTCGTAAAGCGCATCGATAGTGCCGTCGTATTCCTTCGTTTCTGCGTTCAGGACGAAGGTGCGAATTATTTTTGCCTCGTAGCTTGAATCCGCGCTTTCTTTGTCTGTGTTGGGGAGAGCGGGTGCGGAGAGCATTTCATCCTTGGATGAGTCTGAGCCAAGTGCGTTGGATTCCGCCTTTTCTGTGCTTCCAAATGCTTCGTTTGCGGATAAATCTTGCGCCGAGCAAGACGCAAACAAAGCAGAGGAAACAAGCAGAAGGACGAAAAACGCAGCGATCCACGTTTTTTTGATGTTCTTCATCGTGTTTCTCCTATTTTGTTGTTATTGCTCGGCGCGTAAATAGTAAATATTAGTTTATTTTTGCAAGTGCAGCTTCAATACCTGCGGCGGTCTCCTCGTATTTCTGGAGCTTTGCCTTTTCAGCCTCAACGACTGCGGCAGGTGCTTTTGCCACGAAGCCTGCGTTTGAGAGCTTGCCTACAAGGCGAGCGATCTCGCCCTTGGTCTTTTCAAGCTCCTTGGTAAGTCTTTCCTTTTCCTTTGCCATATCGACAAGCTCGGAAATGGGCAGATAAACCGTTGCGGCATCTGTAACTATCTGTGCGGCATCGTCAGCGGAGATCTTGCCGTCAAAGGATGCGGCAACCTCGACCTCGGAGGCGGACGCAAGTCTTACGAAGAAGGGATGAGTAGCCTCTCCGAAGGAGGAAGCGTACTTCGTTTCAATGTAGACCTTGGTCTTTCTGGAGGGAGGAACGTTCATCTCCGTGCGGCGTGCGCGGATAGCCTTGATAACGGTGATAAGCTTTTCAAAATCAGCGGCTTCCTCAGCGAAGCAAAGAGCCTCGTTGTAAGCGGGGAAGTCGGAGATCATGATGCTTTCGCTATCGGATGCGTGGGGAAGAGCCTGATAGATCTCCTCGGTAATGAAGGGCATAAAGGGGTGCAAAAGCTTAAGCGTTCCCTCAAGAACGTAGGTAAGAACGTTCTGCGCGATAAGGCAGCCCTCGCTGTCCTTGTCGTTCAGACGAGCCTTGGTAAGCTCAATGTACCAATCGCAGAAAACGTCCCATACGAAGTCGTAGAGCGCGGAAAGCGCAATACCGATCTCGTATTTGTCAAGAGATGCGGTAACGGATGCGGTCAGAGCATTGAAGCGGTCGAGTATCCACTTGTCCTCGGGAGCAAGCTTGTCGACAGAGGGCAGAGAAGCCTTTTCTATCGTGAGGTTCATGCGGACGAAGCGAGATGCGTTCCAAAGCTTGTTGGCAAAGTTACGCGCCGCCTCGATCTTTTCATCCGAGAAGCGCATATCGTTTCCGGGGGAGTTGCCCGTGGTAAGGGCAAAGCGCAGGGCGTCAGCACCGTACTTGGAGATGATCTCAAGGGGATCAATGCCGTTGCCGAGCGATTTTGACATCTTACGCCCCTGAGCGTCTCTTACAAGTCCATGTATAAAGACGTGGCTAAAGGGTTTTTGTTCCATAAATTCAAGGCTCATAAATATCATTTTAGAAACCCAGAACGTAATAATGTCATATCCCGTAACGAGAACGGAGGTCGGATAGTATTTTTCAAGCTCGGCGGTCTTTTCGGGCCAACCGAGAGTGGTAAAGGGCCAAAGAGCGGAGGAGAACCAAGTGTCAAGCACGTCCTCGTCCTGCGTTATCTTCGTCGAGCCGCACTTGGGGCACTTCGTAACGTTTTCCTCGGAAACGATAAGCTCTCCGCAGTCCTCGCAGTAGAATGCGGGAATACGGTGTCCCCACCAAAGCTGACGGGAAATGCACCAATCCTTGATGTTTTCCATCCAGTTAAGGTAGATCTTGGAGAATCTATCGGGAACGTAGCGAATATCGTCCTCCTTTACAGCCGCGATAGCGGGCTCTGCAAGAGGCTTCATCTTAACGAACCACTGCTTTGATGCAACGGGCTCAAGCACAGTGCCGCAACGGTAGCAATGCGCAACGTTGTGAACGCACTTTTCAATCTTAACGAGGAGTCCCTCAGCCTCAAGATCGGCAACGATCTGACGGCGTGCCTCAAATCTGTCAAGTCCCTGATACTTTCCGCCGTTTTCGTTAACGTGCGCGGTGTTGTCAAGAACGATGATGTTTTCAAGATTGTGGCGAAGTCCCGTTTCGTAGTCGTTGGGGTCGTGCGCGGGCGTGATCTTAACGCAACCCGTACCGAAGTCCTTGTCAACGTTCTCGTCGGCAATAACGGGGATCTCGCGGCCAACGAGGGGAAGAATAAGAGTCTTTCCTACAAGGTCAGCGTATCTCTCGTCATCGGGAGCGACTGCAACTGCGGTATCACCGAGGAGCGTTTCGGGGCGCGTGGTAGCAATGATAACGTACTTGCCTTCCTCGCCCTTGATGGGATAGCGAATGTGCCAGAAGCTGCCTTCAAGCTCCTTGTGCTCAACCTCCGCGTCGGATATAACGGTGTTGCACTTGGGGCATACGTTGGTAATGCGAAGTCCGCGGTAGATAAGCCCCTTGTTGTAAAGGCTTACGAAAACGCGGCGAACGGCGGCGGAAAGGCTGTCGCTCATAGTGAACTGCTCGCGCGTAAAGTCGCAGGACGAGCCGAGCTTCTGAAGCTGGCTGATAATGCGGCTTCCGTACTTTGCCTTCCAATCCCAAACGCGCTCAAGGAAAGCCTCGCGGCCGAGATCGTAGCGGGAGATGCCCTCGTTAACGCGAAGGTTTTCTTCAACCTTTATCTGCGTTGCAATACCCGCGTGGTCGGTGCCGGGGATCCAAAGGGTGTTAAAGCCCTGCATACGCTTGTAGCGGATAAGTATATCCTGCAAGGTCTCGTCAAGCGCGTGACCCATGTGAAGCTGTCCCGTTACGTTAGGCGGCGGGATAACGATGCAGAAGGGGGGACGCTCGTCCTTAACGTCGGGCGTAAAGTAGCCCTTTTCCATCCACATGGAATAAAGTCTGTCCTCAAACTGCGACGGATTGTAGGTTTTGGGCAACTCGTGAATTTGTGTCTGCTTTTCTTCCATAATCTTTCTCCAAAATATATTTTTTATTTTTACAAAGAAAAAACGCCTTACATCCAAAAAACAGGACGCAAGACGCGCGGTACCACCTGAATTTGCGCCGAGGCGCACACTCTAAAGCCTATAACGAGGCAAACCGTTTGAAGCTACTGAGTTCACTCCAACCGCTAACGGACGACTTCAAAGCAGTTTTCCATGGACTCGCACCAACCGTCCACTCTCTGCGGGAAACGCTGTCTTTTACTACTCCCGATCATTGCGTTTATATATAAAGTATACCATAGATAAAGAATTTTGTCAACACAAAAATAAAAAACTAATCTTTATATTTTCCTTGACCTCACCCCGACTTTTATGGTATACTAAATTATATAAAATTTCAAGGAAGATAAAAATGAAAACACTTCTTGCAGTAGACGGAAACAGTATACTAAACCGAGCTTTTTACGGCATCAGAGCGTTGTCAACCTCATCGGGACAGCCGACCAACGCCGTGTACGGTATGGTAACCATGCTCACGCGACAGCTTGAAAAATATTCCCCCGATATGTGCGCGGTGGCGTTTGATCTGCGCGCACCCACCTTCCGCCACAAGATGTACGACGGATATAAGGCTAACCGCAAGGGTATGCCCGAGGAGCTTGCCGCGCAGATGGAGTACGCGCACAAGGTCGTCCGTGCGCTCGGCTTCCATATAATAGAAAAGGAAGGCTATGAGGCGGACGATATCCTCGGTACGCTTGCCGCCTACGGGGACGCCGCAGGTGACGTGCAAACGCTTATTATGACGGGAGACAGAGATTCGCTCCAGCTTATATCCGAGCATACCGCCGTCCTCCTTGCTACGAATACCGATTACGTTTATTTTGACAGAAACGCCTTTTTCGAGAAATACGGTGTCGAGCCGTCGCAGTTCGTCGACGTAAAGGCAATTATGGGTGACAGCTCGGATAACATTCCGGGTATTGCGGGAATTGGCGAAAAGGGCGCGCTTGCTCTGATTTCGCGCTTTGGAAGCCTTAACGGCGTATACGAATCCTACGAGAGCGCAGACGGAATAAAGCCCGCTATGCTTGCAAAGCTTGCGGCGGGAAGGGAAGCGGCGTTTATTTCTCAAGCGCTTGCCGAAATCTGCCGCACCGTTCCGGGAATGCCCATTCTTGCGGAGCTTGAAACGGATGGAATAAACAAAGAAGAAGCTAAAAAGCTCTTTACCGAGCTTGAATTTGGCGCACTTATAAAGAAGATGGGGCTTGACTCCGTCGAGGTGGCGTGTGCGGCAGAGCCGTCCGCGGCGTGTGAATACAAGACGGAAAACGGTGTTGATGCGTTTCTCTCCATACTTTCCTCGGAGTCTCCCGCTATCGCTATGAATGATACTACCGCCACCGTGTTTGACGGCAGTAGGATTTGTTCGATTGACGTGTCAAGCACGCCGCTTGATGCACTTGCCGCCGCCGCACCGCGCCTTGCGTGCTATGATTGCAAGACGCTTTATGAGCTTTGCGACAAGCGCGGCGTGCGCATACGCAACGTAGGCTTTGACGTTATGCTTGCCGCCTACGTGCTTGATTCAAGCGGCAGTTTTGATATATCAAGGCTTATCACTCTCCACCTCGGAGAGCTTCGCGACGAACTCATTTCTGATGCTGTTTACGCTTACCGTTTGAGAGACGTGCTTTCCAAAAAGCTCAAAGCAGAGGAATGCGAGGGACTCTTTTACGATATCGAAATGCCGCTTGCAGGCGTGCTTGCGGATATGGAAAACGCGGGATTTTTGATAGACCCCGATGGACTTTCAAGATACGGCGAGGAGCTTTCCGATGCCGCAAATGCCCTAACGGAGAGGATATATTTCGCCGCGGGCGAGGAGTTCAACATCAATTCTCCAAAGCAGCTTGGCGAGATATTGTTTGAAAAAATGGGACTTCCCGCGGGCAAAAAGACCAAGACGGGATATTCGACGAGCGCGGAGATACTTGAAAAGCTTGCGCCCAAATACCCGATAGTAGCGGACATCCTCGAATACCGTCAGCTTACAAAGCTTATCGGAACTTACGTTACGGGGCTTTTAAAGGTTGCTGATGGAGAGGGAAGAATACACACGAAATTCAAGCAGACGGGAACGGCAACGGGCAGACTTTCCTCGGCTGAGCCAAATCTGCAAAATATCCCCATCCGTACAGAGCTTGGCAGAGAGCTTCGCAAATATTTTCTGCCGCGCGAAAACTATCTATTGGTGGATGCCGACTACTCTCAAATAGAGCTTCGCTTGCTTGCGTGTATAGCGAATGATGAAAATATGATCTCGGCGTTTCTGTCGGGCGAGGATATCCACACCTCGACAGCATCCGCCGTTTTCGGCGTTCCGATAGAGCTTGTTACGTCGGAGCTTCGTAAGCGCGCAAAGGCTGTAAATTTCGGTATCGTCTACGGTATTGGCGAGTTTTCGCTTTCGCAGGACCTCGGTATCGGAATGAAGCAAGCCAAAGAATATATCGAAAGCTACCTTGCCACCTATCCGAGTGTGCGCGACTATTTACAGAACGTCATCGAGGAGGCAAAGAAGGAGGGCTACGTCAAAACGCTTTACGGCAGACGGCGCTACATCCCCGAGCTTAACGAAAAGAACGGAGCCGTGCGCAAATTCGGCGAGCGCGTAGCAATGAACAGCCCAATTCAGGGAAGCGCGGCAGACATCATTAAAATAGCAATGATAAACGTCGACCGCAGACTCAAGGAAGAAGCGATCGACGCGCGAATGATACTTCAGGTGCACGACGAGCTAATTATCGAGGCTCACCGTGATTTTGCCGACCGCGCCGCCACCATACTGCGCGAGGAAATGGAAGCCGCGGCAAAGCTTCCCGTCCCCCTCAGCGTCGAGCTGTCAATAGGCTCGCGCTGGTACGAGACCTAAAAGGAGAGAAAAATGAAGTTAAGACCACCTGCATACCCACTTATTACCGTTGACCCGTATTTCAGCGTATGGTCGGCAACGGATCGCCTTACCGACTCGCAAACTATTCATTGGACGGGTGCGGATAACGTCATTTTGGGCGTTGCCACGATAGACGGCAAGGAATATCAGATAATCGGCAAGGGCGAGATTCCCGCCATGAAGCAGACCTCGGTGGATTGCACCGCGTTTTCCACCGTATATACCTTTGAGCAAGACGGTGTGCGCATCACCCTCACCTTTACCTCGCCGCTTATTCCAAATGACCTTTATTTGCTCACGCGCCCCGTGAGCTATCTTGAGATCAAAAGCACTTCGCTTGACGGCAATGAGCATAGCGTTTTTGTTAAAATTTCTGTTTCCGAAGAGATTTGTATGAACAAGGCGGGCGACGACGAGATAAGCCGCGATATCTTGGCTCTTGAAGGTATAAATTCCATATCTATGGGCAGAAAAAATCCGAAAATGCTTGAACGATCGGGTGATAATCTGCGTATCGAATGGGGACGCTTCTATCTTTCGGGGGCGGGCGAGGTGTTTATCGAGAACAAGGACTCAATGACCTTTGCCTGCATCAGCGCAGAAGTCAAGGATAGCACCCTTGTCACCTTCGCTTATGATGACGTTAAGAGTATCGAGTATTTCGGAAAGCATCTTTCTTCTTATTGGAACAAAAACGGAGAGTCTATCGTAAATGAGATATTCAAGGCTCATTCCGATTATGAAAGCGTAATTGAGCGATGCCGTGTCTTTGAAAATAATCTTTTTGCCGACGCAGTTCGCGCGGGCGGCGAAAAATACGCCGAGATGCTGGAGCTTGCACTGCGCCAGACGCTTGCCGCGCACAAGCTCGTGCTTGACGAAAACGGCGATGTGCTGTACGTTTCAAAGGAATGTTTCTCAAACGGTTGCGCCGCTACGGTTGACGTAAGCTATCCGTCAATACCGCTATTCCTTATATATAACCCCGAGCTTGTCAAGGGCATGATGCGCCCGATATACAAATACGCGCGCTCGGATGCGTGGAGATTTGATTTTGCACCGCACGACGTAGGACAGTATCCCAAGCTCAACGGTCAGGTCTACGGAAACAACGCGCTTGAGCGCCAGATGCCCGTCGAGGAATGCGGAAATATGCTGATAATGGAAACCGCCGTCGCTATCGCAACGCATGACGTTTCGTTTGCGGCAGAGCATATGGACGTGCTTGACGGTTGGGTGAAATATCTTATTGACAACGGCAGAGACCCCGCAAATCAGCTTTGCACCGACGATTTTGCAGGACACCTTGCGCACAACTGCAATCTTTCGCTAAAGGCGATAATGGGTATTGCGGGATACGGAATACTCAAGGGTATGAGCGGTAATGCCGAGGGCGAAGAAAAATACGTCAGTATGGCTCGCGATATGGCACGGGATTGGGCAGAGCGCGCCGCAAACGAGGACGGAAGCTATCGCCTTGCGTTTGATAAGCCAGATACGTTCAGTATGAAATACAATATCGTTTGGGATAAGCTGTGGGGAACGCGCGTTATGCCGCAAAACGTAATCGCCTCCGAGGTTGCAAGCTATTTCGGACGGCTCAACGCATACGGCTTGCCCCTTGATAACAGACGCTCGTACACAAAGAGCGACTGGACCGTGTGGACGGCAACGCTCGCCCGTCGCCGCGAGGATTTCGAGCGACTTATCGAGCCTATGTGGGCGGCGTACAACGCAAGCGAATCGCGCGTGCCGATGACGGATTGGTACTATACCGTAAGCGCGCTTCACGCCGCGTATATGTCAAAGGGCGAGAATATCGAAAAATCCTTCCGCAACCGCACCGTTCAAGGCGGACTCTACGTAAAGCTCCTTGAATATAAGGGTATTATGAAATATATGTAATAAAGATCCCGCATTCAAAAAACGCACCTTTGTCGGTAGACAAAAGTGCGTTTTTTTGTTGCGAAAGAACAGCATAACGGTGCGTAAATATAGGCAAGAAAAGCGATTAGGTGCGCAACCATACTGTTCGATAAATTGGAATTTGGCGAATCAATTTTGAGTGTCTTTCAATACATCCTCTCTGATATACCGGTTAATATCCATTTCGTCTGTAATTTTATATAAATCGCCGCATTGTATCACATTCCATCCAAATGGAATCTCAACAGTTTCGATTGCATTGCCAGACCCGTCCAGAAAACTAATAGAATAAGCAATGGACATAGGCTCGGTTATTTTTGTTTTCTTGACTTTAAGTAACGAAAATGTATTACAAATATTATTGACTTCTTTTTCATCTACAATGGAGTAAACTTCAATGGAATCGCTACTTGCGTTGTTATCGTAGCAAGTAATCTCTACTGATTTTGCATTTTTGATATCTTTATCCGTCCAAGATACATCGGTTGTAAACATAGAACAACCAACAAAACACAGCATACAGACCAATGCTAAAACTATTGCTATCAACTTTTTCATAGAAATAACATCCTTCGTTAAATTTGATTTTTAATAATCAATAACTACAATGATTTTATGGCAATGTTCACACTTATAAGCGGGAGACCCCGAAGCAAATAGCTTTACATCGTCTTTACCTTTAAGAATGGTAAACTTGTCTTCATTTTTGCTCCACAAAGCTCGTTGACCATAAAAATAGCCCAATTCCATTTCTTTACCACATTTAGGACATTTCATTTCGGTTACCTCATGTTAAATTCAAGTTTATCGAACTGATTATATCATAAATCATCGGATATTTCAATGAAATCACGCAAGCGCGATTAAATCCGAGCAATCTCGGATGAAATCTGCTAACGCAGATGAAATTAAATCCGTCCAATCTCCCGACGAAGTCGGATTTCATCACGAAGTGATTTCATCCCACGAAAGTGGGATTTATCCCTGTCCGCATCAGTTGGCGATGCCAACTCCGAACGGATTTAGTTGAAAAGAAACAACCTTTGTCTGGTAGACAAAGGTTGTTTCTTTTCTGCGAAAGACTACCTAAACGGAGCAAAATTGAGGTAAAAAAGACTAAAAGTATGATGCGCTATCTATTCGATCAATTGAAATTGGCTTACTCAATCTCTGTGCGGATGGTAAACACATCAGGAAGATTGAAAATATCCTTCTTCAAGAACAACGGGTAGAAATACTCGTCCTTTAGTCTTTCAAACTCCAGCCATTCAAAAGTATGTATGCGGTGGCCTTCGTTTGCAGTAAAGCTTTTTCCCCTCGAAAGCAAATCAGTATCGGTTATGTCCATTAAGAAGTAAATACAGAGTTCGTGATAGTGCAAATTATCGACATCTTCTGTGAAAAAAGCCTGATTGAGCCAAAGAGAACGAGCAATCTTAGGTGTAACACCCAATTCTTCTTGAACCTCTCTGATAACCGCACTTTCTGCCGTTTCACCTATCGCAACTCTCCCACCAGGCAAATAGTAATACGGTGACCGCTCATCGTGCATTGCCAAGATTTTACCGTCAGAAATCATCATAGCACACACTCTGTAATTAAATTTCTCATTGCCATTTTTGAAAGAAATATCCATCCCTAATCGCCTCGTTAAATTCTTATTTATTGAATTGATTATACCGGAAAACTATGAATTTTTCAATGAAATATCGCTGACGCGATATGATATACGGCTTGCGCCGCATGATATATTTGCTTTGCAAATATGATATAATATCCGTTCCCACCATACGCGAAGCGTATATCATCTGCGAAGCAGATATCATAGCGTTAGCTATATCATCCGTGACCGTAGGGAACGGATATCATTGAAAAAAGTCTCTTTTGTCAGTAGACAAAAGAGACTTTTTTCTTGGTGGAGGCAACTGGAATCGAACCAGTGACCCCTTGCATGTCAAGCAAGTACTCTAACCAACTGAGCTACGCCTTCGTACACGGTCATATTATACACGAAATAAATTTAAAGTCAAGACTTAAATAAAACCCGGCTGAATATTCAGCCGGTGATTTATTTTCGAGCAACATAAGTAACAACATTCGTTCGCAGATCGCTTATAAAACTTTCTCTTGGGATGTCATATTGTTGTTCACGAACAGTATTTTTTAATATTTCCCATCCTGAATA
>JAZPZM010000176.1:0-17513 GCA_045544735.1 Eubacteriales bacterium
TTCGCTCTCACGACCGTAAGCATCCCCAAGAGCATTACAAGCATAGGCGGCTTTGCATTCAGCCGGTGCTATTCCCTTACGAAAATCAACTTTAACGGCACGAGCGCAAAGTGGAATGCCATCCAAAAGGGCGATGCTTGGGACAATCTGTCGGGAAACTACACCATTTATTGCACGGACGGAAATATAGCTAAATAAAAACTCAAAACGGCGCTTTGACGCCGAGGGAGAGTAAAAAATATGAGCCAAGTGCGTTTTGCATTTGGCTCATATTTTTAGGTCAACGTCATATTCGACAGCATCGTAAGCACGCTTCCGACGCCGCCCATCGTTTTACCCGCGCGGCGCAAAAGGCGCTTCGTGCGCATAGCCCTTGAATTATACACGGCGTACGCCGCGCCCGCCGCGGCGATGACACCCCCCAAAGCCGCAAGCGATATAGCAGTTTTTTTCGGATCCATTTTTTCACCTCCACGCTTATTTCAAGGTTATTTTTTGCCAATCCGCGCTTTTTTATACTTCGGGCGCTCACTTTGGCAAAATATCCTCGATGCCGCGCGGCGCACTACTTTTGCGCAGAGCGCGTGCCGCCGCCTCGAGCGCGCGGTGGCGCACCCTGAACGCTCCCGCACGCGAAACGCCGATAATGTCCGCGCACCTTGCCACCGACTCGCCCCTTATGTAATGCCAATACAGCAGGAGCTTTGAGTTTGAATCGCATTTCAAATTGTTGATAAACGCGCGCACGCCGTACATCCGCGCGCGAAGAAGCGCCTCGTCACACTTCGCCTGCTCCTCGTCGAAAACGTCAACGTCGCGCACCAGATAATTGTGCGCGTAATCCGCGCAAGCAAGCATCCTACAGCCGTAGCGGTAGCTTTTAAGATACTCCTGCGCCGCCGCAAGCTCTGCCGCGCTCACGTCCGAGGCGTAGCGCAGAGAGCTTTCATCGCCTGAGAACATTTGTTCTTCTTTGCTTTTTGCGGCTATTTCGCCGCCCGTCCTGAATTCAGAATTTTTCACAGCCTACCTCCAAAATTTATATCGCGTGGCGTGTACGCCCCATATCGCTAAGCAGCTCCATAACGCTTGCTACTTCGCATATACGTAACACGTCGTCTATTTCCATCTGATTTGCGCAATGCTCACAGACAATTCCACCCTCGCCGTCCTCGGCGTATTCCTCCCCGTTTTCGATGAGCGAGCCGCAAAGCTCACACTCCTCGTTTTTGTCCGCTACGGCATTGGGGCAACCGTCGGGACAGACGTAAAAATCACATTCGCTGCACATTTTTCCTCCTTAAATTTATACTTATCTATTGACATCTAAAAACAAATGTTCTATAATATATTTTGTCGGGGATTTCTCCCCGTGGACTTGATTATATCACATACGCGAAATGTTGTCAATACCTATTTCGCATTTGCGTAATATTTTTTCAAAAAAAGTGGAGTAACACTATGAATTATTCTGTTTTGGAAAGGCTTATGGCGGCGCGCGGCATAAGCGCCTACCGTCTGTCGCGAGATACGGGCATTTCCCCGTCCTCACTCTCGGATTGGAAACGCGGCAGGAGCGCACCGAAGGCGGACAAGCTATCCATCATCGCGGATTATTTCGGCGTAAGCCTTGATTCCCTTATGGGTACGGAGCGCGTAGCCTCGCACACCGCGGCGCTGTCCGAATATCTCGTTCCCGTTATCGGCTCTATTCGCGCGGGGCTGCCCATAATAACCGAGGAGGAGCTTCAAGGCTTTGAGCTTGCAGACCTTGGCGGCGCGTCGCCCGACGATTATTTCTTTCTGCGCATAAGCGGCGACAGTATGAAGAACATCGGAATGATAAACGGCTCTCTCGTTCTTTTCCGCAAGCAGCAGTACGCCGAGGAGGGGCAGGTCGTGGCGTGTCTTGTCGGTGGCGAATCCGCAACGGTCAAACGCTTTTCAAAGCGCGGCAGACGCATATTCCTACTGCCCGAAAACCCCGCCTACTCGCCCATTGAGCTTTCCCCCGCCGATTTTGAAACGGGCGAGGCTCGCATCCTCGGCGTTGCCGAGGAGATAAAGATAAAACTGTAAGGACTTAAAAATGACGGTTATCAGCATAAACGGAGTCTCCCTATCCTTTGGGGACAAAACGCTTTTTGAGGACGTTTCCTTTTCCCTTAACGAGAACGACCGCCTCGGCATAGTCGGGCCTAACGGCTGTGGAAAATCCTCGCTTCTTTCTATAATATACCACACGCTTGAGCCAACGAGCGGTCAATGCTACATTTCCTCGGATGTAAGCGTCGGAATACTTACGCAGGACGGCGCGTTTGAGGTGAACGAGGGCGTTGGCGAAAGCGCGCTTGAGCAAATGTACGGCGCGTTTGGCGAGCTTCTTGCCGCCGAAGCACGCCTTGCCGAGCTTGCCGCGTGGCTTGAAGCACACGCCGACGAGGCGGGCGGCGAAAAGCACGCCTCGATAACGAAGGAATACACCGCGCTTAACGAAAGCTTTATTGCGGGCGGCGGCGCGGTATTCCGCTCAAAATGCCGCTCCATACTTGAGCGTATGGGCTTCGATGCGGAAGCGATGTCCCTGCCCGTGACCTCACTTTCGGGCGGTCAGCGCACGCGCCTTGCCCTATCGCGCCAGCTCTGCCGCGAGCCCGACATCCTACTGCTCGACGAGCCGACGAACCACCTTGACACCGAAACACTCGCGTGGCTTGAGAACTTCCTTGCCTCTTACAAAAAATGTATTATTGCAGTATCCCACGACCGCCATTTTCTTGACAAGGTAACGAACAAAACGCTTATGATAGAGCATCGCCGCGCGAAGCTCTACAAGGGCGGCTACACCGCCTCCGCGGAGCAGAGGCGCACCGACCGCGAGATATACGAGCGCCACTACCGCAATCAGCAAAAGGAGATAGCGCGTCAGGAGGCGTACATCGAGCAACAGCGCCGTTGGAACAGAGAGCGCAACATCATAGCCGCCGAGAGCCGACAGAAGTTGCTTGACAAAATGGTGAAGCTCGACGCGCCCGAAAAGGACGAAAAGACCGTTAAAATGCGCTTCGTGCAAGGATTGCAAAGCGGAAACGACGTGCTTTCCGTGCGCTCGCTCGGATTTTCCTACGGCACGGCAAAAATCCTTTCCGACGTATCGTTTTCGGTCAAGCGCGGCGAGCGCGTGTTCATCGTAGGTCCTAACGGGTGCGGAAAATCCACGCTCATCAAGCTCCTGCTTGAAAAACTGCGCCCCACGCGCGGAATTATCGACTTCGGACATAATTTGCAAATCGGCTATTACGATCAGGAAAACCAAAACCTTAACGAAAACGGCACGGTCCTTGAGGAGCTGTGGTCACGCTACCCCGCTATGAAGGAGCACGAGGTGCGCGGCGCGCTTGCGGCGTTCTTGTTCCGCGGCGACGACGTTTTCAAGGAGATATCCGTCTTAAGCGGCGGCGAGCGCGCAAGGCTCACGCTCGTTAAGCTGATGCTGTCAAAGATGAACCTGCTCGTCCTCGACGAGCCGACAAACCACCTTGACATCGGCTCGCGCGAGGCGCTTGAGGAAGCGCTTTCGGGCTACGACGGAACGGTTATCTGCGTATCCCACGACCGAACCTTTATCTCCAAGCTTGCCACGCGCATCCTCGGCTTTGACGAGGGCGGCACGTTGCACGACGTAAGATTTTCGCGCATCGGCGCGGCTTGGGACGAGTGGCGCGAGGAAGCAGAGCGGCTTTCCGTGCGCTCTGCCCCCACCGCCGCCGCACCCGCCGCCGCAGAAAGCAACAAGGAAGCGTATCTGCGAGGCAAGCGCGAGGCGGCAGAGGCACGTCGCGCCGAGGCACGATTGCAAAGGCTGAAAAAGGAAGAAGCCGAGCTTGACGCCGAGCTTGACACGCTCAACGCCGAGCTATACGGCGATGCGGCAAGCGATTACGTCCGCGCCGCCGAGATAGCCAAGCGCATCGAGGAGATCGAGGAGCGACTGCTTGAAATATACGAGGAAACGGAAGGGTGACTCAATCCTCCCTGATATACCCCTCAAATCCCGCGTTTTGAAGCTCCCGAAGCAACGCCTCGGCATTTTCGCGCTTTTTAAACGCACCGACCTGCACGCGATAAAGCGTATCCGACTTTTTTACAGCACCGCATTTTGCGACGATAACGTCGCAAAATGCGTTTGCTATTTTATCGGCAAAATCGTCGGTAAGAATTATCGGGCAATCCGTCGCGCTGTCCATAAAGCCGCATTCCATAAGGACGGCGGGCATTTTGCTCTCCCTGACCTCGTGCAGATTTTTCCTTGCAAGCGGAGTTGCCCTGTTGCCGCGAAGTCCCGTGGCGGCTACGGCGGCATCGTAAAGAGCCTTCTGCCACTCAAACGATGCGGCAGATGCCTTGGGGTGCGCGTACGCAACTATCCCGCCGCCCTTGCCACCCTTTACGCCGCCGTTGTGGTGGACGGAAAGGTAAAAGTCCGCATCCCACTCGTTTGCGGCTTCCGTGCGAGCGGCAAGCAAAATATTTTCCTCACCCGTTCTGTCGTCAAGGCGAAGCACCTCCACGCCCTCGTATTTTGAAAGAAGTGCTTCAAGCTTTTCGCATATACGGGCATTGAGCACCCATTCGGGTGTTTTTTCTTTATCGAGATATGCGGGGCAGCCCTTTGACGTTCCGCGCCAATGCCCCGCCGAAAGCGCGAGCTTAAACGGCTTTTTCATCATCCGCCTTATCCTGCGCCGCACGCTTTATCGCGGGTACGACCTTTGCCTCGTGCTGAGTGCCGAAATAAAAGGCTATCACCGAGGAAACGATTATCATAACGTTATCCGCGCTGATGTCGCCGCGCAGGGCAAGCACGGCGAACACACCTATGACCACCATCGTTACGATGGTCTTGACCTTAATAAGTCCTGCAAGATTATTAAGCATTTTTCTCCTCACTTTTTAATTTTTTCGAGCACGGTGATACGGGTCTCGTGATCCTCCACCCTGTCGAAAAGCTGTTTGTGCGTGTCGTGGCTGTTTGTGCGAAGCTCCCTTATCGTGTCCGTAAGCGCTCTTATAGTCGTTTCAAGCACGGCAAGCGCACGGGAGAGCTTGTATACCACCGCACCCACGGAGATGAAGAAGGTAACGAGAGATATGATCCCAGCTGCTATCTCCCAAGTCATTATATTCTCACCTCACTCGTCGCGTTCAACGCCGTAGCGCTCAAAAAGAGCCGCAACGGCTTCATTTTTCACGATCTGCTTTTTCTGTCCCGCGTTGAGCGCGTTATACATCGTCCTTATTGCCGCCGCCGTCTCCTCCTTGAAAGAAGAAACTGCCAGCGAAAGTTCAGCCTTCGTCATATCTTCACCCCCAAATCGCGAAGCGCGTCCACGTAGTCCTCGCTTATCGCCTCGATCTCGATAGGGTCGGCTTCGACGTACGTTCTGTTGCTGGCTTGCGGATCGATGGCCTCCGCGAAAGTCGCGGTCCCCCTCTTGATAAAACGCCCCTCCGAACTAATTGTACGTATATAATCTTTTCCATTTATATTCACTCTTTCCTGTATTATCATATCGCCCCTCCTGTAATTTCGGGATAGTCCTCTATTGCGCGAATGCAATCCGCAAACACCGTCCAGTTGGTTGCCTGCTTGTACTCGTCGACGAGCGCGGCGGGAACGTATATATATCCCTGAAAGTTATATATCGGCGTGCCCGCGATTGCCGTCGAGACCGCAAGATTGCAGACGGTATTAGTGCGGATTATCAGAGTAGTCAGCGCAGCGGAGGAGGTAAAAGCGTTAGCGGAGATCTCGATGATGCTTGAAAAATCCGCCTTTTCAAGAGATTTGCACTGCGCAAACGATTGCGTCGGTATACTCGTGAGATTCGGAAGAACTACGGTTTTTATATCTTGCGAACGCATAAAGGCAAACTGCCTTATACTTGTAAGCCTTGAGTTTTTGAAGTGCTCAATGCTTCCGTCCAAAATTCCGTCAATGGTCGCGGATAAATCCTCGATCTCGCTTGCGACCTCGCCCGAACGCAGAAGCTCACTATCCCCCGTTCCGTAGCGCACGGCGTCAAGTATTTCCTGCCAATCCGTCTTTGGCACAACTACGCACTCGCTCACATCGCCACCTCGCTCGCATCAATAAATTTCGCGGCTACGATATCGGCTATATCTGCTTTATCTTGGTCTGTAAGGAGATATCCGTGGAGAGAGTTTAACCACTCCTCCTCGCTCCCCTCAAAGCCGTTATCAACGGCTGTCTCGTAGGCGGATTTTCCACGCATCGCGCCCGATTGAATAAGCGCGACGAGCTGTGCGTATGCGTCCTCGGTTTCCCCCGCACTCTCCCCTCCGCCTGCGCCCTTCGTATGCAACACGCGCAATCTGCCGCAAAGGCTGATAAGGCGAACTCCGTCGCAGGTGCCGTCAAGCACGTACTCCGCCGTACCCGCCGCCGCCAAGACCTCGGCGGGAACCGCTACCTCGCCGTCCTCCACAAGCACCTCGATAGGCGGTGCGCCGTCCGCGGGGTAAAAGGTAACTCTGCGCATAAGTCCATCCCACGCTCCGTCAAGCTCAAAGGCGAGCGCGGATACACCGTAGCTCCCCTCCGTACCGATCACAGCCCAATCGGGTGTCAGACGGTATCCGTCGGCTTGTATGTTTATTTTGTTTTTTCGTTCCATAAAAATTCCTTTCTTTTCGTTTTCCGTTATCCCGCTAACTATTATAAAACAAAAAAACGGGCTGTGCCTGACAATTTTCTGTCAGTAACAGTCCAAAAAGTATCAAAAGACGCAGTCAGTATCAACCGACTGCGCCTTTTTGTTGTATCAAGCCTGTGTTTTTATATCGTAGACTACGCTGACACCCTCCGTCTCGCCCGCAACGGTAAGTGCTTCGTCGTATATATAAAGCACTCCCGCCGCCTCGTCGAAGTAGAAGCCGTCAAACTCCGCCTCGCCCTCGCCGCCGTAGTAGGGCAGCCACACGCCGTCAAGACCGACGGTGAGCATGGGCGACCACGAGGCTACGAAAACAACGTCGTTATCGGGCATAATTATATCGTCTCCGTGACCGTCGGGCAAGCCGCCCACGCAGCACCAAGCCGACGTATATTCTCCCTCTCGGTAGAATTCGATATCCGACGTACTGAATTCCGAGCCGTATTCAAGATCGTCGATAAAGATGACGTTTCCGCTGGCGGAGTCAAGGAAAATTATACTGTGGACGTTTGGCGAGAATTCGCCGTCTATTCTGACGTTTTCAGCGGGCATCGTAAATTTACCGTCCGTTATCTCCACGCTTGCGATATACGAAAACTTATGTCCGTGCTTTACCTCAAGCGGACGGAGCGTGACCGTCGTACCCGCAAGGTGCGTGTCGGTATACGTCAGAACGCCGTCAACGTAATAGTAAACGTCAAATTCCGCGCGCTCAAAGCTGCCGTAAACGGTGGTGTCCGCCGCGGGCATCAAAAACGAGCCGCCCGAAATATCAATAGCAGTATCGTCGCAACGCCATCCGCCGAACATTACGCCCTCGACCTCGTCGGGCTCGATAAGCGTTACGATAGAGCCCGCGTAATACGGCACCGTGGCGCAGATCTCGCCGTCTATGATATAGGTAAGATAGTAAACGGGCTGCTCCGTGGTATATACGGCGCGGTACTCCGCACTCTCGCAGATGGTCGCGGGAACGTCCGCGCCCCAGCCCGCAAAGGTAAATACTACGCCGCCGTAGGTGAGCGTTTCAAGCGCGGGCGGATCGGGTGGCGTAAGCACGTCGCCGTAATATCCGCTTATGCTGACGGACGTGCTACCGTCCGAAAACGCACCCTTGTCGGTGATAAACGTAACGGTATACGTTTTTCTTCCCACAAGCTCCCATTGCGCCGTGAATCTTGCGTCCGCGTTTATCTCGATCTGCGCGTGCACGGCGTAAAGCGTGCCATCCTCGCCAAGCCAACCCGTAACAACGTAAAGTCCGTACTCGTCATCGTGCTCAAGCATTGGCAAAATAAGGCTCTCGCCCTTGTGAACGATCTCGGTAAACAGTACCGCGCCATCATGCTCAAAGTAGGCGGTATAGTCCGTGGCGTTTCGCCACTTCACCACGACGGTCCACGTCATTCCGTTTTGGAAAACCTCCACGCCGCTTGCCTCGTAGACCTCGCCGTCCTCGCTGACGGTATCGTAAACGGCATTCTTATATCTTCCAACTATTTCAAGCGCGCTCTTGTATCCGACGGTGAAGGTTGCGGACTTGCCGCCGCCGGGCAGAACGCCGCGATCGGTAACCACGGTCACGGTGTAGACCTTTTCCGAGACCTCATAATCCGCCTTTAGCGTAACGGCGGACACCAGCGTTATCTCGCTGACTCTTTTTCCCTCTGAATTAAGGTAGCCCGCAAAAACGTAAGTTTTATCGCCGTCCGCCTCTCTTTGCGGCGGCTCAAGCAACGCGACGTTCACGAGCGTCCCCTTTTCAAGCCACAGCTCACGCTTCGCGTCGCCGCTAAACGTGCCCTTGCCCGCGTTCAGAGTAAGCAGACAGTAGTGCTTAACGTCGGGCTTTATGGAAATATTTGCCGTCGCACGCATATCCTCCGTGCAATTCGACCACTCCTTGCCGTCGACGGAGTAAAGCCACCCCGCGACCTCGATGCGCTCTCCTGCGGGAAGCGCGGGCAAATAGGCGTTTTCAAAAATAGCACTCGGTAGCTTTTGTCCAAAGGCGACCTCGGTAACGCGCGTTTGTCCGTCCGCGCCGATAACGCTGACGCTTACCTTTTCGGGATATTCGTATTTCGCAACGTAGGCGTAGTGGCACTCCTCGCAAAGCGCCAAAAGCTCGGCGTATCCGCCAACGCGGCTCTGCTCCTCACCGCGCACGGTAAGCTCGCCGACCGCCTCAAGTGCTGACGGCTCGCTCGGCGCGCCGTCAAGCGTCCAGCCCTTAAAATACGCGTCGGGCGTGTGTGATGCGGGAAGCGCGGGAGTCTCACCCACGCGGTAGTATACAAAGTCGAATCGCCACGATTGAGCGTACGGATACAGGAAGCCCACGCGCATATACTCGCGCGCGTCCGTTTCGGGCGGCGCGTCGGTCACGGGCGCTTCGGTAGTGAGCGCGGGCGGTGTTGTTTCCGCGCCAACACCCTCTGCCGGCGAGCACGCCGCAAGCATAACGAGCGCAAGGCATAAAGCCAACCATATATATATCTTTTTCACGGTCGCACCGTCCTTTCTTTAGTTAAACAATATTAACACTTTTCGTCCTTACGCCTCGGGCGCGCACAGTATCTCGATAAGTCCGTCGTACGTCGCCCAGACGGTGTAGCCCTGACGCAGATACGCCGCGCGGTGTTTGCTCAGCGCCGCGTTGTTATATCTCAAGTCAAGCACTACGAAATCCACGTCCGCCGCATCGCCGTGATAATTCAGCTCGTATATCACGTCGCGGTCGGCAACGTGAGCAAGCAGAAAGGTCGAAACGTTGAGAGATGCGTCCTCCGGTATGGTGTCAAGTATCGCCTCCATCTGCGCGTACGTTTCCTTGCCCTCGTTGTACCTTTCGGTATAAGAATTATATGAGGGCATAACGTAAAAGCTATACATAAAGAGGCAAGCCGCCGCACCGAGCGCCAAAAGATTGCGGCGCGTGGGAGCGTGAAGTTCGGGCAGATTGATAAGCAGCGCGTACACAAGGAACGCTGAAACGCCAAAGTTGTACTGGAAGTTGATATTGTACTGATACTGATACATCGTAACGAGGTTCATCAACATCGGCGCAATAAGAAGCCAGCGCGACGGGCGGCGCGTGCAGAAGGGCAAAAGCCCAAGCGGCAAAAACATCTGGAACAGATACACGACCTTGTCCCAACTCGACGTGCCCGTGGCGAAAAGCTGAGTCAGCAAGAAGCCGGGGTTTACAAGCGCCGTCTTGACCGCACCGATAAGACCGTCGTCAAGATTGAAAATAAGGTTGTTGAAGCGATTTATCATCGCGCCGTCGCCGTAATTTACGAGAATATAAAGCGCGATACCGAAATACGAGAGCGACCCAATGGCAAGGATTGCTCCGTGCAGATATTTCTTTCTCGATAAAATGGCAAAGAGGGCGAAAATCAGAACGTATACCGCCGCGTCCTCCTTGACCGAAAGCACGCCGACGGCAAAAATATACATAGGAATATATTTTTCCGCCTCGAAGAAATAGAACATCCAAAGAAGCAAAGGCGCAAGGAAGCAGTTTTCGTGTATATCGTAAAAGCAACCGCAGCTGATGGCGGGATAGAGCGCGTATATTCCCGAAACGAGCACGGCGACCTTTGCGGAAAGCCCAAGCCGCTTGGCGATAAGGAAAACGGGAACGACGCCCGACGCAAGCACCACCGCCTGACCTATCTGGAGCGTAAGCGGCGAGGGGAAAATATAATAAAACGGAAGAAGGACGTAGTATACGGGCGAGATGTGTACGGCAAAATGCGACAAAAGACCGTTGCGCTCGCTCGTTACCATCGGAAGTCCCGTTTCCTTCATATTATGGAACATATTGCAGAACAGACCGAAATCGAAGTTCGGCGAGGAGAAGGTCTTGTAGCGCAGGCACGTTATCGTCGCCACTATAAAAGCGCAGAAGATGCCGAAAAGCGCAACGGCGACGGTTGCGTGCTTGTACGACAGGCGCAAGGACGAGATGACCTCGGCGTTTTTGTTAAGGAAATAGACGAGAAAGAGCGAATAAACGGCAATGACCGCCAAAAGCAAGAACACCTTGCGGTCGGCGACGGAGTAATTCCCCACCCAAACGAGCGATGAAAGCGTTGCGGGGACTATGAGAAAATAGCTGTCGGCGTGATATTTCGGAAGCAACATCGAAAGCGCCGAATAAATAAGGAAGCCCACCGCCGCAAACGCGAATATCTTAGTAAAGGACACGTCCTGATTAAAGGCAAGAGATGAAAACTCCGCCTCGCCCATAAGCGTGATCATTATAAAGGTACACCACGCCGCCATCAAGCGGCAGATGACTCTGTCTGTTGTAAATACTACCTTTGCTCTGTTCTTTATTTCGGGAAGATAGTTTTGAAGCTTCATTTTTTCCTCACGTCAGCGTATATTTATTTTATTATATAACTTTTGGGCAATAAAGTCAATAATTAAAACCGACATATATAAAGACAGGAAAAACAAAAAAATGTTTCAAATATTTTTGAAAATAAATCAAAAAAGGTATTGACAAATACGATTTAATGTGATATAATCTACTTCGTTCCAACCGGAAACGACTGTTTGCTGGTGTGGCTCAATGGCAGAGCAGCTGATTTGTAATCAGCAGGTTGTTGGTTCGACTCCGATCACCAGCTCCAAAAAGTCCGCAGAGCTCAGCACGGCGTGCAGGTTTGCGGACTCATAATATGGGGGATTTCCCGAGCGGCCAAAGGGGGCAGACTGTAAATCTGTTGTCACTGACTTCGGTGGTCCGAATCCACCATCCCCCACCAACAAAAAACGCACTTTTGTCTACCGACAAAGGTGCGTTTTTTGAATGAAGCGCGCCTGCGGCGCATGAAGACGCTTCGCTAATGAAGCAGCTTTCGGCTATGAAGCGTGGCTTCGCCACATTTTATGGCAAACATCGCATCATTGCGGAACGAAGTGGAGCAACATCATTTTGAGCAAAGCGAAAAACATCATATCGCCGCAGGCGATACATCATTAAGATATACAAGGCTTCGCCTTGATTTGTTTGCGATTGTGTGATATAATCTAACCGATAAATAAGAATTTGGCGGAGGTGTTGTTTCGTGAAAATACATATAATTGGGTGCAGTGGTTCTGGAAAAACTTATTTAGCAAATGCTCTTGCAAAAAAACACAACATTCCACATTTTGATTTAGATGATATTCAATGGGATAATAACGCCGAAGAATATGGAATAAAAAGACCACTTGAAGAAAGAAACGCATTGTTGCAGGAAATCTTAAACAATAATGAATGGGTAATTGAGGGTGTATATTACGCATGGGTGCAGCAAAGTTTTGACGAAGCAGATGTAATCTATGTTTTAGATATGCCAAGATATTTGTATAAGAGTAGAATTATTATACGATCTATAAAAAGAAAGTTTGGAATACAAAAAGGAAAAAGAGAAACGCTGAAATCAGTCTATAACTTGTTGAAATGGACAGAGACTTTTCAAAATAAAAACCTAAAAGAAATAAAGACCATTTTAGATAAATATGAGAACAAAGTTATTTGGTTATCAAGCAAAAAAGATGTGAGAGAAATAATAAAAGCTATTTGATAAATTGGAATTTGTCGAGCGGATGCACCGGAGAAAAGCGGACACCTTTTGTTCGTTTTTACCTATGGTCAGACACCTTTTCACTCGTTTAACGCAACAAAAAGACCTGATGCTTCACATCAGGTCTTTTTGTTGTCGGCGGTGGATTCGGAGAAATGCCCGTGCGATAAAATTCCCCAAGGCAGACCGGGGTCTGCCTTGGGGATTTTTTTAACCCTTCAATATCTTATTCATAACTGCGGATTTGTTGTTTTTGATAGAGTACGGCATTTTCAGGGTGGTTATTCCCGTGTTTGCAACGTAGAGGTCGCGCGTGTGATTAAGCGCGGCAACGTTGTAGGAGTCCTTGTAGAACTTCTTTACCGCGGAGTCGGTCGCGGGCCAGAGCAGAACGGGCGCTTTTATGTAGTTATACACGTCCGCTATTATTCCGATAACGCCGTGGTGGGAGAGCTGAACCATATCCGACTTCAGATAATTTCCGTACATATCAACGAGAATATGTCCCGTTGCGTGCGTAGCGTCAGCGAGCACCGTGCAGGTCTTGCCCTCAAGCGTTACTCTGAATACGAGAGAGGACGTATTGTTCCAGTCAAGCATCTTGGGCATATAATCGTCGTAGGTGTAGAGCATCTCTACCGTCGCGCCACAGCCGAAATCATACATCTGACCCGTGTGCGCCTTGATTATCTGCGAATTCGGGAAGGCTCTGGGCAGGATGGAGCGGATCTCATCCGCAAGTGCCTCGTCATTTATGTTCTCGTAATGCTCCTTGGTCGGGAAATTAAGCACGAAACGCTCGACGTTTATCTGTTTTTTGAGGCTTGACGACTCCGCAAAGCGATTGAGGGCGGCGGCGTGGTCGATGTGCGAGTGCGTGATGAACCACGCGGCGATCTTTATGTTATTGGGGTCGGGGGAAAGCTTCTTCATCGCATCAAGCAGAGGGTTGTCGGAGTTGTTGTACGAGCGGAAGCCTCCGTCGACCACGATAAGTCTGCCGTCGGGAAGCACGAATATCATACAAAGTGCTCCCTCGTTAAGACCTCCGTTCTGATTATATCCGAGTCCTATAAGGTTTACGGACGGAGTGGTGGTCTTTTTAACGTTTGCGCTATCCTCTGCACGAGGGGGAAGTCCCGTGGAGCTTTCAGGCTCAACGAGAATGCGCACTTCCTTGGAATAGTTGGTATAGCATACGTTTACAACGCCGCCGTGACCCGTGTAGGTCGCAAAACGGTTAGCATTGGCAGTTCTCTTGGCGTAAAGCGTGTATCCCGCCTTCTCAAGCGCGGCAAGATAATCGTCGTACTCGGCGGTATTCGTGCGCTTGACGTGTATCATAGTGCAATTATCACCCGTGTCGTAGGTAGAGCCGGGCTTGCTGATGCTGTATTGCGGAAGCGCCGACATATATTCGTTCTTTGAACCCTGCACGGCAAAATCCGTGCTTATGACAAGACTTCCGTCGTCCTTTTTAACGATGGCACGCTTAAGCTCGTTTATCGCGCTCAAAAGCGAAGCCTTATCGTGACCTGCCAAAAGAATGCGGTTTCCAACTATCTTGATGGCGTACGAGCCCATAGCAAGACCGCTTGACAGAGCGATCATATCGGCATGCTCGGTAAGACCAAGCACTATTTCGCAAGCGTCGGCAGACGCTTCCTCACCCTTCTTGACCCAGTCCTCGGTGACCTTAAGTCCCTTGGCGGTGGTCATAGCGGTCAAGGAATCGCGAAGCGACATAGCGAGATTTACTACGTCGGCGGTAGCGTTTTTACTTCTTACGATGGTGTAATTAAACGTATCGGGCGTGCTTATCACAAGCTCCGTGGGAGCTGCGGGAGTGGTCTCGGCAGGCAGCGTAGTATCCTGCGTCTCGCCGTCTCCGTTGCAGGCAACGAGTGCGCCCGCAAGCATAAGCAAAGCCAAAAATGCACAAATTATTCTTTTCATAACTGTTCTCCTTATCAGCTTTATAATTAGATTATATCATCCACACCCCAAAAAGTCAAGTTTTGGCGATAAAAGCTTGAAAAAATATTACGGTTTGCCCTTCCAATAATTGTTCGTTGCACACTCCGCGCATTCGGATTATAATGTAATGTACACGAAAGGAGTTTCAAATGGAAGTAATACTTATTAGCGATGACAAGGTAAAGATAATGCTGACCGAGGAGGATCTGCGTGAGTTTGCAATAGATTGCGATGCCGCCGAGGAGGACGGGGAGCTGTGCCGCCGCTTCAAGGACGTACTGCGCCGCGCCGACGATATATGCGGCACGAGCATCGGAGAGTCACGCGTGCTCGTCCAGCTCTTTCGCTCGCGCGCGGGAGGGTGTGAGCTTTTCGTAACGCGGCTCTCCCCCGCTCTGCCGACGGGCACGGGTAGCGCGGCGGACGGCACGGTATACGTTTTCGACAGCCTCGGCGCGCTCGTCGCCGCTTGCCGACTCCTGCACGCGCGCGGCTACGGCGCAAACAGCGCCGCCTTTTCAACGGACGGAGGCGAGTACGCTCTGCTTCTGCCCGAATTTCCAAACGGCGCGCCCGTACCGCTTGCCGCCGCCTGCCTTGACGAGTACGGCGTGCGGCGCACCGACGAAAAAGCGCGGCTTTACATAAGTGAGCACGCGCACGCTATATGCGCCGACGGAGCGGCAAAAATGCTGTCGAAATTTTAATTCTTAATTTTGCGCTTGCGGACAAAATCCACTTGCAATACGCTAAAATCCGTGATATAATTATTGTATCTTCAGTAAAGGAAGCACACCTATGAGCAAGCTTGCAAGTATAAGAAAGGAATACGCCCCCATCGACGCGGTGGCGAAATGGCAGAATACCCTTTGGTATCCTGCGCTCTTTGCCGTACTTTGCGCCGTTGCGGGAAGCGGCAACTGCTACGCCTACGCCCCCGTATTCTGGATATATTGCGCGCTCGTCGTTTTTTCTGCGCTTTTCGCGGACGACTTAAAGGTGTTCATACCGCCGATATTCTTCTTTTACTGCTCGCTCGGCTCGGACCTTTCGCCCGAACAGTTGCTTGACCGTGAGGCGTCGTTCGACTCGTTTTCCACCGCGGGACTTGTAAACTTCATCGCCGCGGGACTTATAATGGTAGTTGCCCTTATCGTAAAGCTCGCCGTCAGCGGTGCTTTCAAAAAGCTTCTTAACCTACGCGGCGGAATATTTTATTCTATGATAGCAATGAGCGCCGCTCTTATGCTCAACGGTATATTCAGCGAGGGCGCGTCGCTCAAAAACCTTGCGTTCGGCGCGTTTGTCGGCTTGGGTATATTGCTTTTGTACGCGCTGTTCTCCATCATACTTGCGGACTCGCGCGACTGTGCGCCCTATGTTTGCGCCTCGGCGCTCGGCGTGTCCCTTGCCGCCACCGCGCAAGTGCTGTTCCGCGCGATAACGGTATATCGCGCAGACTTACTTTTCACCTACGATTCTCTTGGTAACGTGCTTGGCATAAACCGCGACATCCTACAGCTTTCGTGGGGCGTGGCAACCATAGTCGGCGCGATCATAGTGCTTGGCATTCCCGCCGCGTTTTACCTTGCGCGCAAGGCACGATACAGCCTTGTCTACTACGCCGCCGCCATCGTTTTGCTTATCGGCTCGGCGGTCATCGACACCCGCTCGGCAATAATCACGGGTGCTGTATTCTTCATTTTCTGCGCGATATTCTGCTGCTTCAGCGGTGAAAATAAAAAGAAAAACCGCATATACACGCTCGTTATCATTCTCGCCTCGGTCGGTGCGCTGAGTGCTTGGCACGTATACAAGGGCGACGTGATGGAGCTGTGGCTCGGACTTTCAAAGTTTTTGCGCTTTGATATCATGTCCGAAAATCTGCGTTTCCGCTATTGGCAGGACGGCGTCTCGGACTTCTTGCGCGCGCCCGTATTCGGCGTGGGCTTTGACGACGGCGTGGTTATCGAGGGCGTGAGCTACACGTTCAGCAACCCGTTTTCGGGAATGTACCACTCGATAATATTCCAATTTCTTGCCGCCGCGGGCATCGTCGGCTTCCTTGCCTTCCTTTATCATTGCGCGGAGTACGCACGTCTGCTCTTCAAGCGCAGAAGCGCGGATAAGCTCCTTATCCTGCTTTTGCCCGCGATGATAATCGTTATGTCGCTCGTTGACAACTTCTTCTTCCAATTCAGCTTCCAGATATTTTACGCCGCTTTCTTCGCTCTTGCGGAGAAGGAAAGCCGCGAAAAGTAAAAAATACTTGCAAGTCTGCTCTTGCAAGTATTTTTTTGCCAAAACAACCAAAACTATACCGTTTTCAACCAACGGTATATAGACAAACGGAAAATTTTGTTATATAATATCCCCATAAAACCAAAAACCGCAGGCGCGGCATTTATCAAGAGGTTATCAAATGGCTAAAAACAACGAAAGCACAAGCATCCCCGTAAATTATTTCAACAAGCAACGCCACCCCAAGCTCGAATTGCTCTTTATGATACTCATCGGCATCGGCGTGGGCGGATTTGCAATATTTTACATAACGTTCTTCTGGCTTTTCGCCTACATCTGCGTGGGTCTCGCCGCCGTTGGCATTACGGGATATTTCGTCCTGAACGCGCATTCCTGCAAGGACTCGGACTACGACGAGTATTTGAAGAGACTGCTTGACATCAAGAACATCCACAAGGACGGCGAGGTCATCGAAAGCTACGACCTCGGCGCAGAGCACGCAAAGATTGGTAAAGACAAAAAATCGCGCAGCAGTATCTACAGCATCGCGGTATTTAACTTCAAAAGAGAGAGCTTCACGCTCGACTGGACGCTTATTGATATTATGGCGTCAAACGAATACGAGGTCGCCACGACCGAAAAGCACCTTACCCTTCCCCGCGGCACTAAATGCGCGGTGGAGGAGTTCGAGATACCCGCAAAGCCCCGCGCGATGAAGGGCGCGTATATCGTGATCACGGATGAAAACGGCGATGAGCTGCGCATCCCCGCAACCGCCTTCTCCTGCGACACCGACGAAATAGCAAAAAGAATATCGGAGAAGAGATAAAAATATCGGTGAGCCGACGGCTCACCGATATTTTTATAAATTTTTATAAATTGCTTTTTGCCTTGGCTCTGTCACTTAATATGACTGATTTTTAGCACTTTTTGTATAGGAGAGTATTTTCTCTCCTATACTCGACATATT
>JAZPZM010000177.1:0-11665 GCA_045544735.1 Eubacteriales bacterium
TCTGAAGCCGTAGGCTGAAGATTTCATCCGAGCTTGCTCGGATTTCATCGTGGCAACGCCACGATTTCATTGACTATTTGAGATTTTGTGATATAATGGGTAAAAGAGGTGATTATTATGGCAGGAAACAAGCTCGCGGATATGTCAACCGAATTTGCGGTCAAGATTCTGAATCTAACCGACAGTATCAAAGGACATTATTCTTTAGCTAACCAACTCGAAAGAAGCGGGACAAGTATCGGCGCAAACATTCGAGAGGCTAAATATGCCCACAGCAAAGCGGATTTTGTTGCCAAATTACAGATTTCTGTGAAAGAGTGTTATGAAACAGAGTATTGGATTGAGATAGCACAAAAGGCAAATATCATTTCGGAAGAAATTGCAAAAAGTGTGTTGCACGATTGCGGTTCTATCCGCAGAATGTTGATCGCCTCGATCAATACGTCGAAAGGAGATAAGCAATGAAACTTCCCAAATATGTAAGAATACAAGGGCGCGAAATTGCGTGGAAAACAAAAAAGCCCGTGGGAATATTTATTTTGAATTGGCGTAGAATACGTGACAATATTTATAGTCCCGAAGATGTTAAGCTTTATGATGAAACACATCAATGGTTTCTTGATAATTTACCGCAACCACCATTTTACGGGGATGACAATGATAACCCCCAAGGAGCTATTACATATTTCAAAACCGAAAATTCTGATGTGATGTTAGAAAAAATACAACCCTTGATAGATTTACTTGATAAATATGATATCCCTTACGATATCGTTTACACGAATTATGTTGGTAAAATTATTTATGAAGATGATTATCAAGTCGGTGTTATTGATACATAAAACTCGTTTACAAGCATGGTGCGAAAGCCCGACAGACCTCGGACAACTTGTTGCTCCCATCATCGCCAAGGGATAAGTCTATCCGCTGACCGAAAACCACGGATCGATTTCGAAAAACTTGCTCTGCGGATCGATTTTGAAAGGGTATGCCAAAAATAACGGATAGCCGAAGGCTATCCGTTATTTTTCGTAGTGAGCACAAAACGAAGACCCCCACCAAATTGCTTGCAATTTGGACATAGTTCGCGCCACCGCTTGCTTTTGTCTACCGCCGCATTACGCGCGAAACGCGCCTTCATAGTTATTCTCCACAAGCCCTACACAAAATGCGAACTTTTTGTTTTTTATTTTCCTCGTTCCCCTAAATTATCTGGCTCGTCGAAAACGTGCTTTTCCACGTACGCCATCATTCGGTTATTCAAAATAATATAATAAAACGCGCAAACCATGCCCGCAGTTCCCGATATAACTACCGTGTCAACATCCAAAAACTTCATAGATAAAATTAAGCTCAACCACATAACGCCGCAAAGAATAAACGTAAAAATATTTTTCCGATACCATCTTTTTTTCCAAAAGTCCTGTTTATCCTTTAATGTAAAAGCGCTTGCCTCCAGAGTTTCCTTAATGTTTGATTCCGCCATTTTCTTATATTCCTCGACGTTTAATCTTCTGCCGCTTATAAGCTCGTTTATCGTCAAGCCGTAAATATCACTAAGCTCTGATAGCATTTCCACGGGCGGCATATACGTTCCCGTTTCCCACCTTGAAATAGTTTTATTGGACACACCGAGTCTTTCTCCAAGCTCGGCTTGCGTAAGACTGCGTTCCTTGCGAAGCTCTGCGAGAAAGCTCCCCATTTTTACCATATCCATCGTTTTTTCTCCTTTGATGCTTAATACAACGTAATTGTATCATAAAATCCTTTATTTGTCTTTACCATAAACAGAGAATTCGCCTATAAATCTCAAAATGATAAGTTTATGTCAATTTTCTTTTCACATATAAAAACAATGACTGTTTTTATGGACGCGAAATGGTTGAAGTTTTCACAGTTTTATGGTATAATGATGAAAACAATCTTTTGGAGGCAAATATGATATACAAAAACGGGATAAAGGAATATACGCTTGCCGGAGTGATGTTCGGAACTCCCATGGGACTTATAGTCGGATTTATGCGTCTTAATTTACCGCTTGGAATAATCGCGGGATTTTTATGTGGATTTCTTTTTGCATTCATTATATTCATTTTCGTTAAATTTCAAGAAAAAAGCTTTGACAAAAAACGCATAGAAATTGCAAAGGAAAGAAAAATCGTTTGCGATGGCGGAGCAACCATCGACGGAAACGGCGGTTGGCTGTTTTTTACCGATAAAGGTATTGAATTCTATCCTCATAAAATAAACGTTTCAACAAACGAAATCATAATATCCATAGAGACGATAAAATCAGTGGAAACAAACAAAAACAAAATTATTGTTCACACAAATACTCAAAAATTTGAAATCGTTGTTTCTCATAACAATGAGTGGAAAAAGCAAATCGAAGAAACTTTAACCTCTCTCGCTTGAGAACAAATACCTTTTCCATTTACAAAAAAGGAGACCCCAATGACAAAATTACAAGCACACAGAGGTGTAAGCTCCGACTATCCCGAAAACACGATGATAGCCTTTCGCGCGGCGGTGAACGAGGGATACGCCATCATCGAGCTTGACCCCAAATACACCGCGGACGGTGAGTTCGTGATGCTTCACGACCATTCCCTAAAGCGCACCGCGCGCGATAAAAACGGCAACGCGCCCGACGCATTGATACGCGACGTTACCTTGGCGCAGGCGCGCGAGTACGAATACGGCTCGTGGATGGACGAGTCATTCCGAGGCGAGACGATACCCACGCTTGCCGACGTTTTGGATTTTTCCGAGGAAAACCCCACCGTGCCGCTGAAATTCGACAACGTATGGACTACTTTCCCCGACGAGCTTCGCGCGGCGTTTCTTGCGCAGATTGGGGAGCGCGGCGAGCGCGTGAGCGTCGGTCTTACCTGCGGAACGCTTGAGTCGCTAAAGCAAGCCGCCAATACCCTCCCCCACGCCACGCTCCATTACGACGGCGGAGATCTTAGCGAGGACACGCTTGACGCCGTGTCGCGCATCGCCGAGGGGCACGAGCTTATCATCTGGATATGCCACGACAACCCGCGAACCTCTTGGTTCAAGGGCGAAAAAGCCACGCCAGAGCTTTGCGACAGAGTGCGCAAGCACGCAAAGATCGGCGTTTGGCTTATCAACAAGCCCGACGAGTTCTGCGAAGCCGAAAACGTGCTTCACGCGGATTACGTCGAGACCAACGGTCAGCTAAAGCCCGGCCGCACCTAAATAAAAGGTGAGGAAAATGCAAAATGCATTTTCCTCACCTTTTATTTCATTGTTCTCTCTTACGGCGCAGAGCCACAAGTGCGGCAGCGGCAACGGTAGGAAGGATGGCTGCGGCAAGTGCAGAGCCGCATCCGCCGTAGGCAGGTGCGCTTGTGTCGTCAGCCTTCGTGGTCGTTGCGTCCGTAGTAGTATCGCTTACAGACGGCGTAGTTTCGCTGACGGTAGGCGCCGTAGTGTCACTTACGGACGGCGTAGTTTCGCTGACGGTAGGTGCCGTGGTGTCGCTTACGGACGGCGTGGTTTCGCTGACGGTAGGTGCTGTGGTGTCACTTACGGGCGGCGTGGTTTCGGCTACGGGAGCTTTCGCCTCAATGGTGAATTCAAACTCCTTGGTATTGGCATAGTCCGCGCCCGCCTCGGGTGTGACCATAACGACCACGTACCACATACCTGCCTTTGTGGGCGTGCCCTCTATCTCGCCGTGCTGAGTGAGCGTCAAGCCGTCGGGCAGACTTGATCTGAACAGCGAATACGTGACGTCGGGATCGGTGCAATCAAGCTTATAATAATAAGCCTCTCCAACCTTGCCGTTCGGAAGCGCCGACGTGGTAATTTCGGGAATAGTGGGATTGGGAACTGTAAACTTCTTACTTACGATAGTTGCGCACTGCTGGGTATGATCGGCGTCGCTATACAGCGCACCCACACAGTAGAACTCACATCCCTTATCCTTTTCGGTGATCTTCAAGGTATTGCCGTCCGAGTGATAGATACCGTTGCGCATCCAATAATACTGAACGTTTCCTTCCAGAAAAGCATTGTATTCATCGGACGTACCGTTGCTGATGATACGATCAAACGTCTTGTTTCTGTCGACCTTCACCGTGCCGCCCACGTCAAAAACGCTGGCATCGGTAAAAACGATCTTCTCTCCCCTGGGGGCGAGCGCATCCTCCTGCGCAGATGCATGAATATCGGAAAGCGCCACAACCACGGGCACTATTGTGCCCAAAAGCATAACGAGCGCAAGGATCAAGCCTATAATTCTTTTTTTCATTTTAGTTCCTCCTCTGATGATTTATATTGTGTTTTATCAAAAGCTTTTCCTTTTAATCATTATATCACACTTTTTTGCATTTTCCAATACTTTTTCAAAATAAAGAAGCCATAGTGCGTTTTTCACACTATGGCTTCTTTTACTTGCCGAGATACTCAAGCACCTCGGCGGGATTGGTGTCGGGCTTGACCTTCGGCATAACTGCCTCGATAACGCCGTTTTCGTCTATCACGAAGGTCGTGCGCACAACGCCCATACTGACCTTGCCGCACATCTTCTTTTCCTGCCACACGCCGTACGCCTCGATAGCGGAAAGCTCGGGGTCGGAAAGAAGCACGAAGGGAAGCTCGTACTTTGCCGCAAATTTTGCGTGCGAGGCAACGCTGTCGCGGCTGATGCCGATGACTACGGCGTTCAGCGAGCGAAAGCCCTCGTACGCGCCCGCAAAGGCGCACGCCTGACGGGTACATCCCGGTGTATTATCCTTCGGATAAAAGTAAAGCACTACCTTCTTGCCGAGAAAATCCGACAAAGAAACCTCTTTACCGTCCTTATCAAGCAGGGTGAAGGCGGGCGCTTTTTCTCCAACGCCTACCATCTTACGCCTTCCAGAGGCTGTGAAGGTTGCAGTATGCGTAAACTGCCTCTACCTCGTCGCCCTCGCAAACGGAGAAGCAAACGACGGGCTTCTCGCCGGGAGCAAGGGGCTTTCTCTGGTTGCCGAACTTGGTCTGCAGGGATACCCACTCGATGTAATGCTCCTCGGTCATGGGATGCTCTACCGCGCCAACGGTAACGATGACCTTGTTGCCCTCTACGGTATATACGGGAACGTGCTTTTCAACCGACGCATCGGTAGTGCCGGGGATGATCTCCTTCATCTTCTGACCGCAGCACATCATGGGCACGCCCTTGTCCTTTACCATTGCAACGATATTTCCGCAATGCTCACATCTTAAAAATCTCTGTTCCATTTTTCTTTTCCTCCGAAATATTGTTTTATTTGCAAAGCTCGTCTGCAAGTGCGTCAAGCCTAGCTATACTTTCTTCATTGAGTGCCGAGGTTATCTTCACGCTGTTCTCGGCGTAGGTGATATTCTTGCTCTTTTCAAGCATACCGCTCATCACCTTTGCGGCGGTGGGCGCCCAGCTTCCGTTTTCGATAAGCGCTACCGTGCGGTTTGCAAAGCCGCGCTCGGTAAGATGGTCGATAAACTGGCGCATAAAGGGGAAAATGTCCGTGTTGTAGGTGGTGGTCGCAAGAACGAGTCTGTCGTATCTGAACGCATCCGCAACAGCCGCCGCCATGTCGCTCCTTGCAAGGTCGTAGACCTTGACGGCCGCGCCGCGCGCGTTGAGCTTGTCGGCAAGGAGAAGCGCCGCCTTCTTCGTGTTTCCGTAAACGGAGGTGTAGGCGATAACTATTCCCTCCTCCTCTGCCTTGTAGCTTGACCAGGTATTGTAAAGGTCAAGGTAATAGCCGAGATTTTCGGAAAGCACGGGGCCGTGCAGGGGGCATATAATGGCAATATCAAGCGCCTTTGCCTTTTTAAGCAATGTCTGAACGGGCATACCGTACTTGCCGACGATGCCGATGTAATAGCGTCTTGCCTCGTCCGCCCACGGCTCGTCGGTGTCGGGCGTGCCGAATTTTCCAAAGCCGTCAGCCGAGAAAAGCACCTTATCCGTGCTATCGTAGGTCACGATGACCTCGGGCCAATGCACCATGGGCGCGGCAACGAAGTTAAGAACGTGCTTGCCGAGAGAGAGCGTTGACCCCTCACCGACAACTATCTGTCTGTCGGGAAAATCCGTGCCGTAAAAATTTTTCATCATCGCAAACGCCTTGGCAGACGAAACGACGGTGGCGGTGGGAAACTCCGATGCAAACCTATCGATGCTTGAGGAATGGTCGGGCTCCATGTGCTGTACTATAAGGTAATCGGGGGATTTTCCGCCCGTCGCCTTGCGGATATTGTCAAACCACTCGTCAGCGAAATTCGCCTCAACGCTGTCCATAACCGCTATTTTTTCATCAATTATGACGTAAGAATTATATGAGATTCCGTTGGGGATAACGTACTGTCCCTCGAAAAGATCGGTGACCCTGTCGTTGACACCAACGTATTTAATGTCGTTTGTAATTTTCATTTTTAGCTCTCCTTGCGGTTTATACCCTATTATAACATAAAATTAGCCCGAAATATCGAACAATTTTTGAACAAATTGAAAAAAATTAATAATCATTCCTATTTTTTAAGCTATCGGGCAACACTTTTTCAAGCGCGATAACGAGAATGGGAATGAGCAATATCTGCGCGATTATACCCGGTATTGCCTTCGTAAACGCGCCCGCGATGAACGCCGCCCATCCAAACTCCGACTGTCCGATGCCGTAAAGCACCACTCGCGCGCCGCCCCAAACTATGCGCCCCGCGAGCATTGCCGCAAGCAAGGAAACGTATACGAACACGCGCCTGCGCGGAAGCCGCGAGTAAAGAAGGCCCGCCACCGCGCCGTAGACCGCCAGCTCAAAGCACATAGCAACGGCATCGGGCATAAGGTGCGGCACTCCGAAAATGAACGAGCGAAGAAGCGGAGCGCAAAAGCCGACGCCCGCGCCAAGCCACGGACCGCAGAAAAAGCCGCAAAGCAGTATGGGAAAATGCATCGGACAGAGCATCTTGCCCACCTGCGGTATCTGCCCCGTCAAAAACGGAAGAACGAGCGCAAGCGCAAGCATCATTGCAGATACGGCTAATTTATGTATATTCGCCTTTCCTAACATAATCGCACCTCATTGTATTTTTTATATTATAGCACAAAATCAAGCTTTGTTCAATACCTTTATCACCTTGAAATATTTGTTGATAATAAACAAAAAAATAAAAAACATATTAGCTTTTTCTGACAAAACATTCCAAAAGCAATTGACTTGACCACAAAAAAATGATATTATAGATATATATACTTATATGAAAGGAAGCACCGCTATGCGAGAAAATCATTCACGCCTTACCCGACTTCTTTCGGCAGTTCTGAGCGTCCTGATGTTTTGCGCCACGTTTGCAGGGCTTATAGAGTTTACCGATATAAGCGCCGAGGCGTACGACCCCACGACCATGACACCTGCCGTAAAAAGCACGACGAGCTCGTATTATTTCAAGGCTACGCCAAGCGTCTTTGAAATGGGCGACGGCTACGCCGTGATATGGGCAACGAGCTTCAAGGGAACGGGATACATTAAATACACCTATCAGGGTGTAAGCTATACCGTTTACGACCAAGCTCAAAACATTACGAAAACACACGACGACATCCACGTCGTCAAAGTGCCGCACGAGCACCTTGACGGCAACAGCTACACCGTATACTCGCAGGTGGTAACCGCGAACAACGCAACGAGCGCGACGATGGGAACTACCATCTCCTGCGGTCCGATCACCTTGAAGGCAAGGAATACGTCGGGCACGGTAAACGCGCTGCAGTTCACGGACACGCACAGCTATACGAGCTGCGCCGTTGCCGTTGCACAGCAGTACACCACCAACCCCGATATACTTATCTTTACGGGCGATATTGCGGACAATCTGCAAACGAGAGATTATATAATCAATAACCTTTTCGGTCTTATCGCAAGCGTATCCTGCGGCAGATACCCCGTAGTTTACTGCCGCGGAAATCACGAGGCACGCGGCAGATATTCCACCATGCTGCTTCAATACTTCCCCACCGAAACGGGTGAGTATTACTTTGATTTCGAGTACGGCGACCTTTACGGCGTAGTGCTTGACACAGGCGAGGATAAGCTTGACTCGCACAGCGAGTACGGCGGAATGACCAACTACAAGGAATACGTTCTGAAGCAAGAGGCGTGGCTCAACAGTCTGCCCCTTAACACTACCGCAAAATACAAGCTCCTTATCCACCATATCCCCCGCCTTCAATCACTCGGCGGCGGTACGGTAGATATAACCGACTCGGTAAACGCGCTCGGTATGAACTTCGGTATCAGCGGACACGACCACAGCACGTCCGAATACGCGGTAGGAAAGAACAACCTTAACTTCCGCGCGCTGAACGTCGGCGGCACGAAGGGCTCGGATTGCACGGGCGCTATGTTGCAGTTCAAGAACGGAAATATGCTGACGTACGTTTGCAAGAGCCAAAAGGGTAACACCAAGGTAATGCAGACGATAACGCTTTCCACAACGTACGGCACGCCCCCCACCCCCGTTTCGTACGTGGGCGGTCTTAACGCGCAATCCACCACCGCCGCAACGTCAAGCCCCACGATGTCGTTTACAAGCGCACCGTCGGTATTTGAATCGGGCGGAGATTACTACAACGTGGTATGGACGACGAGCGACACCGCATCGGGCTACGTCGAATACACCTATAAGGGCACGAAATATCAGGTTTGGGACGAGGTTGGCGGATATCGCCGCACTTACGATACCATTCACACCGTAAAAGTTCCCAAAGAGCATCTCAATAACAACAAATACCGCGTTATCTCATTCCATATGACGAAGCACGAAGCGTATTCGTACACTCGCGGCGATTGCATATACAGCCCCTATTATCTGTTTGAGGACCATTCGGGCAACGAAAACGTAACGATGCTCGCACTACCCGACATCAAGGCGGATACGTATAGCGACGCGCTGACGAAGCTCCAGAGCGCCGTTGCCGCGCTCGGCACGAACCCCGCCATCATCGTTGCGCACGGCGACGTTGTAAACAACCTCGTTACCACGACAAACCTTGAGACCTTCTTCAAGGCGACCGCCGCCGCATCGGGCAGCAGTCACCCCATCGTATTTGCGCGCGGAAACGGCGAATGCCGAGGCGGAAACGCCACGAAGCTGATGTCGTACATCCCCACCGCGAACGATAAATTCTACTTCGCCTACGATTACGGCAAATACACCATCGCCGTGCTTGACACCGCCGAGGATAAGGCAGACGATCACGCAGAATATTCGGGACTCGTTGATTTTGACGCTTTGCGTGTCGAGCAGACCGAGTGGCTTAAAAACCTCAACGTTCCCAAGGGCAACGAGCTTATAGTTATCTCGCATTTCTCATATCTCAACAGCTATTTCGGACTTGATTGGGCAAGCATCCTCGACCAGAAGGGCGCTCTGCTCGTTCTTACGGGACACAACCGACAGTTTGCCACCACGACCACGTCGGGCGTGCTTGACGTGCTTTGCGGCGGCTACGCCTCAAACAATACCTTTACCGCAACGGAAATCCTCGTTGGCGGCGGCTCGGTTCGCGTCAAGGCGGCAAATGACAGCGGCACTGTCACCGCGGACAAAACCATTGAGATCACGGGCAACACCGCCGTTACCGAAACGGTAAGCGCAATAGCTCCCTCGAAGGTAAACGGCGTATACCGCATAACCTGCCCCGAAAACCTCATCTGGCTCTCCGAGAACACCACCGCGGCAAATGCGTTTGCGGGTGAGACCTTTGAGCTGATGAACGATATCGATATGCGTTTTATTCCATTCACCCCCATCGGCGGACACGATACCGCCACCGCCGCTGACCCCTCCTGCGCATCCTTTGCGGGAACGTTCAACGGAAACGGCTACACCATTTACAACCTCAATATTGAATCCACGCTCAACTACATCGGACTTTTCGGAGTACTGAACGGCGCGACCGTAAACAATCTGAGCGTCAAGGGAAGCATCACGGGCGTTTGCTACGTCGGCGGAATTGCAGGTCTTGCAACAGCATCGAAGTTCTCTAATTGCTACAACTACGCAAGCATCCATTCAAGCGCGACCACCACGCTCTCACGCGCGGGCGGCATAGCGGGACTTATCCGCGGCGGCACGATCATTGACGCTTGCGCAAATCTCGGCTCCGTTTCCTCCACCGCTACGTCGGGACCCATGCTTGGCGGTATCGCGGGCAGAGTAAACGGTACTGACGAAAACGTTATCTCCAACACCTACAACCGCGGCGCGATAATCGCGTGCGTAGACGGAAAGCACAGCGCAACTGCCTGCGACATCGGCGGCATATTCGGTTATCTTGACGGGGCAAACCTTACGGTGAGCAACTGCTACAACACGGGCGCTACCGTCAGCACCACCGCGGGCGGCAACGCCATCGGCGGCGAGTACACCTCGTCGGCGACCTTGACTCTCAATAACACCTATTACCTCAACACCAACGCCTTCAAGCAGCTTGCCTTCAACGGTGCATCCACCAACGCGGCTACAAGCGGCTCGGCAGTAGCCAAGACAGCCTCCGCTATGAAGAGCGAGTCCTTTGCAAACACCCTGAACGCTGACGTTTACGTTTACATTGCCGATTTCAACGGCGGCTATCCCTCACACGTCGGCGAAGCACCCGAATACAGCATCGCCCTTAAGCCCACGAGCGGTCTTACCATATCTGACGGTATGCTCTACGGCATCAGCGCCGACGTTACCGTGGATGATCTTATGGCTCAGCTCAGAAGCACCGCGAATATTGAAATAAGCGGCATCGGCACGGGCGAGACCGTATCCCTCGTTATCGACGGCAAGGTATACGACAAGGTCGTTATCTTCATTCGAGGCGACGTAAACGGCGACGGCTCGGCTGATACGTCCGACAAGCTCGTCGTCTCTGCGGTAGTTATGAACAAGAACACTCTTGACGGAATTTTCAAAACTGCGGGCGATATCAACGCCGACGGCTACTTTACGAGCGCTGACGTTATCGCACTTGCGGCGCACGTAAGCGGCGACATCCCCTTCCAGACGCACTCCTACTCCTCGGCGTGCGACGAGAGCTGTGACATTTGCGGCGCAACGCGCGACGTAGCTCACACCTACGATAACGCCTGCGACGCAGATTGCAACGCCTGCGGAGCGTCGAGAACGATAAAGCACACCTACACCAACTCTTGCGACACCTCCTGCAACGTCTGCGGAGAGTCCAGAAGCATTACTCATACCTACGCTAACGCCTGCGACACCGATTGCAACGTTTGCGGCGCGACGCGCACCGTAGGCGCACACGTCTACGATAACGAGGCGGACGCAAGCTGTAACGTTTGCGGACACGAGCGCACGAAGCTTAGCGATATGGTAGTAGGTATTTACGTCAAGCGTATCGGCGACGGCTACGATACGGCGATAATAAACGCGTTCAAGGAATATCTCGTAGGCGCGGATATCGCCGTCAATATCACCTACAGAAACTACGGCACGGCTGACACCCTCGTGGCTGAATTCGGCTCGCTCGTCAATGCCGACGGCGACGTTGACGTTCTCATCGGCGCGGGCAACAATATCGACTCCACGGGCGGAGTTACAATACTCGCAAAGGCACACCACCTTACCGAGTACAACGCCGACGGCTCGCGCTATT
>JAZPZM010000178.1:0-7045 GCA_045544735.1 Eubacteriales bacterium
TCAATACTTTTTTAAAATTTAATACATCTTTTTCGGCAACACGAGACAATCATAAAATGGGATTGACTTTTTTGAAAAAAGTGGTATAATTTAATTGATCGATTTTATGAAAGGAACAAATGATTATGAAAAAGATCCTTATTTTATCCCTCGCGGCGCTTATGCTCCTTACCGCTTGCCTTAGCGCAGTATCCTGCAACGGCGGCGAAGGTGAGGCTACCACTCCCGCAGACACCACGCCCGCAGCTACTACACCCGCAGAGACTACCCCCTCCGCAACCACTCCCGCAGACACCACGCCCGCAGAGACCACTCCAGCAGACACCGAGCCTGAAGACACCCTCCCCCCCGAGGATGAGGAAGGCGTGTTCCACGTAAGAACTGCCGATGACCTTCGCGAGCTTAACCAGACCATCGTTTATAACAAGGACTACGACGGCTACACCATTTCCATCGACGCTGATATCGATATGGGCGGCGAGCAGTGGCAGAGCATGAACGGTTACTGCCTCTACAACACCATTTTCGAGGGTAACGGTCACACCATTTCCAACCTTAACATCGTAGCTAACGAAATCCGCTCCACCCGCGTAGGCTTCGTTGACTTGATGGACGGCGGCGCTATCACCTTCCGCAACCTCACCTTCAAGAACTGCACCACCACCGCAGGCGACTCCAACGGCGTTGCCATCGTACTTGGCTGTTCCCTTAAGTCCGAGGTCGTATTCCAGAACGTTCACGTCGTTGACTCCAAGGTGATAACCGATACCAAGTACAAGACCGGTGCTTCCGACAACTCCATCGGTATCCGTATTGCCGCTATGCTTGGCTACAGCCACGAGAACAGCGAAGTAACCATTGACGGTTGCTCCGTTAAGCGTTTTGTTGCCGAGGGCTTCCACAATCTTGCTTGCTTCGTAGGCTACGACAGCGCATGGCTCACCTCCATCAAGAACTGCGTTGCCGAGGATGTAAGACTTAACTTTGCTTACTGCTACGCAAACGCCTACAGTCTTGAGCAGAACGATAAGTACATTCAGGTATTCTACGGCGGCGGAAGCTGGGAGGACACCCTTGACGCTTGCCTTGCCAACGGCAATACTTACAAGAACGTTGTGTTCTTTGATATGGACTCTCAGACCGAAATCGACCCCGTAACATTCAGAACGGTAAAATAACGCAAAAAATAAATATTATACTAAAAAACACGGAGAGTGAACAGCCCTCCGTGTTTTTTAACACATTTTTATCAAATATGCACAAATTTATTAAAAGCGACTTGACTTTTTTGTATATGTGTGATATCATCAGTATAATTGTTAAAAAAACAACTAACCATACCCAACGAAAGGAAAACGATGAAAATGCTTTGCGACACCAAGAAGCCAACACTTCGATTTTTATCTTTTCTGCTGTCTGCCGTAATGTTTTGCGCTATGTTTATGGGACTTGTGGAGTTTACGTCCTTCGATACCTCCGCATACGACCCCACCGCATTTAGCATTCCCACCAGCGGAACGACGTCCTCGATGTATTTCAGGACAACGCCTGCCGTTCTGGAGGTCGGAGACGGATACCTCGTTATCTGGTCTACCAGCTTTTGCGGCACGGGCTACATCGAATACACCTACAACGGTGTTAAATACACCGTATACGACGAGGAAAACGGCGTTATCAGAACGTACGATACCGTTCACGCTGTAAAAGTGCCTCACGAGCATCTTCTGGGCAACTCATACACCGTTTACTCACAGCACGTAAGCGCAAATAACGCTACTACGCTGACCTTCAGCACCAAGATATCTTGCGGACCGTTGACACTCAAAAAGTACGCAAGCGAGACGAGCATCAACGTGCTTCAGTTTACCGACACGCACAGCTACATCGACCACGCTAAAGCCGCCGGTAAAAAGTTCTCCGGCAATCCCGACCTTATCGCAATGACGGGAGATATCGCAAACTACATCAAAACCAAGGATATGCTGATCGACTCTCTGTTCGGTCTGTGGTCTGCCGTATCGGGCGGTCAGTACCCCATCGTATATTGCCGCGGTAACCACGAAACTCGCGGACGCTACGCATCAATGCTCCTTGAATACTATCGCACCGAGACGGGCGAGATGTATTTCGACTTTGAATACGGTCCTCTCTACGGCCTTGTACTTGACACGGGCGAGGATAAGGTGGACTCTCACACCGAATACGGCGGAGTAGTCAACTTCAAGGAATATCTGCAGGAGGAGCGCGAGTGGCTCTCTACCCTGAAGCCCAGCAACAAGACCTACAATCTGCTCGTATATCACATACCCGATCTCAGCGATATGAACGACTCGTGGTTCAGCTTCGTTTCCGAGATCAACTCACTCGGCATGCAGTTTGGTATTTGCGGACACTACCACGATACAATATGGAAAGCCAGCGGAAGCTATGGGCTCAACTTCCCGCAGCTTGTAATGGGCGGCGACCCGTACACGGGTGACGTTACGTGCGCTATGCTGAAGTTTACGGGCGGAAATTCCCTTAACATCAGCGTAATCAGCCAAAAGGGCACGAATAAGCTTTCCAAAACGGTTTCGCTCTCACGCACCAAGGCTTCTGCCGTTACGTACACCGCGCCCTTGCACGGACTTAATATGCAGACGACGCTTACCACGCTGTCGCTTTCCTTCCTATCCCAGCCCGTCGTATTTGAAACGGGAGACGAGGACTACTACACCGTCTGCTGGGCTACGAACGTTGATACGCTGAGCTATATTGAATACAAGTACCAAGGCACGCTGTATCAGATACACGACGAGATCGGCGGCGAGCGACGGACGTTTGATAAATTACACAGCGTAAAGGTGCTTAAGGAGCATCTTAACAACAACGTTTACCGCATCGGCGCGGTACAATGCACGCGCCACGACCCCAACCACCACGCACGCGGAAACAGCTGCGTAAGCAATTACTACGTATTCGAAAACAGAAACGAGGGAGCATCCGTTAAGCTCTACAACCTTCCCAACATCACCTCGGAATCCGCGCTCACCTCAATGAGTGCCGCCATCAAGGAGCTGGGAACGAGTCCTGCGCTCATTATCGCAAACGGTGACGTACGCTCCTCGATCTACAACGAGGACGCTATCGTCAACTTCCTCTCCTCCCTTGCAACCGTTTCGGATTCCTCCCACCCCGTGCTTTTCGTAAGGGGCGAGGGCGACAGTATTGCAAACCAAGCCTCCAGAATCAACAAGTATCTTAAGTACGACAACTACTATTACACCTTCTCGCACGAGAACTATCAGTTCGTAGTTCTTGACACCCTCGCAAAATCCTCCTCACACGCGGGAATGCTCACGTTTGACACTCTCCTTAAGGAAGAGAACGAATGGGTAAACTCCCTTACGGTCGAGGACGGCAAAAAGCTCGTCGTTATCTCGCACGTTCCGCTTGACACCTTCAAGTCCCAGTTCGGCTACGATTGGCAGACCGTGCTTGAGAACAAGGGCGCTTGCGTATTCATTTCGGGCAACGACACCGCAGGCAACGTAAGCGTAGGCGCGACGAGCGGCGGCGCACTCAGCATTGAGGGCGGCGGATATAATTCCTCCACCTCCAAATCCACCGCCGTTGAGGTTATCATTTCAGGCAACTACGCGCGCGTAAACGCTATAAACAACAGCGGCACTACCGTTATTTCAGACAGCTACTCTCTCTTTGACAGAACTAAGGTTCCTGCCGTAAGCGCAGTTGCCCCCACCATCTCAAACGGCTCTTATCTCATTACTGATGCCTCACACCTTGTATGGATGTCGCAAAACATCGCTAACTACAACGGCTTTGAGGGAATGTCCTTCAAGCTTGCCAAGAACATCGATATGAAGCTTATCCCCTTCACTCCCATCGGTGGAAACAGCAGCGAATTCCTTACCACGGGCGCAACCTGCTCTAAATTTAAGGGCGCGTTTGACGGAAACGGCAAGATCATCTACAACCTTTACGTTGACACCGCAGTTAACTACGGCGGTCTGTTCGGCTACGCGCAGAACGCAACTATCAAAAACCTCGCCATCATCGGCGGAAGCATAGTTGGCGAATCCTTCCTCTCCGCTCTTGCGGGCGCGCTTGAATCCTCGACCGTTGTTGAGTGCTACACAGACGTTGAGATATTCTCTCGCGGAACGGTAAAAGGCTCAAAGCTCGGCGGTATTGCGGGAATGTCATCGGGTTCTACCATCCAAAGATGCGCAAACTTTGGAACTGTATCGACCGATTGGATAGAATATCCGTACATTGGCGGTCTTGTAGGTCAGGTATGCACCAAGACGGCAACGAACATCATCAACTCCTATAACCGAGGCGACGTTATCGTCGGCGCAGATCAGGCAGACGGTGCCGCAAACTCAAGCGTAGGCGGTCTTGTCGGACACATAGGAAGCGCCTCCATCGTCGTTACCAACTGTTACAACACGGCAGAAACCGTAAGCTATACCGACCTTGGCGGCGGTATCACGGGTGAAATATCCGCTTCGGGTGCGCACACCTTTACCAACTGCTATTACCTTAGCGGAAACGCCAACAAGCAAACGGCATTCTCGTCCGGCACTAATGATTGGAACTCCACGGCGGGATCGGGCACGATCAGCTCCAAGAGTGCATCCGCTATGAAATCCGCTTCCTTTGCTACCACTCTCAACTCCTCCGCATTCACCTACGACGCATCCGCCAACGACGGATATCCGACACACGCGGCTTATCTTGAGTTTGATCTGAGCGGCGGCGTATATTCTATCACGGTTGACGAAACGCTTGGCGTTTACATCAGCGGCGGCATCCTCTACGGCGTTGCCGCAGGCGATAGCGCGGATGAGATTCGCACAAAGATCGAAAACACGTCGGGAATCACCGTAAACGGCACGGGAACGGGTGCTACCGTAACCCTCACCGTTGACGGCTACATCGTTGACACCGTTACTCTCGTGGTTATCGGTGACCTCGACGGCGACGGACGCATCACCTCCGCCGACTACAACAACGTCAAGGCCGCAATGGTCAGCGACAATGCGCCCGTGGGCATCTACGCATACGCCGCGGATGCAAACGGCGACGGACTCTTTACCTCCGGCGACGCGCTCGTTATCGCGGCGTGCGTCAAGGGTGACGTTTCAAACCTCAAATAAAACTACAAAGAACGCTCCTGCTTCCTCTTATGGAAGCAGGAGTGCATTTTTTGTGAAAAAATACAAATTTGCTATTGATTTTTTTATAAAAATATAATATAATGTATATGTATATTTGCAAAATATATCCAAATATTTATTAATGGAGATTAAACGATGAAAAAGGCATTAGCTTTACTTCTCTCGCTTGCCCTTTTGCTTTGCAGTATCAACATTATCGTTATTGCCGAGGACGTATCAAATCCGCTTCAAAAGCTTACGTTCAGCTACAATTCGGGCGAGGATTACACCGCTACCTGCTACTACACCAACGATTATTTCGTAGGAAGCTCGTACGAGTATAATTCGAGCCTTGCTACGATGTCTATGAGCCTTGCGATGTCCGCATTCGGAAACGCAAACGGCGCGCAGGAGGATTATTCCGACAAAAGCTCAAGCGCGCGCGACCTTCTTATGAAGATCGGCGTTGCAGAGGATGATATCGGTGTTAACGATTGGTTTACCGCAAAGCCCACCACGGACTCTATCGGCGTAATCATCGGAAATATGCCCATTACGATATCCACGGGTGAATACACCCTTATAGCTGTTGCAGTTCGCGGCGGCGGATATGAAAAGGAATGGGCGAGCAACTTTACTATCGGCGCTGAGGGTCAGCATCAGGGCTTTGCCGAGGCAAGAGATATGGTTGCCGAATACCTTAAGACCTACGTTGACGAGCAGAATATCACGGGCGAGGTAAAGCTTTGGATAACGGGCTACAGCCGCGCCGCCGCTACCGCAAACCTCCTTGCAGGCTCTATCGACGACGGTATGGTCATCAGCGAGGATATTTCCTACGACCTTGACGACGTTTATACGTACTGCTTTGAGACTCCCGCAGGTGCGCTTACAAGCGAAGCCGCAGGCAAGCCTGTTTACAACAACATTTTCAGCATAATCAACCCCAACGACCTCGTTCCCTTTGTTGCTCCCGCCGAGATGGGCTTTTGCCGCTACGGCATAGACGTTTATCTGCCCTCGGCTGAAAACTCGACAAACTACGAGGAGCAAAAGGCGAAGATGCTGGAAATATACGATGCTCTGCCCAGCACCACTGAGTACATCGTTGATAATTTCCAGATGAAAAAGCTGAACGTCCTCGGTATCTTTGCCAACAACTACATCGTTGACGATACTAAAAACGATTATTCGCAAAGCTATTATCTTTCCACCTACGTCGGCATTCTTGCTACCGAATTTATAAAAGACCGTAACCAATTCGTTACGGGATATCAGACCGAGGTGCGCGAGATATGCTCCGTCGTTTTTGGCGGCACGGAGGAACAGACGATGATCATCATTGATTCCTTCTCCGCACAGGCGCAGGCAAATTGGGGCGCACTCGTCGGCAAATACGTTCTTAACGGAATCAATCCTTGGGCTGATAAGGAGGATGCATTCCTTATGGTTTCCGAATGGCTCAAGAACGCGCTTGACGAGGCGGGCATCACCGACTACGATGAAGCAGTGATAGATGCCGCAGGCAAGGCGCTTGCAACTCTTATGCTCGACCTTGTCGTAAGTCATCCCAACTATTTCTCCACCGCAGTAATGAATCTTGAGTGCATCGCGTCGGCGCACTTCCCCGAGCTGTGCTACTCTTGGCTCGTATCCATGGATGCCAACTACACGGCTGAACCTGATATCACCGAGCCTGAAACCACCACACCCGATACCACCGAGCCCGAAGTAATCGTACCCGAAACCACCGTTCCCGAAACTACAGTTCCCGAAACTACAGTTCCCGAGACCACCGTTCCCGAAACTACCGTTCCTGACACGACCGTTCCCGAAACTACCGTTCCTGAAACGACTGTTCCCGAAACTACCGTTCCTGAAAC
>JAZPZM010000179.1:0-13027 GCA_045544735.1 Eubacteriales bacterium
GTTTTATGTACTGTCCCGAGGAGGATTGGACCTGCAAGAATTGCACTCATTATGTATGGGAACGCGGTCTTTTCCTATGTAATAATCCCGAGAATTGCAAATAGGAGTGTATTTATGGCATACGAAGAAATGATTTTGAAAGTAAAGCAAGCAAAAAGCGCTCAAAATCTTCTTACACTTGCGAAAGAAAACGGCATAGAGATGACCGAAAAAGAAGCCGCGGCATACTTTGGGCAGCTTAACAAGATCGGCGAGCTTGCCGACGATGAGCTTGATAACGTAGCGGGCGGCGGTTGTTATGAAATTGGCGGAGACCGCTTGGTTGTGACTACGATAAATAGCTGTGGACGCTGGAGATGCGAGGATTGCGGCGGGAAAAATCAAAGCAAGGGATTTCCTGAGACACCATACCACAGATGCAAAGAAGATGGACCTATTACACATTCCAGCTTGACTTGCGGTTGTTGCAAATATTGTTCTTACGAAAAGGGAATTTGGTACTGTAATCATGATTCCAATCGGAAATAAAATTTATGGAAATGAGGAGAATCGAAATGACACACGAAGAATTGATTTTGAAAGCAAAGAGCGCGAAGAGCGCGGATGATATCCTTGCGATTGCAAAGGAGAACGGTTTGGAGGTCAGCCGCGAGGATGCGGAAATGTATATCCAAACAAATTCAAAAAGCGGCGAGCTTTCCGATGAAGCGCTTGACGGCGTGGCGGGCGGTGCGGCTTATACCTTGCGTGGCGGCTATCTCATCGTGACGAATTTTCACGAATGCGACCGCTGGCAATGTGATGAGTGCGGCGGCAACGATATTAAATATATGCAGGTAGCCAGCGAGAGCGGTTGGGCTTGGGCGCATAAGTGCGGCGGACATCCCAACGGCTGCGGAAAAGGCTGTGCTACTTGTAAATATATGAAATACCGTTTCCCCTTCCAGATCTGCACGCACCCCGAAACGAGAAAATAAACGTTCAAATATGCGCTATGCATTGTAAGATTAATTTTACGCGCAGAACGATCTGATCCGTTATACATATGGGCGTGTGGCGGCACGGTATATACGCTTTGGCTGCTGTCTCTGTTTGTGATCTCTGTGATCCTCAAACGAAAAGCCAGAATCAAAACGAACAGATATCCGAAGCGGAGAGTCACCACTCTCCGCTTCGCTGTTTGCATTGTTTTTTACTTGCGTCGAAAGCGTTGCATTTCACTCAAAAATATGATATAATCGAGTGACAAAGAATATTGGTGCTCTTTAGAGGTGGCAGAATGGAGAAGGATATGAATATCATTAAAGCGAAGAAGGGAAGTACCTTGAGCGTTGCCTTGCAGGGTAGATTGAATACCGCAACGGCTCGTCAGCTTGAAAACGAGATAAGACCTCTCCTTGACGGAGTCACAGTGCTGATCTGGGATCTGGCGGAACTTGAATATATGTCTGCCGCAGGGCTTCGACTGTTGCGTGCCGCCCAAAAAGTGATGGATACACAAGGAAAAATGCTCGTTACCAACGCAAATGAGGCTATTACCGAGCTCTTTGAGATCACGGGCTTTACCTCGATCTTAACACTTGAATGATCATATCAGAAGAAAGGATGAATGATGTTAATGGATAATCAACTTTTCAGGAAAAAAAGTCTTGACAAGGTCTCATCACCCGAACAACTCAACGATTACATCCGCGTTTCAAATCCGGGAGTCTGGATCGCGTTGAGCGCGGTGATCGTTCTGCTTTTTGGCGTATGTATCTGGGGTATATTCGGTCGGCTTGAAACGACGGTTGGCAGTGCGGCAGTCGTCAAGGACGGCGTTATGACACTTTATATCAAAGAGGAGCATCTTGGTGAAATTTCCGAGGGTATGACGGTAAGAGTAAAGGAGCAGGAGTATCTGATCACGTCGGTCGAAACCGTTCCGAAGACCATTCCCGAGGGATTTGATGAATATATGCTTCACCTGAGCGGTATGCAGGTTGGAGAATGGGTGTTTGGCGTAACGGCGATGGATACCGATCTCGCTGACGGTGTATATAAGGCTCAGATCGTGGTCGAGAGCGTTGCTCCTTTCTCCTTCATTCTGGGGTGAGGCGGTATGAAAAATAAAACAAAAAAGATAAAAGCCCCGCTGACTCACGGTGTTGCCAAGGTTCCGGTGATCATGCAGCTGGAAGCGTTGGAATGCGGAGCTGCGTCACTTACGATGATCTTGGCGTATTACAACAAGTGGATACCTCTCGAGCAGGTCCGTGCGGATTGCGGCGTTTCACGCGACGGATCGAATGCAAAAAACGTGCTGAAAGCCGCGAGAAGCTACGGATTGATAGCCAAGGGCTATCGCTACGAGCCTGAGAATCTTAAGAAAAACGGAAAATTTCCGTGCATCATTCATTGGAATTTCAACCACTTCGTCGTATTGAACGGATTTAAGGGGAGCAAAGCAGTATTGAACGATCCCGCTAAGGGAACGTACAGCGTGACGATGGAAGCCTTTGACCGTTCATTTACGGGGATCTGTCTGATGTTTGAGCCGAGTGAAGAATTTGAACCGAGCGGCAAACCGAAAAGTATGATCACTTTTGCCCGTAAGCGTCTTAAAGGCGCGGGCGTGGCGGTCGCTTTCGTGATGCTGACAACTGTGATCTCATCGCTTCTCGGCATCATTTCTCCTGCGTTTTCACGTGTTTTTTTGGATAGACTGCTGACAGGGAGAAATCCCGAGTGGTTCTATCCGTTTCTCATAGGTCTTGCGGCACTTTCGGCAGTACAGCTTCTTGTCGCGTGGATACGTACCGTATATTCGCTCAAAATTGACGGAAAAATGGCTGTTGTCGGTACGACCTCATTTATGTGGCAGGTGCTGAGGATGCCTATGGAGTTCTTTTCTCAGCGTATGGCAGGGGATATCGCCAGCCGTCAGGGATTGAACGCATCTATCTCTAAAAACCTCGTCAATACCTTTGCTCCGCTTGTGCTGAATACGGCTATGATGATCTTTTATCTTGTCGTTATGATACGCTATAGCTGGCTTCTTACTCTTGTCGGTCTTGTTTCTATCCTCGTCAATCTCTTGATGTCGCGCATTATCTCACAGAAGCGTATCAACCTGACGAGAGGGCAGGCGAGAGACGCGGGAAAGCTGGCGGGAGCGACGGTTGCGGGAATCGAAATGATAGAAACGATCAAGGCGAGCGGCGCGGAGAACGGATATTTTGAAAAATGGGCGGGATATCAGGCAAGCGTCAATACGGGTAAGGTAAAGTTTGCAAAGCTTAATCAGTATCTCGGAATGATTCCCTCGCTCGTCTCCTCGCTAACGAGTACCGCTGTTCTGATGTTGGGCGTATGGCTCACAATGCAGGGCGAGTTTACGGTCGGTATGATCATGGCATTCCAAGGCTTTTTGTCCTCCTTTACAGCACCCGCATCTATGCTCATTTCCGCAGGACAGACTCTGCAGGAGATGAGGACCGAGATGGAGCGCATCGAGGACGTAATGGAATATCCGCTCGATCCCATATTTGAGAACGAGATACAAGCGGATCGCTTTGATAAGCTTTCGGGCGCGATCGAGATGAAAAATGTGACCTTTGGATATTCGCGTCTGGGAGAACCGCTGATCAAGGATTTTGATCTGACACTGAAGCCGGGGGCTCGCGTGGCATTCGTAGGTTCTTCGGGATGTGGAAAGTCTACGCTTTCAAAGCTGATTTCAGGACTCTACCGACCGTGGAGCGGTGAGATCTTGTTTGACGGAAAACCGATAGATCAGATCGACAGAAGCATTTTTACAAGCTCTCTTGCCGTCGTTGATCAGGATATCATCCTTTTTGAAGATACGATCGCCAACAATATCAAGATGTGGGATGATTCGATCGAAGATTTTGAAATGATAGTTGCCGCACGCGACGCGTGCTTGCACGAAGATATTTTGTGCCGTGACGGCGGATATCAATATAAGATTACCGAGGGCGGTAAGGATTTTTCGGGCGGTCAGCGTCAGCGTCTGGAGATCGCTCGCGTGCTTGCTCAAGAACCAACCGTTATCATTATGGACGAAGCGACCTCGGCGCTGGATGCGAAAACCGAATACGACGTGGTAAAGGCTATCAAGGATAGAGGGATCACCTGTATTGTGGTGGCGCACCGACTTTCTACCATACGCGATTGCGACGAGATAATCGTGCTTGACCGCGGAAATGTAGTCGAACGAGGTACTCACGATGAGCTTTATGCCAAAGGCGGTCTTTACACACAGCTTGTTTCAAACGAATGATAGTAAGATGTTTTTACATAATTCACGAAAGGAGGACTTGCAATGGGCTGGTTTGATGAACAAATAAAGCAAAGAAAAGAGAATGATGACAGCGTCTTTTCGGATTCATTCGTGAATCTTGCGGGTGCAGTTATGGGATCAAAGATCTCTGCTGCGCTCAATGATAACAGACAGATCACCAAAAACGCCATTGACGAGATCCTGAAATACTATCACGTCAAAAGCCGCGAAGTTCCCGATAATATTCGGGATATGAACGAACAGCTTGAATACTTGTTGCGCCCGTATGGTATCATGCGCCGCACCGTGCATCTCGAAAAGGGATGGTATCGCGATGCTTGCGGTGCTATGCTGGCAACGAAAAAGGATAGTCAAGAGGTTGTGGCATTGATACCGACGGGGATGGCGGGATATAGCTATTTTGATCGTGAAAGCGGAAAACGCATCAAGGTATCGCGAAAAAACGAGGGACTGTTCGAGCTTGAGGGGATTGCCTTCTATAAACCGTTCCCACTCAAAAAGATCGGTGTTCCGGCGCTTATGAAATATGTATTGGGAACGCTGTCTGTTGCAGATTTGGTCTTTTTCTGTCTTGCGACCTTGGCGGTCACACTTGTCGGTATGCTTTCGCCAAAGATCAACCACATCATTTTTTCGGACGTGGTCGAGAATGAGAGTATGCAGTTGTTCTTTGCCATCACTGTATTTCTCGTTTGCGTTTCGGTGAGTACGCTTCTTTTCGGGGTGATGAAATCACTCTTGATGGCGCGGATCAATACCAAGCTCAGCCTCGCCGTCGAAGCGGCGACAATGATGAGAGTTATGTCCTTGCCGCCAAGCTTTTTTAAGAGCTACAGCGCAGGTGAGCTTTCGGGAAGAGCACAGTATATCGGCTCTTTGTGCAATATGTTGATTTCAACTCTGCTTTCCACCGGTCTTACTTCAATATTCTCACTCGTGTATATCACGCAGATATTCACATATGCGCCCGCATTGGTGCTTCCCGCGCTTGCTATTATCATTGTTACGATCCTGTTCTCACTCATATCTTCCTTTGTTCAGATGCATATCAGCAAAAGACGTATGATGCTTTCGACAAAAGAGAGCGGTATGCAGTATGCTATGATATCGGGTGTGCAGAAGATCAAGCTTTCGGGTGCGGAAAAACGTGCGTTTGCCCGTTGGGCAGATCTGTATGCCAAGGGCGCGTCGTATACATACGATCCGCCGATGTTCATCAAGATCAACGGAGTTATCAATATGGCGATCTCTCTTGTTGGTACGCTCGTGATGTATTGGGCGGCTGTAAAGAGCGGTATCGGCGTTGCTGATTACTACGCGTTCAATATGGCTTACGGTATGGTGTCGGGAGCGTTTATGTCTCTTGCGAGTATTGCGCTGACTGTGGCACAGATCAAGCCGATCGTGGATATGGCAAAGCCTATCTTGGATGCCGTTCCCGAAGTATCCGAAAAGAAGCAGGTCGTTACCAATCTTTCGGGCGGAATTGAATTACACAACGTGTCATTCCGCTATACCGAAACGCAGCCCAACGTTCTTGATGATTTTTCTCTTAAGATCAAGGCAGGGCAGTACGTTGCTATCGTGGGCAAAACCGGATGTGGAAAATCTACGTTGATGCGTATGATGCTCGGCTTTGAAACACCGCAAAAGGGTGCGGTGTATTTCGACGGTAAGGATATTGCCACGCTTGATCTGCGATCTCTCCGCCGCCATATCGGAACGGTGATGCAAAACAGCAAGCTTTTTTCGGGGGATATCTATTCCAATATCGTTATTTCTGCCCCTTGGCTCACAATGGACGAGGCTTGGGAAGCTGCCGAGATGGCAGGCATAGCAGAGGATATCCGCCATATGCCGATGGGTATGCACACTATGATATCCGAGGGATCGGGCGGCATTTCGGGCGGTCAACGCCAACGCCTTGCCATCGCTCGTGCTATTGCACCCAAACCGAAGATCCTTATGTTTGACGAGGCGACCTCTGCGCTGGATAATCTTACGCAGAAGCAGGTCTCCGACTCGCTTGAAAAACTAAAATGCACCCGTATCGTGATCGCTCATAGGCTTTCCACCATACGTGCCTGCGACCGTATTATAGTTCTTGATCAAGGTAAGATCATAGAGGACGGTACGTATGATGAATTGATCGCGAAAAAAGGGTTCTTTGCCGAGCTTGTGGAAAGACAACGTTTGGACGTCTGAAATTGACTGAGAGATGTAAAATGTACTGTATCTTAAATCCTAATGTTGCTCTGAGATCCTGGTGGCTGGTGCCGTGGGCCTACTATATCAAGGAAAATCGTAACGCTATCGGACTCAAAAAAGAAGAATTTGATCTGCTCTCGCTTTGCGACGGTAAGCACGATCTCGAAGAAACGCCATTACTTACGCGTTTTTTGTCGTCGGGAATGGTCTTTGCCGTTTCGCCCGATGAGAACGCAGAGCTTTCGCCGTGGCAGAAGCGGGAGTGCGATAACCGATATTTTCCGGCGATGAATTGGATGATCACGGGAAAATGCAACTATAACTGTCTGCATTGTTTCAATGCCTCGGACAACGCTCCGTTGATGAGTGAATTTTCCCTTGACGAAGCGGAAAGATTGCTTGACGAGGCAGAGGCTTGCGGTATCAACGCATTTACCATCACGGGTGGTGAGCCTATGGCGCATAAGCATTTCTTTGAGATCTTGGAGAGTATCTACCGCCGCGGTATGTTCGTGGAGGAATTGAACACGAACGGCTATTATATCGATCAGACGGCACTCGACCGTATGAGCGCTATCGGATGTCGCCCACTGATCAAGATCTCGTTTGACGGCATCGGTCATCACGATTGGCTTCGCAATAAAAAGGGAGCAGAGGAGGACGCGCTTCGCGCCATCCGACTCTGCGTAAAAAAACGATTCCGCGTAAAAGCACAAACCAACGTGCACAGATGGAATCTCGATTCTATGCTCCCGACTCTGAAGCTGCTCGACAGCATCGGTGTTGAGGAAACTCGTATTATCCGTACGACAGAGGTGCCGAGGTGGAATCAAAATGCCGCAGGAGCAACGCTTGAGCTTCACGAATATTTTGACGAAATGCTGAAGCTGGTTTCGGCATACGTTTTGGAGGACTGCCGGATGAACCTTGATATCTGGCAAATGCTCACCGTTTTCCCCAAGGAGAAAAAATACCGCATCCGTTCAGTAGAATGCGGAATTGGGGAATATCGCGACAGCATCCCCGTTTGCAGAGGCAACAGAGGAATGATCGCCGTTGCCGCTAACGGAAACGTATTTCCGTGTATGCAGATGTCGGGGTATTACGAGGCAAAAAATGATATCCTCGGAAATGTGAAAAAAGAGGGCTTGCAGCCACTCTTGCAAGCAGGAAGATATCTCTCGGAGGTCTGTACAACGGTCGGCACTCTTGCACAGAAGAATGAAGCTTGCGGAAATTGCCCGTATTTTAAACATTGTGTCGGTGGTTGCCGAGCTATCGCATTGACGTTGACGGGAGATAAGTTCGGCGTGGATCCATCCAAGTGCTTTTTCTTCAAAAAAGGCTACGTCCAAAAGGTAGAGGCAAGCCTTGAAGGATGGAGAAATATCGCACCGATCGATCAAAAGAACATGGGGGATACTATATGCTGAATAGTCAGAATTGACAATTCCATTGATAACAAACTCATTTACCTCTGGACTTCCGCGCTTTTCTGTGGTATTGTTGGTGTTACCAAACAGGAGGAGGTAACGTCATGAGGAAAGAAAAACTCAAAAATCCGCCAGAAAAACTTAAAAAGAACGGTGACTGTATTGCCGAGAGTGAGCTCGGCGTGCGGCCGCCGTTTCTGTATGAAGGGCGGTGGCGGTGATGGACAAGATATTCAAGCAACTCTATCCGAGCGTTGATGAAAAATATCTTGAGCGAGCTTTTGAAAAGCTGAAGGAGAACGGCTGTCCCGAAAGCGAGGAGCTGATGGCGTGGTTCGGCAAGCTCGTGGCGGCGGAAATCATTGATGATGCAATGTGGAAGGCGATGCGTGATGAAAACGATTGACGAGCTATGGTACGGAAACATCTCCCCTTCGAGCAAAGCACGCGCGACGACAAGCGCTTGAAGGAACTGCTTAAGCTGATGGCGCGAAATCGCGACGAGCTTGAAAAGACTTTTACGGAAAAGCAGACGGAAACGCTCGAAAAGCTTGAGGACTGCATGAACGAGATGCACAGCCTCACCGAGCGCGACGCATTTTCCTACGGTTTCCGCTTGGGCGCGCGATTGATGGCAGTAAGTTTCTTTATGTCGATTGCGGACGATGAATAATTAGGCGGGATGGGTGGGCGTTTTGCCCAGCCATCCCGTGCACGTTCAAATATTGCGTCGCTGTAGGCAAAGAAAAGGGATTTCAATATGAACGCCCATACTGCCGCAAAAAATGATGCTGAGAATTACACCGCTTACTGTTGATCTTTGAGGAAAATGAAATGAATTTTTTATCCGACAAACGCAAACGAAAGATATTTATAATCACAACGTCCGTCATTCTTGCTCTTGTCACTATCGTAGGAGCTTGCGCTATCTATCTTGGCGACTATTACCGCGCGGATAATGAAGCGATAGGCGTATTTATGCCGCAAGGTACGACGTGGAAAGAAGAGTCCGACGGAACGATAGTATTTAAACCCGAAGGCGCTACAAAGGGCTTTATCTTCTATCCCGGCGGTAAGGTGGAATATAGCGCATACGTTCCGCTGATGCAGGCGTGCGCCGAGAACGGAATCCTGTGCGTGCTTGTGGAGATGCCGTTCAATCTCGCCGTGCTTGACGTGAACGCCGCGGATGGCATACAGGAGAAATACCCCGAAATAGAGGAGTGGTACATAGGAGGTCATTCGCTTGGCGGCTCGATGGCGGCTTCCTATCTTGCCGATAACGCAGAGGACTACGAAGGTCTTATTTTGCTCGGCTCATACTCCACGGCAGACTTGTCTGCTACCGACCTTGCCGTGCTTTCGGTCTTCGGAAGCGAGGATAAGGTCATGAACCGAGAAAAATACGAAGAGAACAAGTCCAATCTTACGAGTAATTTTACCGAGTTTGTCATTGACGGCGGCTGTCACGCATACTTCGGCATGTACGGAGCGCAGGACGGCGACGGAACGCCTACGGTTACAAACGAGGAACAGATTCGAATTACGGTTGAAAGTATCGTTAAGATGATGGAGTGATAAATAGCTCACCGAGAAAAAACAATAACAGGAGATAAAATGCTAACCTACACGTACATATCAAAAGGAAAATTTGGCTTGGTTGAGAAACCAAAGCCGACGATACAGCACGAGAGGGATGCGATAGTCAAGGTCACGCTGGCAAGCATCTGCTCGAGTGATTTGCACATCAAACACGGCAGCGTGCCGAGAGCGGTGGAGGGAATTACGGTCGGGCATGAGATGGTCGGCATCGTGGAAGAAGTCGGCTCTGCGGTCACGCACGTAAAGCCCGGCGATCGAGTCACGGTCAACGTGGAAACCTTCTGCGGCGAGTGCTTCTTCTGCAGGAAGGGATTTGTCAACAACTGCACCGACAAAAACGGCGGTTGGGCGCTTGGTTGCCGCATCGATGGCGGTCAGGCGGAATACGTTCGCGTGCCGTTCGCAGATCAGGGGCTGAACAAGATCCCCGATGACGTGACCGACAGACAAGCCCTGCTTGTGGGAGATGTTCTCGCCACGGGATATTGGGCGGCGAAGATTTCGGAGATAACCGAGGACGATACCGTTCTCATCATCGGAGCAGGCCCCACGGGAATCTGCACGCTTCTTTGTGTGATGCTGAAAAATCCCAAGCGCATTATCGTATGCGAGAAGGACGAGAATCGAATCAAGTTTGTGAACGAGCACTATCCCGATGTACTGACGGTTACGCCGGTCGAATGCCTTGATTTCGTTCGCAAGAACAGCGATCACGGCGGCGCGGACGTGGTGCTTGAGGTGGCAGGAGCAGAGAACACATTCGAGCTTGCATGGCAGTGCGCGCGCCCGAATGCAATCGTCACGGTGGGGGCGCCTTACGACAAGGCGCAGACTCTGCCTCTGCCCGATATGTACGGCAAGAATCTGACCTTCAAGACCGGCGGCGTTGACGGTTGCGACTGCGAGGAAACCATCGCCCTCATCGCCGAGGGCAAGCTCGATTCCGAGCCGCTGATTACACATACCTATCCGCTTTCAAATATCGCCGAGGCATATGAGCTGTTTGAAAATAAACGCGACGGAGTTATTAAGGTCGCGGTGGAGTGTTGAAATGGATATTGATACTTATACAAAGATTTTGCTGAAACAACAGGAATCAATGACGCCAGAAATGCTTGAAGCTATAAAGGCACAAGGTGAATTACATATTATTTGCGAGGCAAAGCAAAATCGCTTTTATAAATTGGAAGATAAATAGCGAATTTTGTTTTCGCAGGGTGTGGAATTATTATTTGACCGCTATCCAGAATTGCAAGGAGAACTTCCGAACAGAGAAACAAAAGCGGAACAGATTCTTGCAATTTGGGGTGAAGTAAATGATTCCGATAGCAGTTGCAAAAAGATTACAAAACTAATGAAAACGATTCCTCAACTTGTTGAGGCAGAGAATATGAACGTTGAAATTGGAAAAGCTTGCTTGGAATTTTTTGTAGCTTTGTCGAACCTCAATGCTAAAATAGCTAATGATAGAAAGACCTTCTTTTCCGAAGAGTATATGTCAAAGATGGACTTCTTGGCAGATGAAGGTGTAATGATGTATTTTTTAGAAACTCCCGACTTTCCGCTCCTTAGTAAGGAATGTGATACGAACTATGTTTTGGACTCTTTTATCTTCGGAGATTATATGAGCTCAAAAGCGTTGCTTGAATCCTTCTTTACAATATCTATGCCGGGTGAATCCATGCGTAGAAAACAAGAAGATATCGATTCTGCAATGTGTAATATGTTAAGCGGATACCAAAGAACTGCGGCAAGAAACTGGTTTTCATTGCTTGAAAGCGAGCACAAAAAATGCGCAGAGGTTTTAGAAGGCTTTTGGGACAAAGCAAGAGAATTCAAAAATGGCTTCCAACGTTCTCAAAAAATCCAAGAGCTTTTTGATAGGGCAGTTGACGTAGAGTGGGAGATCAGAGCTTGGAGAAAAATTGATGCATACTATCAAAAGATGGTTGGAAAGCCGCAGGTGGGTGTTGTCAACCGAAACGCATTGATTCATGGAGATTATAACAATGACTCAATAGATGTTTCTGAAAGAGATGTAATAAAGATAATGCTTATGTGGGTGAATATGAGACTCATAGCAGACCATTTCAGTTATATAGAAGAATTTTTTGAAAACAAAGTCACATTGGTTCCATACCTCTGTACGCTTCCGTCAGACCTGGCTATTGACATAATGAACATAATGTGATATAATAATTCCAATGCAAATTCCGGTGCTGAAGCAACGGCGTAGGCCAGGAGGTTGCATATGGATACTAAAAGAAATTTTGATCCGGAGTTAGGTTTATTCTTATACCGAGCCATTGAAAAATCTGATTATACTTACGAAACTATTGCGGAAGCTTTAGGGGTTAGTCGTGAGGCGGTTAATCAATATTGCAGCGGTAAAAGAAAACCCAAACAAAGAACGCTGTTGCGGCTGATAAAGCTAACAAATGTTCAAGTAGAGGACATCCCATTTTAGGGATGCCCTCTATTTTTGTAACCACATGGTTCCTTGAAGATACCTTTACTTTGTGAGATAATATAGTCACAAATCAAAAAGGAGGTAATCAAAATGTCGAAGTATCGAACCACCGATGTGTGGAACGAGTTTTATGGAAACAAGGAAAATGTGTACGACTATGCAGGTAGATTGATGAAAAAGTCAGCTTGCGGTGATCCTAACAGCTCCTATCATCCAACACTTGACCACATAAGACCTTTGTCCGCAGGTGGATGTGACATTCTCGGTAATATCGAAATTTGCCATCGTGATACTAATGAGGAAAAAGCAAATAGCTTTCCTCACTGGAAAGCAAATGGCAAACGATTTCGTGCCGAACGTGTCAAAGGCAGCAGAGCAGAATACGAAATCGTAAAGCTATAAAGGAGTATCTGGTTATGTTTAATTGGTTTAATAGCAGTAGTAGGCAAGATGAAGATGCTGAAAGAAATCAATTGATGGAGTTGTCGGAAAAAGAGCTTATGGTGGAAATAATAATCAAACTTGAAACCATCAGTCAAAAGTGTGATGAGATTGGCAGAAAGATTGTCATTTGGAGCAATTAAAACTGATACGCAGTAAACAAAGAAAAAGGCGAATTAACTTTTTCAGTGTTTGAAAAACACTGAATCTGATTTCAGTGAATTTGAATTCAGTAAAATTTTATTACGATTTGGAAATAATAAAATGGTTTCAAAAACTGATTATAGATATGTGCGCAAGTATATCAGTACTCGTGTCAGTAGGCAAAGCTAATATTATAATAAGATTTAACAAATTATAAGATCGTTGAATTTTCTCAACATTTATACTTGCAATTTGGCGAAAAAAGTAGTATAATAAGATCGTATGGCTTAATAGTAAAACGAAATGTCGCATTTGTAAAACGAGGTGCAACAATTGTAAGCGAAACGCAAGTTTGTAAATTCAAATGCACGGTTTGTAAGCGAAACGCAAGTTTTGTAAGCGAAATGCAACATTTGTAAACGAAAC
>JAZPZM010000180.1:0-9766 GCA_045544735.1 Eubacteriales bacterium
ACCGCGATCAGACAAGGAACACCCTTGCCCGCCTGATACTCGGAGCGAACGGTGTGACCCGGACCCTTGGGAGCGATCATGATAACGTTGACGTCCTTTGGGGGCTTGATACAGCCGAAGTGGATGTTAAAGCCGTGTGCAAAGGCGAGAGTTTTGCCTGCGGTGAGGTTGGGCTCAATGCTTTCCTTATAAAGCGCCGCCTGCTTTTCGTCATTAATAAGGATCATAATGATATCGGCTGCCTTGGTGGCTTCCGCACTTGTCATAACTTTAAGTCCCTGTGCCTCAGCCTTTGCCCAGCTCTTGGAACCCTCGTAAAGACCGACAACTACGTTCACACCGCTATCCTTTAAGTTGAGCGCGTGAGCGTGTCCCTGTGAGCCGTAACCGATGATCGCAACGGTCTTGCCGTTCAGTTTCTGTAGATCGCAATCCTGCTGATAGAAAATTCTGTTTGCCATTTTTATTACCTCTTTCTGATTATAAATTTAAATTTTGACGCAGTGTAGAGCTGCCTTTTTCAATGGATGCCGTACCTGTACGGCAGATCTCAAGTATGGTGTGATCTCGCATAAGGGAGATAAAATCGTCCATTTTCGTGCTGTTACCGATTACACGAAGGACTATGGAATCCTTGGTATAGTCAATGGTTTCCGCCTTGAACGCTTCTGCTGCTGCGTGAATTTCATCACGCGTGGCGGGATCGTTTTTGAGCTTAATGAGCATCAGCTCACAGCTGAGCGAATTGTTCGCCGTCAGCTCCTTGATGGAGCAGACGTCGGGCAATTTGTAGAGCTGATTGACAAGCTGCACCTTGCCGTTTTCCTCGCCGTCGAAGGCAAAGGTGATACGGGAATATTCCTCCGATTCGGTTTCGCTTGCCGTGATGGAGCTGATGTTGAACTGACGGCGGCGGAACATACTTGTGAGCCTGTTCAGCACGCCAAACTGATTTCGTACAAGCACCGCTAACGTGTATCGGTTCATAGCTCCACCTCCAATTTCGTAATGATATCGTCCATACTGCCGCCCGGCGGAAGCATGGGAAGAACGAACTCGTCCTTGTCTATCTTGCAGTCGATTATATAAGGTCCTTCGGTTTCAAACGCCCTTTCGAGTGCCTTGTCAAGCGCGTCGGGCGTTGCGACGGCTTCACCGTCAGCACCAAATGCCTTGGCAAAGGCGGCAAAATCGGTCTTTCGTTCCAAGATCGAATTTGAATAATGCTTATCATAGAAAAGCGTCTGCCATTGACGAACCATTCCGAGTACGCCGTTATTCATAATAACCACAACAACGGGAACGCTGTACCTCACGGCGGTCGCAAGCTCGTTAAGATTCATACCGAAGCTGCCGTCGCCCGTAACGAGAACGCTGCGCTCGCCCGTGCCGTATGCCGCGCCTATCGCCGCGCCAAATCCGTAGCCCATAGTGCCAAGACCGCCGCTTGAGGCAAAGCGTCTTGACGTTTTGAAGCTCAGGCTTTGTGCCGCCCACATCTGATGCTGACCTACGTCGGTGCAAACGGCGGTGTTATCTCCGAGATGCTTGTTAAGCGTCAGTATCGCCCTGCGAGGCGTAAGCCCCTCGCGCTTGTCAAGATAGCCCTCTTCTTCGGCGCGGAAAGCGTTTACCCTTGCCATCCATTCGGGCTTTTTACCTTCATTCAAAAGAGGCAGAAGCTTTTGCAAGGTAAGCTTTACGTCGCCCCGCAAACCGCATACAGAGTTAACAGTTTTATTTAGTTCCGAGCCGTCCACGTCGACGTGGACGATCTTTGCACCCGTGGCAAATTTCGTGCGGTTGCCCGTAACGCGGTCGTTGAAGCGAACGCCGAGAGAGAGAATGACGTCGGCGTTGTGCATAGACATTGAGGACGCGAAATGACCGTGCATGCCCTGCATACCGAGAAATCTCGGATGGTTCGTCGGGATCGCGGAAAGTCCCATAAGCGAGCAACCGATGGGCGCGTCTATCCTTTCGGCAAGAGATAAGACCTCGTCCTGCGCGTCCGCCGTGATAACGCCGCCACCGAAGTAGATAAAGGGACGCTTCGCAGAATTAATGATCTTCGCCGCTTCCTCGATACGAACGTCTTTAGCGGCAAAGGGTTCGTCTTTCTCCACGGGCGGCTTCGGCTCGTACTCGCAGGTAGCGATCTGAACGTCCTTGGGAACGTCGATCAGCACAGGACCGGGTCTGCCCGATTTGGCAAGTCTGAAAGCCTCACGAATGGTATCTGCAAAATCAGAAACGTTGCTTACAAAATAGTTATGCTTGGTGATGGGCAAGGTCACACCCGTAATGTCTATCTCCTGAAAGCTGTCCGTTCCAATCTGTGTTGTCGGTACGTTGCCGCAGATGGCAACCATAGGAATCGAATCGAGGTATGCGGTAGCAATACCTGTTACAAGATTTGTAGCACCGGGACCCGATGTGGAGATCACCACACCGACCTTACCTGTTGTTCTCGCATAGCCGTCAGCCGCGTGTGCCGCGCCTTGCTCGTGAGCGGTCAGGACGTGGTTTATTTCATTTTGGTATTTATAAAGGCTGTCGTATACGTTCAGTATCTGACCGCCGGGATATCCGAAAACGGTATCACAGCCTTGTTCAATTAAGGTTTTTACAAGAATATCTGATCCGCAAAGTTGCATATTCCCCACCCCTTTCTTAGAATTTGAATCATCAGCCCGCCACATTGCTTACAGCCGACTAAAGTTTCTCCCTCGTTCATAACGTCTTACTCCTTTTCTGCTACAACTTCCACCTCGACCAAAGCGCCTTTGGGAAGCTCCTTGACCGCCACACAGCTTCTTGCGGGCTTTTCGGTAAAATACTGTGCGTATACTTCATTGAATGCCGCGAAATCCGACATATTGGCAAGGAAGCATACCGTTTTCACGGCACTCTGCAGAGAACCGCCTGCAGCGGTTAAAACCGCATCCAAATTCTTGCAAACTCTGTGTGTCTGCTCAGCAACGTTGTTTCCCTCCAATACTCCGGTTTCGGGATTCAGTGGGATTTGTCCTGATGTAAAAATGAGATCTCCTACAATCATTGCCTGTGAATATGGGCCGATTGCCGCCGGTGCTTTGTTTGTTTGAATCTTGTTGCTCATAGTTTTAACTCCTTTCAAAATCATACTAATTTGAAGCCTTCACCACCAAGTGTTTTTGTGATGAGGTTAACGTGTTCAAAATCTCTCGTTTCCATTTCGATACGGAGGAAACAGCCGTTTACGCTTTCGGTGTCGCCCTTTTCATAGTGAACGCCCGTTACGTTACCGCCGCAATCGGCGATGATACGGGAAATGTCCTTAAGCTGACCGGGCTTGTCAATAAGCTCGATAAGAAGGCTTGACGAGCGTCCCGACTTGAGAAGTCCACGGTCGATCACACGGGATAGACTGGTGACGTCAATGTTACCTCCCGACACCACGGCGACGACCCGCTTTCCCTTTAGGTCGAATTTATCAAACATAACAGCCGCGACCGACGTAGCCCCCGCCCCCTCTGCGATCATCTTTTGCTTTTCTATCAAGGCAAGGATCGCGGAAGAAACCTCGTCATCGGTAACGAGAGCGATCTCGTCAACGTATTCCTTGACGAGCGCGTAGGTGTTCTCGCCGGGCTGCTTCACCGCGATGCCGTCCGCAATGGTGGAAACCGAGGGCAAGCACTCGATTTCTCCGTCCTTGACCGAGTTATACATACTCGGTGCGCCCGCCACCTGAACGCCGTAGACCTTAATGGAAGGTCTTATCTGCTTTACGGTATAGGCGATACCCGAAATGAGTCCGCCGCCGCCGATGGGAACGACGATAGCGTCGATATTGTCAAGATCGTTGATGATCTCAAGCGCGATAGTTCCCTGACCCGCTATCACGTTTTCATCGTCGAAGGGATGAACGAAGGTATACCCCTCGCTATCCTTAAGCTCCAACGATTTTTTATAGGCATCGTCGTAGCAGCCCTCCACAAGACAGACCTCCGCGCCGTACCCCTTAGTCGCCTCGACCTTTGAGATAGGCGCGCTGTCGGGTAGGCAGATCAAGGATCTTATGCCGTTCTTCGTGGCAGCAAGGGCAACGCCCTGCGCGTGATTACCTGCCGAGCAGGCGATCACGCCGCGCCTCTTTTCTTCGTCGGTCAGCATTGCAATTTTATACGCCGAGCCTCTGACCTTAAACGAGCCCGTTATCTGTAGGTTTTCGGGCTTCAGATATAGCTCACATTCGGGGGCTATTCCGTATGCTCTTACGAGCTTCGTTTCACGGACGATATTTTTCAGAACCGTTTGCGCATTGAATACTTTGTCCAGAGATAGCATTTTGTTCTCCGCCTTTCATAATTTTTGCTGTTTGCTAATGCTCGGCTTCGGGGCAAAAAAACAGCACCCGCCTCAAAGCCTAAAATTCTGCTTTGAGACGGGTGCATATATAAATATAAACACTCGCGGTACCACTCAAATTGCGGATAGAAATGCTCCGCCGCCTCTTCGAAGTCCAACAACTTCTATGCACTAACGTAGCATCCACGGGAAGCGCCTACTGGGTGTTTATGCCTTTGGGACTTCCGGCTCAGAAGGGATAAGAAATCTACTGTCATTTATCGGGATCGCACCATCCCCGACTCTCTGTGAAATTCGCTTGTAGCTTCCGTCTTCATCAACGCCTTTGTTTTTCGAAGTCAATCAACCTCTATGCACTTACGTAGCATACACGGGACACCCTATGCGCCAAAATCGGCTTTCAGGTGAACGGCTCAGAAGGGAGAGGACATAGCTTTTACATACCGATTCGCACCAACCATCGGCTCTCTGAAATGCGTGATCACTGTGACCATTCTTCATCATAGCTTTTGTGAGTTATTTAATTCTAATTGCTTGCCTCTTCTTTGATAAAAGTATTTTCGAGAACTTTTGTCAAATGGCTTGCGTTTTTCATGCTAATATTATATAATAATTCTCGTCATTAGTCAAGTGAATGATTTCGATGATAGCCATCTATTTTTTCGATGCTTGGATGTGCATTGTGGAACTCAGAAATTTAATAACCTTTATATATGTTGCAGAGTTTGGTAGCTTTACAAAGGCGGCAAAGCAACTCGGATATCCACAGTCAACGATCTCCTTTCAAATAAAGCAGCTTGAGGATGAGCTTGGTTGCCTTTTAGAGGTAATATCTTATTTATTAGATGCCGTTATGATATACTATGGAACATATTTTAAGCGTGGTACAAAAAGAACGTTTGAAGAATTGGCAGCGCTGCCGCTTGATGCGGTGTTCGTGCAAACGATTCAGAGAACAGTTACCTGCAAAGAGGTTTTTGAACTGCGTGATCTACTAAAAGCTCTGATTCTTTATGTGGAAAGCCATACAAGACAAGAAAATAACAAAGCAGCGCCATCGGAAGCCTTGACGGGCACTTACGAAGAAATGTATTCCAATTGGCGCAATAAAGTTGAAGAGGCTGCAAAAAACAATAATGCTTTCGCTTCTTTTATGAATATGTGCAGTTTGCAGTTTATGCTTTCTGAAATTGCGCAGGATACGGAAATAGGCTCATTCCGCGTTATGGACGAATACAATACGAATTCTCTTGCAGATAATACGGAAATATTTGATAGAAATTTACAAAAATACGAGCAAGTTTATAAGCAGGCTCAAATAAGCGTCAAGCGTTTTGCAGACGTTGATGAATTTGTTACGAGCTATTTGAGTTAATAAATAATTGATTTAACTATCATATATTAAGAAGCCAAGGGGTGAACGTTTAGTTCACCCCTTGGCTTGTATCGTCGCGCGCTCGTCTCGCGGCATTAACTCAACGTATCGCAGTAAAAAACTACGCGGGCGCGTTTGGAAAGCTTTCGGCGGCTCGCAAAAAACAACGCTATGCAATTCGAGAGAATCGCATAGCGGTGTTTTTTATTTAGGCATTAGTATCCTCTGCCGCCTTGTAAGTAAAGTAACCGGGGGGTTCAGTTTTAGGGGTCATCAATACGGGCAAACGAAACAAAAAGAAACCACATAGACCGAGCAAGTCGGTCTATGTGGCTAATTTTATGCTTCGTTTACAAGCTTGCCCGTCATATGCTCGGGTGTAAGCTCATAGCAGAGCGTTGCTTTCGCAAAGCCTGCGATCTCTTTTTCGATATAGTCGAGATTATCCGTAAATTTAAGGCTCAGCTTGCGGCAGATATCGACCGTTTTATCAAAATCGTCTACAACCTGCATCCTGCCGAAAACGATAACGCTGCTTATATTGAGCGCCCATTCGCCGTCCTTGCGGTAGCCGCCGTCGAAAACGCAAAAGCTCACCCTCTCGTCGCGGCTTATAGCGTCGATCTTATGCCCTTTTTTGCCGCTGTGGAAATATATCTTTCCGTCATCGTACAGAAAATTCATCGGCATTCCGTAGGGATATCCGTCATCGCCAAGCACGGACAAAACGCCGCGCAGCTCGTTTTGAAGAATTTCTATACATTCTTCACGGCTCAACGCTTGCTTTTTTCTCGTTAATTCTCGGAACATAGCGTTATTTTTCAAACGTTTTTGCGGCGTAGCCGAGCAACTCTCTTATCTCGATATGCTGGGGACAGCTTGCCTCGCAAGTGCCGCAGTTTATACATTCGGATGCGGGGCGCGCGCCCGTTTTCTCTATCATTCTTGCGTAGCTTCTGGTCTTCATTCGCCTTCTGTCGTTGATAAATCCGAAAATTTCGGGAATTGCTATGCCTTGCGGACACACCTCGGTGCAGTATCTGCAAGAGGTACAAGGGATAAGCTCCTGATTTTTCAGAATTTCCGTGACCCTTGCGACGGCTTTATGCTCCGCATCCGAAAGCGGCTGAAAATCCGCCATATAGCTTATATTGTCGTTCATCATTGCCATATTGCCCATGCCCGAAAGCACCATAAAAACGCCCTCAAAGCTTGCGGCGTAGCGGATGGCGTAGCTTGCGGCAGAGCCGCCGCCGAGCGCTGCAAGAACGCTTGCGGCTTCATCGGGAAGATCGGCAAGCGCACCGCCGCGAACGGGCTCCATAATGATGATGGGCTTGCCGTGCTTGCGGCAGACCTCGTAGCAAAGCCTTGCTTGAACCTTATCGTGCTCGTAATCGTAGTAATTGAACTGTATCTGCACCGCCTCGACCTCGGGGTAAGCGGTCAGGATGTCGTCAAGCACGTCGGCGGTATCGTGGAAGGAGATAGCAAGGTGCTTTATTCTTCCCTCCTCACGCAGACGTATTGCAGTTTCGTAAGCACGGCATTTTTTGTATTTTGCGAACAGGTCTCTGTTTTGGGTGTGCATAAGATAAAAATCAAAATACTCAACGCCGCATATCTTAAGCTGTTCCTCAAAAAGCGGGATTATCTCCTCCTCGGAATTAAAGAAATTTGGTGAGAGCTTGTTTGCAAGTACGTAAGCCTCGCGGGGATAACGCGAGGTCAGGCATTTTCTTACTGCGATCTCGCTTTTTCCGTCTCTGTATCCGTGCGCGGTATCAAAATAGTTAAATCCCGCCTCGATAAAGGTATCGACCATCTTTGACGTTTGCTCGTAGTCAACGTCGCCGTTTTTCATAGGAAGCCTCATACAACCGAAGCCAAAATTCTTTTTTACCTCTGCAAAAATCTTATCTGCCATATTTTTCTCCTTCATTTCGAGTGAAAGGCTTTCGCCGCAGTAGTCTTTTTTAAATTATATCATAAATTTTTTAATATATCAAGCGTTATGGTTTGACTTTTGAATTTATTTGTGATATTATATTTTCATAAGGTTTATTTGAAGGACGGTGGGGCGATGCGTATCAGAGTTCTTGCGGAAAACACCGCAAAGGAGGGCTTTCTTTGCGAGCATGGGCTCAGCTTGTTCGTAGAGACCGACGCGGGACGAAAGATCCTTTTCGATATGGGGCAAAGTGACTTGTTTGCCGCCAACGCCGAGGCGCTTTCCGTTGACCTTGCATCCGTCGACACCGCTGTGCTTTCGCACGGTCACTACGACCACGGCGGCGGTATTGCGCGGTTTTTACTTGCCAACAAAACCGCTCCCGTTTATATGAGTTCTTTGGCTTTTGGCGAGCATTACAACGCAAGCGACAAATACATCGGGCTTGATGCCGCGCTTTCGTGTGAAAAAAGGATCGTTTTTACGGATACCGATATCTCTCTCGGTGACGGAATCACCCTGCTTCAAGGCAAAACTCGCGCTCCCGCAGAGAACATTGATCCGTTTGGACTTAAAATTAAAAGAAACGGCGCGTTGCAGGACGAGGATTTTTTGCACGAGCAATATATGCTTATCGAGGAAAACGGCAAGCGAGTTCTTTTCAGCGGTTGCTCGCACAGAGGGCTTTTTAATATTCTTGATTGGTTTTCGCCCGATATTTTCATCGGAGGATTTCATTTTACAAAGCTCGACCCAGACACGCCCGAAGGTCGCAAACGCCTTGAGTCCTGCGCAAAAAGGCTTTTGGCACTTCCTTGCACTTACTACACCTGCCATTGCACGGGAGTCAGCCAATACGGGCTTTTGCGCGAAATTATGCAAGATAGAATAAACTATATTTCCGCAGGCGCGGAATTGCAAATATAAGGAGGACAAAATGCAAAACTTTTTAGAGGAATTTTACAACTTTGCCAAGGAAAACAACATCAACGTTTACCGCTGTGCCGCAGTAAAAGGCGACGGAGAGCCCGAGGCTATCAAGATCAACGGCGGAAACCCCTGTCAGAACTCTTATTCTGCCGCAAAGGCGTTCGTTGTTACCGCCATCGGTCTGCTTTATGACGAGGGCGTGCTTAAGACCGACGAGTATATTTGCGATATTCTTGCCGAATACTGCCCCGAAAATATGTCTCCCCTTTGGAGAAAGATAACCGTTGATATGGCTCTGCGCCACCACCTCGGACTCCCCGGAGGCTTCCTTGACATCGACACACACGATGCAAATACCTTCGGCTTTGACTACCTCGGTCACGCGCTTTCATATCCCATCAAGGAGCCCGATGAATTCGTTTACACGGATGCCGCATTCTACATTCTCGGCAGAGTTGCCGCCGCCAAAGCAGGAAAGCCCCTTATGGCATATCTTTGGGAAAAGCTCTTCTTCCCGCTTGAGTGCCGCGAGGTAGCGTGGAGCTGCTGCCCTCAGGGCTACATAATGGGGGCGACGGGACTTTATATCCGCACCATTGATATGGTCAAGCTCGGCGCCGTTTACCTTAACAACGGTACGTACAAGGGCAAGAGGATCCTTTCCGAAGAATGGGTAAAGATAGTCCGCGAGCGTCCTTATCTGCGCCCCATCAGCGAGAACAACACCGCATACGGCCACGGCGGAATGAGAGGTCAGAAGCTTATAATCATCCCCGAATCCAACTGCGCAGTTGCTTGGCACGGCTGGCTCTCCGACGGACTTACCGATTTCGTTCTTGACTATTTCAAGAATCATTGACTTTTTAATTAACTTGTGATATAATAATAAAGCAAGTTAGCTGAACGGCCGCGCGGTATTGCGCCGAAAGGTATTACCGTGAGGAAAGTCCGGGCTTCACAGGGCAGGATAGCTGATAACGTCAGCCGCGAGTGATCGCCGGGAAAGTGCAACAGAAATAAACCGCCCGAGCTTCTGTGGACGGCGCAGAACAATGCTCGCAAAAAAGCATCACGTATCCATGCGGAAAAAGGCAGATCCTTTTTCTGTGTCGTTTGCGGTAGAAATTCTCAGACAAGTCTTCGAATTTCAAATTGGA
>JAZPZM010000181.1:0-14149 GCA_045544735.1 Eubacteriales bacterium
AGAAGTCGCGATTTTGTCGTCGTCGGCGTACGAGGGTACGCCAGAGGGCAAAATCGCGGCTAAAAAATACGTATAAAAAATCGAAATCCGTGAGGATTTCTACCTAAAAAGACCGCTTTCTTCATCCTTTTGGACGAAAAAACGGTCTTTCTTCTTTACTTATTTTTGTATTTTTGTTCTGCGCTAAATCAGCCCCTTTATAAAAAAGAAATGACCCTTGATTGCAAGACTTACTCTTTGCAACCAAGGGTCATTTCGCTTCACCCTTGATATCTAACATCTTTTTTTATACCTCTCTTTCTACTGTCTGCCCTTTGCTTTTTTCTACAATCTTAAAACTCAAATCTCATTTCTCTAAGGAGAATACCCTTTGTTTTTTTATTGCTTTTTTGCAAGGGCGAAAAAGTTTTTTCTTGGCATTCAGAATTATCTTCCTCGGCGGTGGACTGAGTCCTTAAAGCTCACGTTCCGTTTTTTCGCCTTCAGACCTTGCTGAAATACCGTGGGTTAGTTGTACATTGGACTGTACCTTCCTTTCCTGTGTCTATATTATAGCATATATTTTCAGCCTTTGCAATACGCAATCTATACAAAGTTTACAATTATTTTTTATTCAATAAGTAGAATTTGGTAAAACTACACAAGTTTCTCTTTACATTTGCTTCGACTTGTGATATAATAATAAATGGTGTGGTGTAAAAATCGCGGTGGACACAAAAAACTGTTCTCCGCTCTTTTTTATGCCGTAAAATCATTGACAATTTTATCTTTTTGGGGTAAAATAACTGTAATACCCCGAAAGGCAGAAAATCTATGAAGAATATAATCAACAAATCAGGCTTTATTTGCGATATGGACGGCGTTATCTACCACGGCAACAAGATACTTGACGGCGTTGCTGAGTTCGTGAATTGGATGCTCGCCGAGGGCAAGAACTTTATCTTCCTGACCAACAGCCCCGAAAAAACGCCCCACGAGCTTAGTATGAAGCTTGAGCGAATGGGGCTTTCGGTGTCCGCCGACCATTTTTACACAAGCGCGATGGCGACCGCAGAGTTCCTTGACTCGCAAGCGCCGGGCTGCACCGCGTACGTTATCGGCGAGGCGGCGCTTTCAAAGGCGCTCTACGACCGCAAGATATATATGAACGACGTTAACCCCGACTACGTCGTGGTCGGTGAAACGCGCACGTATAGCTTTGAAAAGATAGAAAAGGCTATCGCCCTTATCAACGCGGGCGCGAAGCTAATCGGAGCTAACCCCGACACCGTCGGCGTTACCGAAACGGGCATTATGCCCGCAACGGGCTCGCTCGTTGCGCCCATTGAGATAGCGACGGGCAAAAAGGCGTACTTCGTCGGTAAGCCCAACCCCCTTATGATACGCCACGGTCAAAGACTGCTCGGCTGTACCTCGAAGGACACCGCCTTCATCGGCGACAGAATGGACACGGACATCATCGCGGGAATCGAGGCTAACATCGACACCGTGCTTGTTCTCAGCGGCGTTACGGCGCGCGAGGATATCGGACTTTTCCCCTACCGTCCCAAGTACGTCATCGACGGCGTAGGCGAGATAGTCAAGGCGGCGAAGGAATAATTACAATAAAATAATAAAGACCGCGATCGTCTGTGTAAGCAGACGATTGCGGCTTTTTTCCATTATAAATAATAAAGACCGCGATCATCTGCGTGAGCAGACGATTGCGGCTTTTTTCCATTATCGTGACCTGTAATTTATCTTAATTTTGGAGCAATGAAATAAAACACACACATAACAATAAAATAAGAAGCCATTGTAATCAATACTTTATCAATTTCCACAAATCCATCAATTACATATGCTATCAATGCATAAAATGCGCCAAATAATAATGTTAATAACAAAGATTTGAATATTCTATTCTTTAGTAATTTTTTCATAATCTCAATTTCCTCCAAATTCTCATTTGATCAGCGTAAACAAATATCCAATCGTGGGGCCTGCGAATATCGCAAGATATATAAGCGTTATCCAAGGTTGATAGTCCACGTAGAACTCCTTGAAAGACAAACTCCAAGGATGCTTGATAAGCACCCAACCGAACACGTCAAAGACGATACAAATGCCTGCCCATATTGCTCCCGTAATCAAAGCTTCGGTTATTGTCGGCTCTGCAAGACCGTTCATATAGAGCCAACCGAACAACGAAAACAGAATGATATTATAAAGCGGATGCCACGGCTTTGTTTTTTCGTAGCCTTCGCCCATACCGTTCTCGTCCATCGGTTTCATTTTTAACACGTATATATTAAATATGGTATGTAACATGCCAATACAAGTAACGATTGCATAGCATACCCAAAACCATAACATTGACAAACCAAAATTTTGCATCTGTTTTTCCTTCCGTCAGATCCTTATTTGCGTCCGAACTTTACAGCAAGCTTCTCCTTTGCCTAACAAACGCATAAGGATGATCACTTCCCGATTATAGCACGAAAACCACAGAAAATCAATCTGTGGTTTTTGTGCTTTTTGTTTCTCCGTTAAGGTCAACAGAAAAATTTATCAAGGTCGTTTATTTAAGTGAAATAGCAGTCTTTGCCTTGGCGGCGACGTTTGCGGCGGTGAGTCCGTAAGCCTCAAGAAGCGCGGGGACTTTGCCCGAACGTCCGAAAACGTCCTCCGTGCCAACGCGCACTACGGGTACGGGGCGAGCGGCACAAACCGCCTCTGCAACTGCAGAGCCGAGTCCGCCGATAACGTTATGCTCCTCGACCGTTACGATAGCACCCGTTTCTGCGGCGGATGCGAGAACGTCGGCGGTATCAAGGGGCTTAATGGTGTGAACGTTGGTAACGCGGGCGCTTATACCCTCGGCGGCTAAAAGCTCTGCCGCCTCAAGCGCGATGGAAACGGTAGTTCCGCTTGCCATAATGGTAACGTCCTTACCCTCGCGCAGTCTTACGTTCTTGCCGAACTCGAACTTATAATCAGCACCGTTAAAGAGAACGGGAACTGCAAGTCTGCCAAAGCGCAGGTAAACGGGACCCTTATAATTGATAGCCCACTCAACTGCGGCGCGTGCCTCCACAGCGTCGGCGGGGTTTACGATAGCCATACCCGGAATCGTGCGCATAACGCCGATATCCTCAAGGCACTGGTGCGTAGCACCGTCCTCACCTACGGTAATACCCGCGTGAGTTGCGCCGATCTTTACGTTAAGGTGGGGATATGCGATGGAGTTGCGTATCTGCTCGAACGCTCTGCCTGCGGCGAACATAGCGAAGGTGGATGCAAACACGGTCTTGCCCGTGGTAGCGATACCTGCGGCAACCGTCATCATATTGCCCTCGGCTATTCCGCAATCGAAAAAGCGCTCGGGGAATTTCTTTTTGAATATGCCAGTCTTGGTAGCGGCGGCAAGGTCGGCATCAAGCACTACGAAATCGTACTTATCGCCAAATTCGGCAAGCGCGTTGCCGTATGCTTCTCTTGTTGCAATCTTTTCAGCCATTTTTCTGCCTCCCTTTCTTAGTTTGCAGAGTTGATCTCTGCAACGGCGGCGGCGTACTGCTCGTCGTTAGGCGCGCTTCCGTGCCAGCCTGCCTGATCTTCCATAAAGGAAACGCCCTTGCCCTTGACGGAGCGAGCGATTATAACGGAGGGCTTACCCTTGAAAGCGCGCGCGGCGGCAAACGCCTTCTCAAGAGACTCAAAATCGTGAGCGTCGGCAAGAATAACGTTCCAGCCGAAAGCGCTAAACTTTTCGTCGTGGGGGGTGGGGTTCATGACATCGGTGATCTTACCGTCGATCTGCAAGCCGTTAAGGTCGAGAATGAAGCAGAGGTTATCGAGCTTATAATGGGCGGCAAACATAGCTGCCTCCCAAACCTGTCCCTCCTGCGACTCGCCGTCACCGACGATGGCGTAAGTACGATAGTCCTTGCCGTCTATCTTAGCGGCAAGTGCCATTCCGCAAGCGGCGGAAACGCCAAGTCCGAGCGAGCCCGTGGACATATCAACACCGGGAGTACCCTTCATATCGGGGTGGCCCTGAAGGAAGGAATCAGCCTGACGGAGAGTGGACAGCGCATCCGTGGAAAAATAACCCTTATTTGCCAGCGCCGCGTAGAGTGCGGGGGCAGTATGTCCCTTGGAAAGAACGAGGCGGTCGCGGTCAGCCCACTTGGGATTTGCGGGGTCGACGTTCATTTCCTCAAAATATAAATACGTTATAATCTCTGCGATGGAGAGAGAGCCGCCGGGATGTCCCGATGCCGCGGCATGAACACCCTCAAGGACACCGAGGCGCACCTTGCGCGCGGTCTCTTTAAGGGAAAGGAGCTTTGCGTTATCCATTTTTACCTCCGAAAAATTTACGTTAGCTTTATTATATAACAAAAAAGCGCGAATGTCAATCACAAAAGGCGGTGCTTTTTGGACATTCGCAAAAATTGGCAAAATTTTTCATAATTTTCTTGACTCTCGGCACAGTGTGTGCTATAATGTATCGGCACACACTATGCTGATTTTGGGAGGTACATATGCCAAAGCACTCTACGACACTTGACACCAACGCTTCCTCCGACGAGCTTATAAAGGACGAGATGTCCGACAAGATAATCTCCGCCGCCGAAAAGATCGCGACCTCATCGGGTCCCGAAGCGCTTACCGTGCGCAAGATACTGCAATCCCTTGCTATCACCAACCGCGTTTTTTACAACCGCTTTCACAATATTTCCGAGGTGCTCGATATCGTTTACAAAAACACGATACAAAAAATACGCGACACGATACCGACCGAGTTCGACCCCGACAAGGACTTTTTCGAGCAGGTCATCGACTTCGTTGCAAACACCCTCGTTATCTCCTACCGCGCGAAAAACCACTTTAACTATTACGTTTTCGAGAACGATTCCGTGTCCGACTACAACTACCGCTGGTGGATGCAGAAGATTCGCGAGATAATCGAATACGCCAAGGAAAAACGGTACATACAAAACGTTGACTCCGAGGTAATGAGCTATTCCATATGGTGCTTTTGCCGCGGCTACAACGCCGATGCCGTCGGGCGCGGCTTGCCTATGCACGAGGCGATCAAAAATTTCAAATACAGCTTTGCCTTCCTGCTTAACGGCATGAGAACGCAAGAAGCTTAAATAAAGGAGTTTTGTTATGAAAAGTGAACTTATACACGAAAAACATAGTTTTTTAAATATGCGTGAGCTTATCGAGTGGGCGGCAAAGACCTACGGCGACGCTCCCGCTTACTCATTCCGCAACCGCCCCTCCGACAAGGACGTGGTGCGCGTAAGCTTTATCGGTCTGCGCGACGACGTGCGTGCGCTCGCCGCAAGCCTCTCCGAGATGGGCTGTGCGGGCAAGCACGTTGCCCTTATCGCAAAGTCGACTTACCATTGGATGCTCACCTACTTCGCCACCCTTTCCATCGGCGCGGTGCTTGTGCCGCTTGACAGAGATTGGCAGAGCGAGGACCTTGCCGAGACCTGCGTAAAGGCAGAGGTGAAATATCTTATTACCGACTGCGATATCGCAGAAAAGGCAAGCTTTGTTGCCGCAAAGCTTGCGCTTGACGCGCCCGTCGTTTACATAGGCGCACCCGAAGGCACGGAAAACAGAATAGAGGCACTCGTTGAAAACGGCAAGTCTGTTTTTGCCGCTTCGCCCGAACGCTACTTTGACGCTCCCATCGACCCCTTGGGAATGTCGCTTCTCGTTTTCACTTCGGGAACTACGGGCAAGGGCAAGGGCGTTATGCTCTCGCAGAATGCAATTCTTGCGGACATTACCGACGCTATTCCCTACATTGACTATTCCGCAAAGACGCTCGGCGTTCTTCCGCCCCACCACACCTACGGCTCGACCGTAATGTACGTCGGTCACGCCGTTATCGGCTCGGAAATATACATCTCGTCGGGAATCCGCTATATCCTCAAGGAGCTTGGCGAGCAAAAGCCCGGTCACCTTGTTCTCGTTCCCCTTTACCTTGAAACGTTCTACCGTCGCATTATGGGAACTATCAAGGAGCAGGGCAAGGAAAAGCTCGTAAAGAATATGATAAAGGTCAGCAACGGACTTCGCAAGGTCGGCATTGACGTGCGCAAAAAGCTGTTTTCCTCCATTCGCGCGGCGTTCGGTGGCGAGCTTAAGACCGTTATTTCGGGCGGTGCGCCGATAAACCGCGACATCGTTGAATTCTTCGACGCTATCGGAATTGCCACCCTTAACGGCTACGGAATTACCGAATGTGCCCCCCTCGTTGCCGTAAACCACAGCAGAAACATCGTACACGGAAGCGTTGGTGCGGTTATTGACATCGACACCGTAAAAATAAACGAGCCCAACGAGGACGGCGAGGGCGAGATACTCGTCAAAGGTCCTAACGTAATGATAGGCTACTACAAGGACGAGGCGGGAACTGCCGACGCGCTTACCGCGGACGGATATTTCAGAACGGGCGACTACGGAAAGCTTGACGAGAACAACGTCCTTTACATAACGGGAAGAAAGAAAAACCTTATCATTCTCTCCAACGGCAAGAACGTTTACCCCGAGGAGATAGAGAACGTCCTTGCGGCAACGCCCGGAATCGTGGACATCATCGTTTACGAGGGACAGAGCAAGCGCGGTCTTGAGCATAACGCCATCGTTGCCGAGATATATCCCGACAAGGAATATTTTGAGACGAACGGCATTGAAGATATCAAGGAATACTTCAAGGCGCGTGTAAAGGAATACAACGCCACCGCCGTGCCCTACAAGAAGATAGGTCACGTCAAGGTAAGAAGCGAAGAATTCCCCAAGAACACCCTGCGCAAGATACTGCGCTTCAAGCTTGATATGACGATAGAATGAGCCGTGTCCTAAAGGACACGACTCGTCGATATAAATCCGCTATCGCGGATTTATATCATATCGAGTTCGACCGAAGGGAGAACATATCGAATTCGAGCGAAGCGAGAATATATCGAGCCGAGCATAGCGAGGCATATCGACAAGATTATATTTTCCCGAAAGCAAAAGAGGACAGAGAACGTAAAATTCTCTGCCCTCTTTTCTGTTATCGGGTAACGCGCTATATAATCAAAGCTCGATTATTTCAAGTCCGTCGCAGCCCTTCAGCGCGTCGGCGAAGCCGACCACGCACACAGCTCCCTCGTCGCGCATTGCGCGAAGGCTGGGCGTGATAGCGCGGAGCGCGGCGGCATCCGTCGCTATTATCTCGGCGCGGCGGCGCGAAAGCTCCGCCTCTCCGATGCCGAGGAAGTATCTTTCATCCGCGCCGTGTCCGCGTGCCGCGGGGGTAGCAAGCGGCTCGGTTGATGCGACGGCGGAAATGACGTATTTGTCGATCTCCTCGCCCCTGTCGCCAAACGCCTCGATATGCTCCGCCATTTTTCCGAACACGCCGAGCGTGCGCACGGGAGAGGGATCGCGGTAGGAATAGCACAGCATTACGCCGTCCCTGCCCGTTTGCATACCCACGCCGTACGCGCCGCCCTGCACGCGCACCTCGTTCCAGAGGTAGTCGAGCGAGAGTATCTTGTCGGCGACGTTACGCGCGCCGCCCGCCCTTTCGCCCATACGGCTAAGGTGATATCCGCGCGCGGCAAAGGTGATGCCCGCGGGCACGGAAATTCCCATTTTATACGGCAGAGCCGTCTTATATTCCGCGCCGTCGGCAAGTGCTACGCCATCGGGAAGCGCGTTTATAATAGCGTCAACGCGCCTCGGCTCGCTTGAGGTGACTGAAGCCGTAAGCCTTGCGCGGCAGAGTGAATTTTTCTGAATGCGGCAAAGCAGGTCGCAAAGTGCGCCTATCTCACCGTCGAAATTCTTTGCAAGAGTGCGCAAATAGCGAATGGACGAAAATCCCCTTATCGCCTCGTTTACCGCGCCGCGCGCGCTGAAATGCGCGCCCACCGCGCTTGCGGCAAGGGAATGTCCCGACATGACCGCCTCTTGCTTTGCGTACTCGTCCTCCTGCAAAACTATCTCGCGTATCGCGTCCGTACTGCGAAGGTCGGTGCGAAGCAGGACTTCCTCGATAAGCTCAAGCGCCTTGCCGATATTCTCGTCAAGCACGCTCACGCGCACGGTAAGGCAGGGCGTGCATTTGTCAACGACTCCGTCGCGGCTGTGAACGCCGAGGTCGTAGCTTACAGCGCCGATATAGGTCTTTATCTCCTGCTGGAGCGCCGCTACGCTGTAATTTTCGGTGGGAAGCTCCCCGAAAAGCGCGGGCAGGAGCGCGGCGGATGAAAGCTCGTCAAGCGTAAGGTCGCAAAGTGAAAAATACAGAGAAATATAGGTAATTCCGCTTGTTTTAACGGGGTGATAGAGCAGTTTTACGCCCGCTATCTCGCTCTCCTCGGTCTTTGTAAGCTCAGGCATCTCGCCTATCTGCGAGAGCGGAAGCGTGGGAAGCGTTGCAAGCTGTTCTGCGGTGTCGGGAGTCTGTTGCCAGAGCGCGAGCGCGGTATTTGCGCGGCGAAGCTCCGCCTTTTCGTCCTCGCTCATAGCGGCAAGAGTTTTTTCAAGGCGCGCCGCCTCCCTCTCGCGCTTCTCTGCGCCGATCGTAGCGCTCGGAAGCATATGAAGTATCGCCACGTCGTCGGAAAGGAGCATTTCGGCAAGCAGCTTTTCGTAAGCGTCACCGTCGAGCATCGCGCGGAGCGCGTCTGCCTCGCCCTCGTTGTCAAGGTAGAGCATCGGGTCTCCGCCGTAGAGCCACGAATCGTACGCGGCGCTTGCGCGGTAAAGTCCCTGCGGTTCGGGCGTTTGGCGCAGACGGAAGGCTATGCGGTTTATCGACGCGCGAAGCGCACCGCGGTCAAGTCCGCCCTCGATAAGCGAGCGCACCGTACTGCGCACAAGGTCTATGACCTTCTCGCTGTCGGCATCGTTCATATTGCGCACCTGCAAAATGATCGAAGTCTGCGCAATTCCGTCGGAAACGGAAAGGCTTAAGTCCTCGCCAAGCCCCGACGAGAGCAGAGCGCGGCAAAGCGGCGCTTCGTTGCTGTCCGCAAGCGCGTTGCAAAGCACCTTTGCGGCAAGGAGCTTGCGCTTATCCTCAAAGCCGCAAAGCAGCTTTCCGACGGTGAGAATGGCTTTATTTTCGCCGTCCTCGCCCTCGGCTACCTCGAAATAGTCCGTCCTCTCAACGCGCGCGCTGACGGATGGCTCGATATCAAGGCTGACGGGGGCGGCATCAAAGCGCGACAGATACGAGTCGATAAGCGTGAGCGTTTCGACGAGCGGAATATCTCCGTCAAGATATATCCGCGCGTTTGAGGGGTGATAGTGCTTTTTATAGGTTTTTATAAACTGCTCGTAGGTGAGGTCGGGGATCTCCTCGGGCGCACCGCCCGAATTGAAGCGATAGCAATTATTCGGGAACAAAAGCGAATTTATGACTATCTCGATATTATCATCAACGCCCGACATCGCGCCCTTCATCTCGTTGAAAACTACTCCCTTGTAGCTTGGAGTATCGCCGTCAAGCTCGATGTGATGCCCCTCCTGATAAAAAATGTTTTTATCCTTCAATATAGCGGGGGCGAACACCGCGTCAAGATATACCGAGGTGAGATTCATAAAATCGGCGGTATTTCTGCTCGACACGGGGTATATCGTCTTGTCGGGGTAGGTCATAGCGTTGAGGAAGGTCTTCATCGAGCTTTTAAGAAGCTCCACGAACGGCTCGCGCACGGGATATTTTTCCGAGCCGCAAAGCACCGAATGCTCAAGTATGTGAAAAACGCCCGTGGAATCCGTGGGCAGAGTTTTAAAGCCTATGCAAAAGAGCTTGTTGTCCTCGCCGTTGTCACTAAAGCACAGCGACGCGCCGCTTTTTTCGTGCGTCATCTGGACGAATGCGCCGAGGTTCTCCTTCTCGCGCACGCGGTCAACTCTGAAGCCGCAAAGCCTTTGATTTTCCTTCAAATCGTTCATCTTTATCTCCTTCAATGTGTTTCGGTCACTTCCATAAAATATTCCGCCACCTGCGCGGGAGGCGTTGCCATTTTTTCCTTTACCCACCATTTAAGCACCTCCGAAAAGCTGCCCGTAAGGTAGTTTATCAGAAAGTCGCGCGGCACGCGCGCCCCAAAATCGTCGGCGTGCAGGCAAAAAAGCCGCGTAAGATACTCACGAAAATATCTCATAAATATATATCCGCTGTCCGAGGCAAGTATCCCAATAACGCGCCCGCGGCTATCGTAAAGATGGCGCAGAACGTGCGAAAGCTTTTCGCAAAGCGTTTTTGAGTCCTCGCCGTACTCGCATATCCCGCCCTTGAAAACGTGGTCGAAGATATCCGCGCACATCTCGCGCAAAAGCATATCCTTGGTCTCAAAATGCGTGTAAAACGTGCTTCGGCAGATATTTGCCGCGTCGATTATCTCCTGAACGGTGATGTTTTCGTACCTTTTGCGCTCAAGAAGCGAGCCAAACGCCGAAAATATCGCGTCCCTCGTCTTTTTCTGCCTCCTGTCCATAGCCCCTCCGTACATTTTTTGAAAAATGTTCATTATCGAACACCGCCGCGCATTTGACCGTTGCTTTTTCCGCTTTCGCGGCATACAATGATATCATACACCGTGTTCGGTATTGTATACATTATACAGCCAAAAGTGAGCGCGGTCAAGGGGTAAAATGAAAACAGAAAGAAACATTTTGGCGGCTTTTTTACTTAACCTATCATTTTCGGTGCTTGAGCTTTTCGGCGGCATATTTACGGGAAGCATCGCTATCGTGTCCGACGCGATACACGATTTCGGGGACTCCGTAAGCATCGGAATTTCCTATTTTCTTGAAAAAAAGAGCAAGGGCAAGCCCGATTCAACGTACACCTACGGCTACGCGCGCTACTCGGTGCTTGGCGCGGTGATAACGAGCGCGATACTTACCGTCGGCTCGCTTCTCATCATCTGGCGCGCGATAGAAAGGCTCGTCCATCCCGAAGCCATACGCCCCGACGGTATGATGATATTTGCCGTATTCGGACTTATTATGAATCTTCTTGCGGCTTATTTCACGCACGGCGGCGGCTCGCTCAATCAAAGGGCGGTAAACCTGCATATGCTTGAGGACGTTCTCGGCTGGGCGGCGGTGCTCGTCGGCGCTATCGTGATACGCCTGACGGGATTTTACTTTATCGACCCCTTGCTGTCAATGGGCGTTGCCGCTTTTATCCTCGTAGAATCGTGCCGCTCCTTTGCGCACCTTGCGGAGCTTTTTCTTGAAAAGATACCGCGCGGCATTGACGTACAAGAGCTTACGAAGCACATCCTTGCCATCGACGGCGTTGTGGGCGTGCATCACGTCCACGTGCGCAGCTTCGACGGCGTAAACAACAGCGCGACGATGCACGTCGTGATAAGCGAGGGCGACTGCGCCGCCATAAAGCGCGCGGTAAAGGAAGAACTGCTTGAACACGGCATCGCCCACGCAACGCTTGAGCTTGAGCGCGAGGACGAGGAATGCACGGACGTGGAATGCTCTGCCGCCACGCTCAAAATCGACGCGCACCACCACCATCATCACCATCATTAAGCCTTGGGCGGATTTTTTGTAAAAATCCGCCTTTCCTCTTTATTTTCATTTGATATTATGCTATAATCAATTATATTGAAAATCCCTCAAAAACAGGCAAAAATCTCACTTGCAACCCCGAGTTGTCAAATTGCAAGCCGCCGTTTGGTAGTTTGCAACCGTTTTTTATGGTAGCATATAGGCACGGTGAGAGCCGAATACATCACAGAGGTGACAAAAAATGATATTAGCTGACAAAATTATCAGACTGCGCAAGAAGAACGGGTGGTCGCAAGAGGAGCTTGCTGAAAAGATGAACGTTTCAAGGCAAGCGGTCTCAAAATGGGAAGCGGCGCAAACTATCCCCGACCTTGAAAAGCTGATGAAGCTATCCTCACTTTTCGGGGTGACGATAGACTATCTCGTAAAAGATGAGATAGAAGATGAAGAATTTACCGACTCCGAGGAATCCCCGATAAAGCTGGTAAGCCTTGCTGACGCTCACGCGTATCTCGCATCAAGGGCGCACGCCGCCAAAAAAATAGCCTTCGCTACTATGCTGTGCGTACTCTCTCCAATTCCGCTAATAGCTCTTACAGCATTTTCGGAATACAAAGCACTTATGTCCGAGGGCACAGCCGTTGCAATAGGCGTTGGCGTATTGCTTGCCGTAGTAACGGCGGCAGTTGCGATTTTCGTAAATTGCGGATTTGCAAACGCTCCTTTTGAGTTTCTTGACGAGGTATATTTTGAAACGGAATACGGCGTTGCAGGTATGGTAAATGAGAAAAAGAACGCCTACCGCAAAAAGCATTCTCTATTAAATACTATCGGCGTTTGCCTGTGCGTGGCATCCCCCATTCCCTTGATAGTCGTCGCTTTGACCCTGTCGGAATTTTATGCGGTCCTTATGGTCTGTCTTTTGCTTGCCATAGTCGCCTCTGCAGTGTTCCTTTTCGTCCTTTCGGGCGTTAAGTGGGCAAGCATGCAAAGACTTTTGCGCGATCCCGAATATGCCCCCAACTGTGTTTGCCTTGATGAAAAAATGGCAAGAAACAAGAAAATATGCGATAGCGTTGAGGGCGCTGTGTGGGCGTGCGCTACCGCGGTATACTTTATTTGGAGCTTTACCACCGATGCGTGGCACGTAACTTGGGTAGTATGGGTTATAGCTGCCGCGATCGATGGAATAGTACATGCAATATTTGGACAAAAAAACTGATGGAACTTATAATCAAAAAATTCGACGAGCTTTCCGCCGACGAGCTTTACGAGATACTGCGTGCGCGCAGTGCCGTGTTCGTGGTGGAGCAAAACTGCGTATATCAGGACCTTGACGGCAAGGATAAAGCCGCCTACCACCTTTGGTATCGGGACGAGGGCGGCATTGCCGCATATATCCGCGTGCTTCCGCACGGCGTGTCCTTTCCCGATTGCTCGATCGGGCGCGTTATCTCCCTGCGCCGCCGCGAGGGGCTTGCAAGCTCGCTAATGGCAGAGGGCATACGGATCGCGCAAGAGAAATTCGGCGCGGAGTCCATTCGCATAGAGGCGCAATCCTACGCGCAGAAATTTTACGAATACTGCGGCTTTCGCAGAATATCCGAGGGCGAGTTTGACGTTGACGGCATTCCGCACGTTCTGATGCTTTGGGAAAAGTAAAGAAAAATGATGTGAGCCAAATGCTTTTAGCATTTGGCTCACATCATTTTTAGCCTTCGTATCCCTCGTCCTCGGTAGAGGTCAGGATGGAAACGGCACTCTTTGAAAAATATTCAAGCGGATCTACCGCCTTATCGTTCACCATCACCTCGAAGTGCAAATGCGGCTCGTCCGCGACCTCAAGCACCGCGCCGTCGCCAACACAGCCGATAAGGTCGCCCGCCTTTACCTTCGCGCCGACCTTTACGCCGTCGGGCAGAGTGTCCGAAAGGTTTTTATAAACGCTCAACGCCTTTCCGCTATGCTCGATGCTGATGCACTTGCCCATCAGGGGATCGTCGTTTACGGCAACTATCTTACCGTCCGCCGCGGCGTATACGGGTGCTGCCTCGGCAGTTACGATATCCACGCCGAGATGCACGCGCCACTCGTTAAGCGTGGGCGAAAATACCTGAAGCGTGGGGTCGTGCTTGCCGCCGAGGATTCCGTCGTCGGTGGGTAGAATAAACGTGGGCACGGGCTCGATGACCTCGGCGGCATCCCCCGTTACGTCGCCGTCAGCACCCGCGTTTTCAGTTACGGGCGGCTCGGTGTCCGAGGGGCGAGGCGGGAGAGTTGTGGGGGGATCCGTCGTAATGGGCGCGCTCGTAACGTCGGGCGCTGAGGTGACGGGGGGCGGGTCCTTTTTGGCTTTGTTAGCCGCAGAGGTGGCGGCTACCGCTACGGCAAGCACGATAAGAAGCACGGCTACAGTTATATAGACCGTGCGGTTAACGCGCTCAACGTAAGCCTTGTCCTTGCTACCGTCCTTCCCGTCGTCCGCTTTTTTGCCCCAGAGCTTTCGGGGCTTTTTAGGCTTGATCTTCATTTTAAGACTCCTTTTGTAATGTAGTTCTTCGTTCAGCTTGGCTGACGATTTCAACTATATTTTTGCCAAAAAGGG